>DXDD01000131.1 GCA_019115665.1 Candidatus Eisenbergiella pullistercoris | reverse complement strand
AGATTTTTCAAGGCATAGTACCTGCTATGTCCAATGTTTATGTCCATTTTTCTCAAACTTCGCTTCCTGCACGATATTCAGTTGTCAATTTTCAGTTGGGATCTCATTCATTGAGATTCCGAGAAGTTATTGACAGCTTCTTCAGACAGGCTGCCCGTCTCTTTCCTTCAGGCCGTCCGCAAGCAGACTGAAGCCCAGCACCATGAGCACCAGAAACAGGCCGGGGAATAAGGCTGATCCGGGCGAAGTAAACAGATAGCTCTGGGATTCCGAAAGCATCCGTCCCAGGCTGGAATCCGGCGGCTGCACGCCGATCCCAAGATAGCTCATGCCCGCCTCCGCCAGCACGGCGTTGTTGAAGCCGATCATCACGGCGGGAAGAAGGACCTGTATGGTATTGGGCAGGATGTGGACGAACATGATGCGCAGGCTCCCCGCGCCGGCGAGCCTTGCGAGCTTCACATAATCCATGCTTCTGCAGCGCAGGAATTCCCCGCGCACGATCCTGGCGAAGCTGGGGATGAAGGCAATGCCCAGGGCAAGGATCACATTTCCCTTTCCGGACCCGAGGACGCCGATGAACACCAGCGCCAGCAGAATGCTGGGAAAGGCGAAGAGCACGTCGTTGACGCGCATCAGGATCTCGTCCAGCCAGCCGCCGAAATAACCGGTAATAGCGCCGAGCAGGATCCCGAAAAAGGTGCCGAACGCCACCGTCGCCGCGGCGATGGCAAGCGTCATGCCCCCGCCCTTCATCACTCTGCTTAAAAGATCCCTGCCGAAGTTGTCGCAGCCAAAGGGATGGGAAAGGCTGACGCCCGCGAAGCGCGCCGTCTCATCCATGGCGTTGGGATCCCAGGGCGTCCAGAAAAATCCCGTTCCCACAAACAGGAGTACGATCAGCGTGAGCGCGCCGCCGAAAAGCAGATTGAAATTTTTCTTTTTCATGATGGCAGGTCTCCCTTCCGGCACGCAGGGCGCGCTGGACGCGCGCCCCCTGCCCCTGCTTCTTACTGTACCCGCACCCTTGGATCCACCTTCCGATAGATGCAGTCCACCAGGAAATTGATAAAAATGACCAGAAACGCCAGCAGGACGATGATCGCCTCCACCACCGGATAATCCCGGTTGGATATGGAGGTCAGAAGGATCCTGCCGAGTCCGGGGATATTGAACACCTGCTCGATCACGATGCTTCCCGCCACCATATCGGAGAGCGCCATTCCCAGGAAAGTGGTCACGGGGATCATGGCATTTTTCAGAAGATGCCGGTACAGGACCTGCTTCGTGCTGTTTCCCCGGCTGTAGGCGGTCCTCGCGTAATCCTTCCTCTTTTCTCCCGCCAGACAGCTTCTGAGCAGCTTCACGGCCATGGCGGCCTTCGGCAGGGCGATGGCAAGCGCCGGGAAAAACAGATATCCGACAAAGCCCGGGATGCTCTGCGTATAGGAAACGTAGCCCCCGGGCACAAACAGGCGCAGGATCAGCCCGAACACCAGCGTGATCAGAATGCCGGAAAAGAACGGCGGCACCGCCATGATCACCTGATTGACAGCCATGATGACATGATCCGCCGCGCCGCCCTCATGCCGGGCGGCAAACAGCCCAAGCGGGATGGAGATGACGAGCATCAGAAGAAACGCCATCAGCGTCAGCGTCAGCGTGATCGGGATCTTGTCCCCCACCAGCTCTGAAACCGGCGTCCCGTAGCTGTAGGAAATTCCCATATCGCCGTGAAGCATGCCAAGCGCCCATTCTCCAAAGCGCACCGCAAGAGGCCGGTTCAGGCCCATCTCCTCCCGCAGCGCCTCCACCCGTTCCGGCGTGGCCTGGGTTCCCAGCTGCGCCGTCGCCGGATCTCCCGGAATCACGGCGAACGCAAGAAAAACCAGAAAGGCCACTGCCAGGACCGTAATCACCATGGAAAGGAATTTCTTTGCTGCAAGTTTCATACTTTCCTCCCTGCGGGAGCGCCGGTCCGCTATGCGTCCGCGTCCGTCGCCGCCGTCGCCGCTTCCGTGGCTTCCTCCACAAGATACAGCTTGGACACATCCTGGACGTACAGCGGATAGAATTCATAGCCCGCGTACTTTTTATTCAGCGCCACCAGGCACGGAAGATCCTGAATGTATACGTTCGCCGCGTGCTCCGCCAGCAGGCGTTCGCATTCCTTGAAGCTCTCCGTCTTCTCCGCGTCGTCCACGGCCGCCTCCGCCCGGGCATAGGCGGCGTCATAATCCGCGCTGTCAAAATTGATGAAATTGTCCGGCGCGTCGGATACGAAACGGGAAAGCAGGGCGGACGCCGTCAGATTGGAAGCGTCCACGCCCACCACGGTAGCCTGGAAGTTCCGGTTGGTGTAGACCTCGGAAACCCAGGTTTCCCATTCCACCAGCTCGATTTCCGCCGTCACGCCGATGTTCTGAAGCTGCTGGGCAAGCACCTGCGCCGTATCGATGTGCTGCTGATAATTGGAGGGCACCGTGAGCGTAAAGGTAAAGCCCTCCGGATAACCCGCCGCGGCAAGAAGCGCCCTCGCCTGCTCGTAGTCCTGGCTGTACATGTCGTTCAGCTCCGGCATATAATATTTGGCAAAGGCCGGGAACATGCTGCTTCCGATCTCCGTTCCCTTTCCGTCCGAGATCAGATCCATGATCCCCTGCCGGTCCACCGCGTAGCAGAAGGCCCTGCGCACCAGTTCGCTGTCAAAGGGCGCCTGCGCGTTGTTCAGGTACATGGCCTGCACCAGATTCATGGTGCCCTCCAGCACGTTGAACTGGTCTCCCAGCTGGGAAGCCTGGGTGGTGGTCAGCCGGGCGAACATGTCGATGGAGCCGCCCTGCAGATCCATGACGATGGAGTCCGCGTTGGCGCATACCTTAAAGATCACCTGGTCAATGTTGGCCGGCGTCCCCCAGTAGCCGTCATACTTTTCCACGATGAAATTCTCCTGCGGGGAGCGGGAGACATACTTATAGGGGCCCGTTCCCACGGGATTGGTATCCGGGCTTTCATTGGAAGCCGGAATAATGGCGGTGGTCATATTGGCAAGGAAATCGGAATCCGGGGTCTTCAGGACCACCTCCACCGTGTTCTCATCCAGGATGTTCACACTCTCAATATTGGAATACGCCGCTACCAGGGGACCTCCGTCCGCGGTATCGGCGCATCTGTCTATGGAATACTTCACGTCCTCCGCCGTCACCGGACTGCCGTCATGAAACGTTACCCCTTCCCTCAGGGTAAAGGTATAGGCGCCCGCATCCTCCGATATGGAATAGCTGCTGGCAATGGCAGGCTGCAGCTCGCCGCTGCTGTCCGGCTTGACAAGACCTTCATACAGATTGAACAATACCTCCTTGGTTCCTGCCGCCACCATTTTGTGGGGGTCAAGACTGTCCTCGATATCCTGAGATATCCCAATCGTGATCTGAGTAGAGTTCTCCTCTTCCTTGCCGCCTGAGCATGCGCCCAGTGCAACAGTCAGCGCGCCGCACACCAAAGTCAAAAGGATCCTTTTTACTGCTTCTGTCTTCATGTGTTTTCCTTTCTCTCTCAGCACTTTTACGTCTCGCGTGAAAGTACCTTTTCTTTATTCAGTTTCTGAAACTTCCTGGCCTATTGTATACGCAATACAGGAAAAAAGCAAGAAAAAAATGCCGTGCTCTCCGGCGTTTTTCTCCGGCCCGGAGCACGCCTGCGCTTCCGGTTCCGTCTATTCCTTTCCCCCCATCACCTTCTTCAGCTCGTCCATAAAGGTGTTGATATCCTTGAATTCCCGGTATACGGAGGCGAAGCGCACATAGGCCACCGCGTCCAGGCTCTTGAGCCTGTCCATGACCAGTTCGCCGATCACCCGGCTGGAAATTTCCTTTTCTCCCCGGTTAAAAACCTCCGTCTCCACATCGTCCACCAGCCTTGTGATCTGATTCGCGCTCACGGGACGCTTATGACAGGCCCGCAGCACGCCGGCCTCGATCTTGGCCCGGTCGTAGGTCTCCCGGTTGTCGTCCTTCTTGATCACGATGAGGGGAATGGTCTCCACCTTCTCATAGGTGGTAAACCGCCGGCTGCATTCGTCGCAGACACGGCGGCGGCGGATGGAATTGTTTTCATCCGCAGGTCTGGAATCGATCACGCGCGTGTTGTCGTGACCGCAGAATGGACATTTCATGCTTACCTCCTGAGGCTGCGCCTTCTCGTTTCCCTCAATTATAGCGGAGCCTTTCGGGGGTGTCAACCGGCGGCATGCGCTTCAGCACTCCGGCAGATCCACGATGATGATGTCCGGCCCGATCCGTTTGATATCCTTGTAGCAGATCTCCCTTCCCTCGTCACAGCCGAACAGCGACTTCCATTTCGCGCTTCCGGGAACGATCACCCTGCAGATGCAGCCCGTGCACTCGTCAAATTCAAAGTCCGCGATATGTCCCAGCTTCCTGCAGTCCCTCAGATTGATCACATCCTTGCATTTCAGTTCGGAAAACAGCATGCTCCTCCCGCCCCGGAGCGTCCGCGGACGCCCGTATTTTCGTTCTCTCCCTATTTTACGCAAAAAAGGCGGAAACGGTTCCGGCCCTTTTTCGGCCGCGCCTTCCGTCTCCGCCCTTCTTCATGCCGTCAGATAATTTTTCATGGTCCTGAGCGCGTTCTTCTCCAGCCTGGACACCTGGGCCTGGGAAATGCCGATGATCCGCGCCACCTCCATCTGCGTCTTTCCCTCGAAAAAGCGCAGGGAGATAATCTCGTATTCCCGTCCGCTCAGCCGCTTCATCGCCTCGCTCAGAGACAGGCTTTCCACCCATGCCTCCTCCCGGTTCTTCTTGTCGCTGATCTGATCCATCACATAAAGCGTATCTCCGCCGTCGGTATACACGGGCTCGTAGAGACTCATGGGATTCTGTATGGCGTCCAGTGCGTATACCACGTCCTCCTTAGGGATGCCGATCTCCGTCGCCACCTCCGCGATGGTCGGCTCCTTCTGGTTCTGCTTCATCAGATTTTCCCTGGCGTAGATCGCCTTATAAGCCGTATCCTTCAGGGAACGGCTCACCCGGATCGCATTGTTGTCCCGGAGGAATCTGCGGATCTCTCCGATGATCATGGGAACCGCATAGGTGCTGAATTTCACGTTGAGGGTCGGATCAAAGTTGTCGATTGCCTTGATCAGGCCGATGCAGCCGATCTGAAACAGATCGTCCACGTTCTCGCTGCTCGCGGAAAAGCGCTTGATCACGCTGAGCACCAGACGCAGATTCCCTTTGATATACTGCTGTCTGGCCTCCTCGTCTCCTTCCTGGATGCGTTCAAAAAGCGCTTCCTTTTCCTCGTTGGTAAGGACCGTCAGCTTTGAAGTGTTTACGCCGCAGATTTCCACCTTGTTCAGTGCCATTGCCGAATCCTCCGTCTCATTTTCTATGATTTAGAGAATTCACACATTTCCGCCCGGATATACCTTTTTGTCCGAAACAAAATCTGGAAAAAGCCCGCGGTCCGCCTCCCGCCCTATTCCCGCGCCATTTCCCGCTTCAGTCTTTTCATGATCTTCTTTTCCAGACGGGAAATATAGGACTGGGAAATCCCCAGAAGGGATGCCACCTCCTTCTGGGTCATTTCCTTTCCGTCCGGAGCGTTCAGACCGAATCTCAGGTTCACAATGGTTTTCTCCCGTTCCGTCAGCCGGTCTATGGCCTTCATCAGAAGGCTTTTCTCCGCCTCCGTTTCAATATCCCGGTAGATCACATCCTCGTCCGTCCCCAGGATATCGGAAAGCAGAAGCTCGTTTCCGTCCCAGTCCACATTCAGGGGCTCGTCAATGGAAACCTCCATGCGGGTCTTGCTGTTCCTGCGCAGGTACATGAGAATCTCGTTCTCAATGCACCGGGAAGCGTAGGTCGCCAGCTTGATGTTCTTATCCGGCCGGAAGGTATTGATGGACTTGATCAGCCCGATGGTGCCGATGGAGATCAGATCCTCCACGCCGACTCCGGTATTGTCAAATTTTTTTGCTATGTAAACCACCAGCCGCAGATTATGCTCGATCAGGATGTTTTTCGCCTCGTTCTCATATTCCGTTCCAAGATCCCCTATGATCTCGCTCTCCTTATCGGCCTCCAGCGGCGGCGGAAGCACCTCCGCGCCGCCGATATAATGGATATCTCCCTGTCCCGGCCACAGGAAGGCCGGCTCCCTGCGGATGATCTTAAACTGTATTTTTCCTGGCATCGCTACTTTCAGAATCATGTTGTTTTCCTTTCCGCCGCCCTGGCAGGCGGCCGTCCTGCAAAAGCGCAGGATGCAGAATCAGACGGTAGCTTCCGTCCTGCGTCACCCTTCCGTTGTAAAGTCCGAGAAGCACATGCTCAAACAGATAATCCTGTCCCTCCCGCCTTATCCTCAGCTGTTCGACCTCCACCGTCTGCATCAGCCCCCTGCTTCCCAGAGTGTGATAGGGAACCAGGCGGAACCGTTCCGGCCGCCTCAGATCGATCCTTCCCTCCAGGACGCTCTGTTCCACCACGCTCACCGGTTTCCGGCTGATCGGATCATACAGGGTGTTTCCGCTGTCGATCAGGGCTTCGGTAACCACCCTCACCCTTCCCTCGATCAGCTCCGCCGTCACCACGGTCTGTTCCCGCCGCCTTTTCTCCTGTTTTCGGAAAAAAACCGCGCCTGCCGCCAGGGCCATCGTCAGCCCGGACACCGCCGCCATGCTCTCCCGGAAGGCTTCCGGAAGCATATGCAGGAATCCGGCAAGCAGAAAGCCTGCCGAGCAGTAAAACAGAACAGCCCTGAAAAAAAGCTCTGCCGAGCGGATCCGAAAGACCCAGAGCAGGCCGAAAAGGGAGCCTGCCGCAAAAAGCAGTTTTCTGGGAAGGCTTCCGATCCCCCGCAGACAGAATACCGCGCAGAAAAAAAGCGCCTCCGCGCCTGACCCCAGCGCCAGTCTGAAAACCGACGCGGCCGCAGACGGAGCGCGCCGGTTCAGAAGGGCTCCGGTCAGGAGAAGAAGCGCCATTGTCTGCACGGTCTGCATGATAAACAGACGGTCTATGTAGACAATATACTTCACCTCTCACCTCCTGCAGGTATGCAACCATTATACGGACAGCCCGGCGCGTTTTCTGTCAGAATCCGGCGCTTTCCCCATCGGAACCGTCTGCCTTTTTCGACAGATTTTCCCTCTGTCCGGCCGCCTTCCGGAAGGTCTCGCCAAGCTCATGCTGAAGTCCAAGCAGCCTTCCCTTCTCCTCCTTTTCCCACACCAGCTCCCACAGAGAAGCATTCCGGACCGCTTCCCGCCGTTTTCCCGCCCCGATCTCCGTTTTCCCCTCCGAAGCCCGCGCATACGGAAGCGAACCGTCCTGCGGCCGCGGGTTTTCAGGCTGCGGGCTCTCCTGCTGCTGGCTCCCCGGCTGCAGGTTCCCGGATGACAGGAGCAGCGCCGCCGCTGCAGTCACTGCCGCTGCCGCCGCGCAGACGGCTGCCGTGAACCGGATGAAAACGTTTTTCCTTCTTCCGGCATTCTTTTCTGTCTCTGCCGTTTCAGCCGTCTCCGCCAGCGCCGTTTCCAACGCGCTCCTGAACTCTGCCGCATTTTGAAACCGGCTCTCCCGGTCTTCTTCCATGGCCTTTTCCACGATCTCCCACAGGCGCTCCGGAACCGCCTCCGTTCTGTTTCCGGCAGGCCCGGGCTTTTTTCCCGTGAGCATGGCGCAGAGCACGGCTCCAAGCCCGTATACGTCGCTCCGGATATCCGCCCCTCTGCCCGAATACAGCTCCGGGGCCGCATAACCGGGCGTCCCCCGCAGCGCCCGGTCTGCCGGAAGCGCTGCTTCTGCCCGATCCATCGGGAGCGCTGCTTTTGCCCGGCCTGTCGGAAGCGCTGCTTCTGCCCGATCCATCGGGAGCGCTGCTTCTGCCCGCCATGCTGCCGCTGTTCCGTTTGCTTCCGCCGCGCCTGCTTTTCTTCCATCCGCCGCTGTCAGGTCCGCTGCCGCGTCTGCCAGAACCGCGTTTCCAAAGTCGATCAGTCTGGGGCCGTCCTGCGTCAGGATGATGTTGGAGGGCTTCAGATCCAGATGAAGGATGGCCGGAGTTCCCCCATGCAGCGTTTCCAGCGCCCCGCAGATTTTGGCCGCATACGCTGCGGCCGTCCGCCACGGCAGCGGACCTTCCTGAAGCAGCGCTTCCTCCAGCGTCCTCCCCCGGATCCAGTCCATCAGCAGATACTGTCTTCCGTTTTCCTGAAAGCATTCCACGATCCGCGGAAAGCAGGGACTCTCCAGCTCCCGGAGGATACGAAGCTCTTCCTGCGCCCCCTCTTTTTCCCTCCATTCCTTCATGGCCCAGAGCTTCCCCAGTTTCCTGTCCCGCACCAGCCAGGTCCGGCCGCAGCCTCCTTCCCCCAGTTTCTTCAGAACCCGGTATCGCTGTACCGCCATAAGCTCCTCCTTTCCGCCCGCCGGACACAGACTGGCCTTTGCGGGCAAATGATATGTTTTCCTGATATGTTTTTCCTGATATGTTTGAATGTTTGCGTTGTTTTTGTGAGGCTGGAAATAAAAGGATCCGATCGCTTCTCATTCGTCAGAATGGCCTGTATGGCCCTGTACGGTTATAAAAGACAATTTCTATCCCCGTAACCGTACAAAAAAGCTTCTGATACGGTAAAAAATAAAATTTTCGGATTCTGAACCGTACTTTTTGGTGTTCAATACGGTCGAAAACGAATTTTCCGGCTTTTGACCCGTATAAAGAAGGGCTTTTATACGGTACAAAATGGTATTTTCCGTGTTTGGATCCGTATCAGGCTCATTTTTCTACGGTACAAATCGGCTTTCCCTGCGTTTGGATCCGTATATGGGCCATTTTTGTACGGTTCAAATCAGCATTTCCCTCATTTGGGACCGTAAGAAGCTCATTTTTTGCATGGTCAGGAATGAATTTTGAATTTTTCGGACGAATAGAAACGATTATAAATGGATAGGTAAGTGAAATTTTGAAATGTTAATAAAAGCAGGGCCATGTCCTGCCGGGAAAACGGCAGGACAAAATCCGGCCGGTTCGGAAACGGCAGGAGCCGGGGCTTCCGGCTCCTGCCTTCCGTCACTGTCAGCGCGTCAGGGTTCAGGAAAACGCGGGCAGTCTTCCGAGCTGCGCGACCGCGATGTAGGTCTTCCCCTGATTGAGCTGGATCTCATTTCCCGCGTCGTCGTAATACTTTGTGGGGAGATAGTCCGCCGTTTTCTGCCAGGTGATGTGGATGGCCTTTCCTTTTGTGAAATACCAGCCGTCCTGCGTGGTGTCATAATTGCCGAAGGCAAGATAGCCGCCGTCGTCCAGCTTTACCCAGGAGGTGTTCTGGACGATCACGTTGGCAAAAGAAAGCTGGGTGCCGTCCGCATCCCTGTGGGCTCCCCCGTGGATGGTCTTGTCATACAGGCCGGTCGCCGGATTATAGGTGAATCCGGTTTTGGTATACGGGAAAATGTCCGCGAGACTGATCGTGCCCGCAGGCGCAGCGGCCGCTCCGTACTGATCCAGTGTGTTCACCCCCGCCGCAAAGGTGAAGTGGGATCCGTTGTAAAAACCGGGCCGGATGGTCAGGGAATAGCCCAGCTCAGCACAGGCCTCCGTGATGCCGGCCGCGCTGATGTAGGCGTTGTGAGGCGCTTTCCGGTCCGAGCTGCGGAAAAACCGGTTCGCGCCGGGCGCGCTTCCGCCCGTTCCGTACTCGCTGGTGCCGGACAGGTTGTTGATATCCGGCATGGTGATCCGGTCGCGCATATACCACACGCCGCCGAAATGAATCAGGATGGGATCCCACTCCGTTGCGATGGGAATGTAATAGGCCCGGCAGCTTCTGACGTTTCCGATCCGGGAAAGTCCCTGCCAGTCGTCGATGATCGCCAGCTGACGGGAAATCTCCCCTTCCTCCATGATCTCATACAGCACCTTCGCATGGCTGATCCCGTAGGAAGGCTGGGCGGAACGGTCTGTCGGCATCATGACGGCAATGGGTCTGAGCCCCGCCTGCGCCGCAGTCACCGGTTCGTTGGTATAGATGCTTCTCACATAGCCGGCCGGAAGCCCCGCCGTCTGTGCATTTGTCCCGGGAACCGCCTGCGCATTCGTCCCAGGAGCCGCCGCCTGCGCATCCGCGCCAGGAGCCGCCGCCAGAAGCGAAGCGGCAAGCGGCAGCGCGCAGAGGCCGGCAAGAAAACGTCTTCCGAAACGGGACGCCAGACGGCGTCCTCCGGACGATCCGGCGCGGTTTTCTTTCTTTTTCATTGGTATTCCCCCTTTTCTTTTATCTTCTGTCTTCTCCGGTCTGCCCTTATCCCAGCAGCCGGGAAACATCATTGAACATCACGACCACCATCAACACCATCAGGAGGACGAAGCCCGCGAAATGGACCATTCCCTCCTTTTCCGGCGGCACGGGTTTTCCCCGCACGGCTTCCACCAGCAGAAACACCAGCCTTCCGCCGTCCAGAGCGGGAAGCGGCAGCAGATTGATCACGCCCAGATTGACGCTTAACAGCATGGCCAGATTCACCATATTGACGGCCACCACCAGCGGACCGTAAGGCGCGGCCTCCTGCTGAACCTCCCCGATGATCTGCGCCATTCCCACCGGGCCTGCCATATCGTCCACGCCGGCCTTTCCGGTCAGCAGCATGCCCAGGCTCTTCACCGTCATTTTCAGGCCGTAGCGCACCTCGTAATAGGCGTATTTAAAAACGCCCGCATTCCGGCAGTCCACATACTCCGCATAGCCCTGGAAGCCCAGAAGATACCGGCCCTCCGTCTCGTCGTACCTGGGCGTCAGCGCCGCCATGTGCTTCTGTCCGTCCCGCAGATATTCCACGGTAACGGTTTCTCCGGAATTTAACAGCGTATACAGGTTAATTTCCCTGCCGAGATATATCCGCTCCCCGTTCATCCGGGTGACCACATCCCCGCTCTGCATGCCCGCCTCCTGCGCCGGATAGCCGTCGATCACGTTCTGGATCACGGGCCGGTCGCTGCCCGCGTAGGCCACCACCAGCATGGCGAGCACATAGGCCAGAAGGAAGTTGAACAAAGGCCCCGCGAATACGGTGGAGATCCTCGCCCATACCTTCGCTTTGGGAAACGCGCCTTCGGAAAGCGTGCCGCCTTCCTCCTCCAGGCCGTTCTCCCCTTCAAACATGCATGCGCCGCCGATGGGCAGAAGACGCAGCGAATATTCGGTCCCCCCTCTGTCAAAGTGGAGCAGCTTCGGCCCCATGCCGATGGAAAACTCCACTACGGTGATGCCGTTCGCCTTCGCCAGGAGAAAATGCCCCAGCTCATGGGCGATGACGATCACACCGAAAACAATGATGAACAGAACTATGGTTATCAATGAATCTCAGTCTCCTTTATTTCTCTCTGGCGGCGATATATTCATAGGTCTCCGCCTCCGCCGCAAGGATCTCGTCCACGTCCGGATCCTCCACCCTGCGGTGATGCTCCATACACGCTTCGATCAGCTCCGCGATGTCCAGAAAGCCGATCTTCCGGTTTAAAAACAGGGAAACCGCCCTTTCGTTCGCCGCGTTGAACACCGTGGGCATGCTTCCTCCCTCCCGCGCCGCCCGAAGGCCGAGCGCAAGGCCCCGGAAGGTTTCCGTATCCGGCCTTTCAAAGGTCAGGCTTCCTGCCGCGAACAGGTCCAGCTTATCTCCCTTCATCGGACGTCTGTCCGGATAGAACAGGGCGTACTGGATGGGCAGCTTCATGTCCGGAAGCCCCAGCTGGGCGATCACCGCCCCGTCCACATACTCCACCGCCGAATGGATGATGCTCTGGGGATGGACCACCACCTGGATCTGATCCAGGCCCACGCCGAACAGCCAGCGGGCCTCCATCACCTCCAGCGCCTTGTTCACCAGCGTGGCGGAATCCACCGTGATCTTTTTTCCCATGGACCAGTTGGGATGCTTCAGCGCGTCCTCCACCCGCATCCCGGCAAGCTCCGCCCTGCTTTTTCCCCTAAACGGCCCGCCCGATGCGGTAAGAAGGATCCGGGACAGCCGGCTTCTGTCCTCTCCGTTTAAGGACTGGAAAATGGCGCTGTGCTCGCTGTCCACGGGCAGGATGGACACGCCGTGCTTCTCTGCCAGCGGCATGATCAGATGACCGGCGGTCACCAGGGTTTCCTTATTGGCAAGGGCGATGGTCTTCCCGCTTTCGATCGCCGCGATGGTGGGCCGGATGCCGATCATTCCCACCACGGCGGTCACCAGGATCTCATAGCCCTCCATGGCGGCCAGCTCCAGAAGGCCGTCCATGCCGCAGAGGACGCGGACCGGAAGGTCCTTCACCCTTGCCCGCAGCTCCTGCGCCGCCTCTTCGGTCCACATCACGGCCGTCTCCGGCAAAAATTCGCGGATCTGCTTTTCCATCAGAGCGACATTGGTTCCCGCCGCCAGCCCCTTCACGGCCAGGTCGGGATTTTCTCTTACAATTTCCAGTGTCTGGGTCCCGATGGAGCCGGTGGAACCCAGGATCGCAATGTTCTTCATCCGTATTTCCTTTCTGCAGTATTCCCCTTCTGCTTCAAACCGATTCTATTCAAACGAGATCAGAAGGATGGCCAGATAATAGATGATGGGCGCGGTGAAAAGAACGCTGTCAAACCGGTCCATCACGCCGCCGTGGCCGGGGATCAGCCGTCCGTAATCCTTGATGCCGTGATCCCTTTTGATGCCGGAGGCGGCAAGGTCGCCGATCTGGGAGATCACCGCTCCCGCCGCGCAGAGCACCGCGCAGATGAGCGCCATCTCCTGATCCTCAAAGATCCCGTTTAAAAGCAGATGGCCGAACAGGGCTCCCACCAGGGCGGAGCCGAGCACGCCTCCCACCGCTCCCTCCACGGATTTCTTCGGGCTGAGCACCGGCGTCAGCTTATGCCTTCCGAAGGCCATTCCGGACAGATACGCGCAGGTATCGCAGATCCAGGAGCTGATAAAGATCAGCCACACCATATAGATCCCTCCCGGAAGCTCTCTGGTCAGCCAGAGGAAGGAAAACAGGACAGGGCCGTAAAAGAAGCTGAAAAACGCGGTCATCACCTGCCCGGCCTGATGAGCGGGAAAGGTGAGCACATAGGCGGCCATCATCCCAAGGAAAACCAGCCCGAGAACGCCCAGAAGATAGATCGGCTCCTCTTCTGTCAGAAGCACGGCATAATAAAGAACCGTCCCGGCAAGCCCGATCCCCTCCAAGATGCCGACGCTTCCCTTCGCCAGAAGCGGCGGCATCTCCGGTTTTTCTTCCGCCCGGGTTTCCTTTTTTTCTGTCCCGGCAGCCGTCCGGGCTCTCCCGGCCGCGCGCATCAGCTCCAGATACGCGGTCAGAGACAGGACAAACAGCCCCGCCCCAAGCACCCATCCTCCCGCAAACAGCAGAAGCAGCGCGGCGATTACCAGGATCACGCTGCTTCTCAGTCTTATCCAGAACATATCCGATCCTTCCTCCTCTGTCTTTTTTCCTGCTCCGTCAGCCGGAGCACAGGGCCGCATACGGCCTTATGCCTCCTTCACCAGCCCGTATCTTCTGTCCCTGTGATTATATGCATCCACGGCCTTTTCCAATTCTTCCTTTGTAAAATCCGGCCAGGGAACGGGCGTAAAATAAAATTCCGTATAGGCCAGCTGCCAGAGAAGGAAATTGGAGATCCTAAGCTCATTGCAGGTACGGATCAGAAGATCCGGATCCGGAATTCCCGCCGTATCCAGCGTTTCTGCGATCCGCTCCTCGCTGATCTGCTCCGGAGAGAGCGTCCCGTCCTTTACCTGCTGCGCCAGGGCGCGCGCCGCCCGGCAGATCTCATCCCTTCCGCCGTAATTCAGGGCGATCTGGAAATGCAGGCCGCTGTTGGCTCTCGTCGCCTTTTCCAGCTCGTCGATCCGTTTCCGGATGTCCGCGTCCAGCCTGGTCTTATCTCCCAGCACCCGGACGCACATATTGTTTTTGGACGCCGTCCGCAGACAGGTCTTCATATAATTGCGCAGAAGCCCCATCAGGGCATCCACCTCATCTTTGGGGCGGTTCCAGTTTTCCGTGGAAAAGGCGTATACCGTGAGATAACGGATTCCCATCCGGTAAGCCTCCTCGCAGATCTCCTCCACCCGCTTCGCTCCCTGGACGTGGCCGTAATTTCTGGGCATTCCCTTCGCCTTCGCCCATCTTCCGTTTCCGTCCAGGATGATCGCCACATGATTCGGTATTTTCCGTTCTGCCATTTTTTACCTCCATGCCGAAGCGTTTTACGCTGAGGCGCGCGCGCCAGAGCGCAGGAGGGGCAGGCGCTTTCCGCCTGCCCCTCTTTCTTTTCAGACGAAGCCGCCTATACGGTCATGATCTCTTTGGACTTCTCCTCAACCAGCTTATCCACTTCCTTGATATACTTATCAGTCAGCTTCTGAAGCTCGTTCTCCAGTTCCTTGATCTCATCCTCGGACACGTCTTCCTTCGCCAGCTTCTTAAAGGCGTCGTTTCCGTCCCTGCGGATGTTGCGGACAGCGACCTTGCCCTCTTCGCCCTTCTTCTTCACGTCCTTTACCAGCGTCTTTCTGCGCTCCTCCGTCACCTCAGGGAATACCAGGCGGATCACATTGCCGTCGTTGGAAGGGGTGATCCCCACATCGGAAGCCATGATCGCCTTCTCGATCTCCTTGATCAGGGATTTCTCCCAGGGAGCGATCTGGATCATCCTGGGTTCGGGAACCGTAATATTTCCCACCTGCTGGATCGGCGTGGGCGTGCCGTAATAGTTGACCCGGATCCTGTCAAGCACATGGGGGTTGGCGCGTCCTGCGCGGATCGTCGCGAATTCCGCCGCCAGATGCTCGCAGGTCTTCTTCATCTTGCTGTCAAACTGCTGTAATCTCTCGTTCATGCTCTGTCCTCTCATTCTGCCGCCCGGGCGGCCGGTTTTCTTTTCTATGCGCAGGCCTGTCCTGTCGGCAGCCTAAACCGTTACCTTCGTTCCGGTGAAATTCCCGTTTACCGTATTGACAATGCTGTTCTCCGCATTCAGGCCGAACACCCACATGGGCATATGGTTGTCCCTTGCCAGGATGGAAGCGGTCATGTCCACCACCTGCAGGTTCTTCGCGATCACCTCGTCGATGGATACCTCGTCGTATTTCTTCGCGTCAGGATTCTTCGCCGGATCGTCGTCATACACGCCGTCCACGGACTTGGCCAGCAGGATCACATCCGCTTCCACCTCGATGGCCCGAAGCAGCACGCCCGTATCGGTGGAAAAATAGGGATGTCCGGTCCCTCCCGCGAAAAAGGCGACGCCTCCCGCCTCCATGCACGCTACCGCGTCATCCTTGGAAAAAAGCTTCGTAAAGGAGCCGCAGGCAAACGGCGTGAAAACAGCCGTCTGAAGCCCTTCCGCCCTGCACATCTCGGATACGTAGATGCAGTTCATGACCGTGGCGAGCATGCCGATCTGGTCCGCCTTCGTCCGGTCCATGTTCTCGCTGGTCCTTCCCCGCCAGAAGTTCCCGCCTCCGATCACAACGCCCACCTGGACGCCGCTCTTTACGACCTGCGCGATCTGCGCGGCGGCCTTTCTCACCGTTGCCTCATCGAAGCCGTGCTTTTTATCTCCGGCGAGAGCCTCCCCGCTCAGCTTCAGCAATATTCTGCGCATAATGTCCTCCCTTTCCTTTCTCGTTCCTCCGGCAGCTTCTCTCATCTCAACTCTTTTATCTCAATTCTCTTTTCTCAGCCGTCTGGCCTGCCGCCGGATCCGTCTGGCAAAATTATAGCATCCATCCCTGCGGGTGCGCAATCACTTTTTCCAGGTATAAGGCACAAACAGGAGAAGCAGAGGGAAGATCTCCAGTCTGCCCGCCAGCATGTCGAACATCAGCACAAACTTAGACAGATCGGAAAAGAAGGCGAAATTCCCCATGGGGCCGACCAGGGACAGGCCTGGGCCCACGTTATTGAGGGTGGTGATCACCGCCGTGACCGTAGTGGTAAAATCGCTGCCGTCCAGGCTCACGATCAGGATGGAAAACGCCAGGATCACCAGATAGGTGATGAGGAAAATATTGGCGGCGCGGACCACCGTGTGCTCCAGCTTCTTTCCATCCATCATGACGATCTTCACGCTCCTTGGATGCACCAGAAAGGCCAGCTCCTTTTTGATGGTCTTTAGATACATCAGGATCCGGGAAACCTTGATCCCGCCGCCGGTGCTGCCCGCGCAGGCGCCGATGAACATCAGGAGCACCAGGAGCGTCCGGGAAAATTCCGGCCACAGGTTGAAGTCCGTGGTGGCAAAACCCGTGGTGGTCATGACGGAGGACACCTGAAAGGCCGCATGCCGGAAGCTGTCCGCCAGATTTCCCACCTGAGAAAGGATGTTGAAGGCGATCAGCACGGTGGAAGCCGCAAAGATCCCGAAATAGGCGCGGACCTCCTCGATCTGAAAGGCCTCCTTCACCCGCTTCGTCAGGAGCAGATAATAGAAGCTGAAATTCACGCCGAACAGGAACATGAAAACGGTGACCACGATCTGCAGATAGGGGCTGTAACGGGCCATGCTGTCTCCCCAGATGGCGAAGCCGCCCGTTCCGGCGGAGCCGAAGGTGGTGCAGAGGGTATCAAACAGCGGCATTCCGCCGATCAGCAAAAAGAAGATCTCCAGCACGGACATGGCAAGATAAATCCCGTACAGCACAAAGGCGGTCTCACGCACCTTGGGAACCAGCTTGCTCACGGAAGGGCCTGGGCTTTCCGCCCGCATCAGATACATGATCTGGCCGCTGGAAAGGGGAATGATCTGCAGAAGAAAGACCAGAACGCCCATGCCGCCGATCCAGTGGGAAAAGCAGCGCCAGAACATGCCGCCCCGGGAAATGGCCTCCACATCCACAAGGATGCTGGAGCCGGTGGTAGTAAAGCCGGAAATGATCTCAAACAGGGCGTCCACAAAATGGGGGATATCCCCTGCGGCCCACAGGGGCACCGCGCCGATCAGACTCATCAGGACCCAGCCCAGCGCCACGGCCACATAGCCCTCTCTGGCAAACAGCCGGAAATTCCCGCTTCTTTTCCAGGAAAGGGCGAGCCCCGCCGCGAACGTCAGCGCCGCGCAGATCAGATACACCGTCCAGGTATCCTCCCCGTAGATCAGGGCGACGATCATGGGCAGGAACAGGAATAAGCCCTCCACCCGCAGGATCCAGCCAAGGATATAGAAAATGCTTTTGCAATTCATGAAGTCATCCCTCGATTCCGTACTTTCTTTTCGTCAGGCGAGAATATCCTCGATCTCATCCAGGCCCTTATGGGTGGTCACCACGATCACCGTATCCCCGGCCTGTATCCTGTCCTGTCCGGAGGGCAGGATCATCTTTCCTCTGCGCACGATGCTGCACAGAAGCAGGTTATCCTTCAGCTTCATTTCCGCCAGCGGCATATCCAGCACCTTCGCTCCCTTTTTCACGGAGAATTCCAGCGCCTCCACCTTGTTGTCCACCATGCGGTAGACGGCCTCCACGGCGCTTCCCATGGAATTCTGCATGCAGCGCACATACTGGCTGATCAGCTCCGTGGTCAGATGCCTGGGGCTTACGATGCTTCCCACATCGAAGCTGTCCATGATGCCGCCGTAGGTGATCTTATTGATCTTGGTGACCACCTTCGCCCTGGAAACCCGGGCCGCGTAGCAGCCGAGCATCACGTTTTCCTCGTCCAGACCGGTAAGGGACACAAAGGCGTCCGCGTTTTCCAGCCCTTCCTCCTTCAGGAGCTCCGTATTCGTGGCGTCTCCGTATATGATCATGGCCTTGGGAAGGAGCTCGCTCAGCTCGTCGCACCTCGCCCGGTTATTCTCTATGATGCGCACCTGGATCCTGGAGCGCAGAAGCTTTGACGCCAGATAATAGGCCAGCCTTCCGCCGCCCGCGATGATCACGTCGTGGATCATCCTGCTTTCGATCCCGATGCTGGAAAACAGCGCCTTCATCCGGTCGGGCGGGACAATCACGGAAATATAGTCCCCCTCATGAAGGACCACGTTTCCGTCCGGGATCAGGACCTGATGGTTCTCGCGCTCGATCACGCAGATCAGAAGGTTTCCTCCCACCTTTCTGCTGGCGTCGATGATCTTCTTCCCGTTCCAGGCCGAGCCCTTGGGAATCCGGAAGCGCACCATGTCCACCTTTCCCCTGGCAAAGGTATCCACTCCATGGCGGACGGGATCTGAAGCAGCCTGGCAATATCCGCCGCCGCGGCCAGCTCCGGATTGATGGCCATGGAAAGCCCCAGCTCCTCCTTGATGAAGCCGATCTCTTCATAATAACCGGGGTCGCGCACCCTTGCGATGGTCTGGCAGTGTCCCGCCTTTCTGGCGATCAGGCAGCACAGCAGATTTACCTCGTCCTTGTTGGTAACGGCGATCAGAAGATCCGCTTCCTTCACGCCCGCCTCCTCCTGCACCCGGTAGCTGGTGGCATTGCCGTGGATGCACATCACATCCAGGAGATTTCCCACCATCCCAATCTTCTCCTCGTTCGTGTCGATGATCGTAATCTCGTGTCCTTCCTCATTGAGCTGCTCGGCCAGAATATAGCCCACCTTGCCGCAGCCTGCGATAATGATCCTCATCGGTCTGTCCTTCTTCCGTCTTTTTTCTGACTTTTCCGTCTGTTCCTGCGGAACCGTTCCGCTGAAATGGCATCCCTATTATACGTTGGGTTTCTGAAAAAGGCAATCCCCAGGCACTGCGAAAACCAGGTACGCCGAAAGGCCGCCGTCCCACTGTCGGAACGGCGGCCTTTTTTCAGTCAGCCTGACCGGTTATCTGGTTCTCACAAATACCTGCATCTCTCCCTCGCCCCGGTTGGCCCAGGTGAAATAGGGGATAAAGACAAGTCCGGAAGCATCATATTCGGGCTTCTTACGCACATGGTAAAGCTCCCCGGAAGGTTCCGCCGGCGTCTGTCTCTGTCGGAAGCCGTCCGCAGAAAGCTTCACCACGGGCACGCCCTGGATATCGCTCTTTTCCTCCGCGAATTCCGCCTCGTCCGGAAGGACGCACAGATGCAGGTCCTTTCCGTTGTCCGCCTCTTCCATGCAGTAGACGACAGGGCCTCTGGTCACGGCCGCTCTGCCGATGTCCTCTCTCACCCTGGTATCCGCTTCCATCACGCGGACGGTCATCGGGAAATCCAGCTCCAGCCTGTCCCCGTCCTGCCAGGTGCGGGAAAGATAGAGATAGCCGTCCTTCACCGTACCCGCAGCCTCTCCGTTCTTTCCGTTCACCGTCCAGCCCTGGCACCAGCCGGGGATCCGGAAGGCCAGCGTAAAGTCCGCCGCCGTATCCAGCCTCAGTTCCACCGTCACCCTTCCGTCCCAAGGGAAAGCGGACTCGATGCGCAGATCCGCCTTCTTTCCGCCGAAATCGCACTCCAGCGTGCTTCCCATGTACAGATGGAAGTAAAGCGTATCTTCGGACTGCGTATAGGCGTAGGTGGAAATGGAGCTCACCAGTCTGGCGATATTGGGCGGGCAGCAGGCGCAGCCGAACCATTTCTGGCGGACGGGCTTCACATGGAATTTCCTCTCGTCCTTATGGCAGGCCTCCGGCAGGCTTTCCAGCGGATTCACGTAGAAAAAGCTCTTTCCGTCCAGCGCCATGCCGCTTAAAACCCCGTTGTAAAGCGCCTTTTCCATCACGTCCGCATAGCGGCTGTCCGCTTTGATCTGCAGCATCCTTCTCGCGAAAAACACCAGGCCGATGGAAGCGCAGGTTTCCGCATAGGCCAGATCATTGGGAAGGTCGTAGTTAAAGGAGAAGGCTTCTCCCAGATTGGTCGCTCCGATGCCTCCCGTGATATACATTTTCTTTCCCGTCATGTTGTCCCAGAGCTTTTCACAGGCCGCATACAGGCTCTCGTCTCCCGTAAGTCTCGCCACGTCCGCCATGCCGGAGTACAGGTAGACCGCACGCACCGCATGTCCCACCGCCTCATCCTGCTGCCGCACCGGACGATGGGCCTGGTTGTAGGCATAACGTTCCTCCGCCTCCTGTCCCTTCTTTACCCGGTCAGGCTGCTCTTCATCAAAATAGTAGGGTCTGGTCCCTCTCTGATCCACAAAGAAACGGCTCAGCTCCAGATATTTTTTCTCCCCGGTCTGCTCGTACAGACGCACCAGCGCCATCTCCGCGATCTCATGTCCGGGATAGCCCTTCTTCTTCCCTTCCTCCGGGCCGAAGCAGGAGGAAATATAATCCGCATACCGCTCCGCGGCCTTCAGCAGCTTATCCTTGCCGGTCGCCTGATAGTAGGCCACCGCCCCCTCGGTCAGATGGCCGAAGCAGTACAGCTCGTGATTGTCCTTCAGATTGGTGAAGATCTGGTCCTGGTCATTGATGATATAATAGGTGTCCAAGTAGCCGTTCTCCAGCTGGGCCGCGCAGACGATATCGATGGCTTCATCCGCCGTCGCCTCCAGCTGCGGATCCGGATGCTGGGTCAGGGAATAGCCCACCGCCTCGATCCATTTGGAAAAATCGCTGTCCTGGAACAGGCAGCCGTAAAAGCGGTCCTCCAGATGATCCATATCCTCCGGAAGCGGCTGAAACTCCAGCGGCCACTTCACGGGCCGGTAAGCGTCCCCCTCTTTTCTTCTCTTCCGGTTCAGCTTTCCCGCCACCTTAAAGTTTCTCATGGAAAAGCTGGGATCCGCATCCGGAATCCGGTCGTTGAGCGCCTCCCACTGATAGGGGATCACTTCCTTGCGCACCAGCTCCATCTCGTTTTTCCAGAAATCGTCCGTCACCTGCACCTTTCTTAAAGAAAGCGGGCTGCTGTACTCCTTCTGATTCATGACTTCCTCCTTCTGCCCCGCCGGGCCTTCTGAATATCCGTACCAGGGCGGCGGCTTTCTCCGCCGTCTGTTTTCCTCTGCATGCCCTTATCTTAGCAGGAAGCCTCCTTCGTTTCCATTGATATTCTGGAAAGGAGCATGTATAATATGGAAAACTCCGAACGAAAGGAAACTTGAAAATGAGCGTATATCTGCAGCTGATGCAGGAGCGGCGGATTCTCTCCGCCAACTATATCACCATGATCCATCCCACGCCGCACCCTGACCGGGTGATGGGAGAGCATGACTTTCTCTATATGCTGGACGGCGCCTGGGAGATCGGCGAGGAGCTTCCGGCCGCCGCCTCCCGTCCCGGAGAGGCCTCCGTCCGGGATACCTTCCAGCTCCGGTCGGACGATCTTCTGATCCTTCCCGCAGGGAGGCATCATTTCGGCCTCTCCCCCTGCTCCCCCCATAACCGCCACATGTACATTCACGCAATCCCTCTGGAAGCGGAAAGGACGGCCAATCCCCTCTTTTCCGGTTCTTCTTGGGAAGCCGCTTCTTTTCTTTCTGAAATCCTCCCGGCCCTTCCGGCGGGTGCGCAGGACCGCCCTGCCGTCTTTTCCAGCCTGATCCACTGCCAGGGCGCTCCCCGCATCCGGACTCTTTTTGAAGAGATCATTTCGGAAAGCTGGGGCGCATCCCCCCTGAAGGAGCAGAAGCTTTCCCTTCTTTTCAACCTGCTTCTCTGCGCGCTTCTGGAACAGCAGGAAAAGGGAAAAAGCCCCTCCGGCGCGGACACGCTGACCGCGGAGGTCTGCCGTCTGATCCAGGCCACGCCCCAGACCTTTTTTACGGCAAAGGAACTGGCGGACCGTTTTTACGTCTGCGAGCGCACGCTGACCAATCATTTCAAACGGGTCTTCGGAAAGACCCTCTATGCCTATCAGATGGAGGTCAAGCTGGAAATGGTCCGGCAGTTCCTCCTGACCCAGCCGGGCGTCAAGCTGCATGAAACCGCCCTGAACTTCGGCTTCTGCGACGAATTTCATTTGAGCAGATCCTTCCGCCGCAGATACGGCGTTTCTCCGGACAGATACCGGAAGGATCCGGGCGCTGGCAGGATGCTTCCGGACGGGGAAACAGGGAAAATCGGTTGAAAACCGCCCCGCGGGAGTTGACTTGCCGGCCGTTCCCCTTTAGAATAGGGTTGTTTTGCAGAAATTTTCAGCCACAGGAGAGTAACGGATGATAACCATAGGTGTGATGTGCGCGGGAATTGCCGCGGGAAAATTTTTCTTTCCGGAAAGACTCAGGAAGGCAAATGAGCTTCTTCAGGTTCTCTGCACGGCGCTTCTGATCTTCTCCATGGGAGTGACCCTTGGAGGAAAAGAGGATCTGTTCGACGATCTTCTGTCTCTGGGACTGGAGAGCCTTCTGTTCTTCGCCCTTCCCACCGCCGCCTCCATTTTTCTCGTCGTCCTTCTCACCCGGAGCTTTCCGGGCAGGAAAAGAGGGCCGGAGCAGGCCTTTCGCCGGGGAATGAGCAAGAAGGAACCCTCCGGAAAAAAAGGGCGCGATCTTACGGTCCTGATCGCGCTCTTCTCCCTTTCCTTCGGCGTCGTCTGCGGCGCGGCCGGGGCGGCCCGCCTCCTTCTTTCCTGCCTGATCTCCCGCAAGGATCTGATCCTGTATCTGCTCATGTTTTCCGTGGGCATCAGCATCGGCCTGCACCACGGGCTGATCCGCAGCATCCGGCAGTATCACCTGCGGATCTTCATCCTTCCCGCCGGGGTCATTCTCGGCTCCCTTCTGGGCGGCGCCGTCTGCGGCCTGATCACCGGGCGCTCCGTTTTCGAGGGAGCGGCTGTGGCGGGCGGCCTGGGCTGGTACAGCCTGGCCGGCGTCACGCTGGAAAATCTGATCGGCGTACAGACGGGAAGCATCGCCTTTTTAAGCAACCTGATGCGGGAGCTTTTCTCCTTTTTCAGCATCCCGTTTTTATCCCGGAAAAACTACTACGCCTGCATCGCCGCGGCCGGGGCAACCAGCGAGGACACCACCCTGCCGCTGATGATCCGCTATACCAGCGAGGAGACCGTGATCCTTTCCGTATTAAACGGCGCGATCTGCTCCGCCTTTGTGCCGGTGCTGCTCTCTCTCTGTTTCTGGCTGTCCGGGCTGTAATGCCGCGCGCCGCAGGCAGCCCCCGCCGGGACACAGTCCTGGCGGACACGTCAAGCAGGACGGCACAGCGTTCTGCCGTGCCGTCCTGCCGCGTCTGTTCCTTCTTAAATTTCCCGTTCTTCAGATCAGGCCCACCAGCTCCGGAAGCTTTCCATCCTTTAAGAATACGGGGATCACCTCAAGGGGCGCGTCCACGGTGACCGTACGGCCTCCCTCATACACCTTCCCGTCATGCACGCAGGTCCACTCCGCTCCGGCGGGCAGATATACCTCCCGCTTCGTCTGGCCCTCATAAAGGACCGGGGCGACCAGGATGTCGCTTCCGAACATGTACTGCTCTCTCATATCCCAGCAGCATTCCTGCTCCGGGAATTCATAGAACATGGGACGCATCACGGGCCGTCCCAGCTCATGCGCTTCCTCCATCACCCTTCTGGTATAAGGCCGCATGGCCTCCCGGAACCGGATATATTTCGCGAGGGTCTCCGTATTTTCCTCGCCGAAGCTCCAGATCTCATTTCCCGCTCCCGTGGGATTGAGCCGCTCGCCCGCCTTATTGTAAAGCGGCGTTGCGGGAACCCGGTCCCCGTGCAGGCGCATCACCGGGCAGAAGCAGCCCCACTCAAACCAGCGCACCAGCAGCTGGCGGAAGGCCGGATCGTCCGGATTGCCGCCGGAAAAGCCTCCGATGTCCGTGGTCCACCAGGAAATCCCCGCGATCCCCATATTCAGTCCGGCGCAGACCTGTCTGCGAAGCGTCTCCCAGTCGGAATGGATGTCTCCGCTCCAGACCAGAGCGCCGTAGCGCTGGCTGCCCGCCCAGGCGCAGCGCAGCAGGCTTACCACACGGTCCTCTCCCGCCGCCTTCAGGCCCTCATAAAAGGTTCTGGCGTAGGACTGGGGATAGATATTTCCCACCTGAGCCGCAGGCCCCTGGAAATAGCGGTAATTGTCAAAATCATATCCGGTAAACTCCGGCTCCGCCTCGTCCAGCCAGAAGACCCGGATGCCCTTGTCATAATAATTCTTTCTGCACTTGTTCCAGACGTATTCCCGGGCGCGGGGATTGGTGGCGTCAAAGAAGGTGCTGTTTCCGTTGTAGAGCATGGCCACATCCACGCCCTTGTCCGCCTTCACCAGAAGGCCCTGCTGCTTCATCTCCTGATAGTTCTCGCTGCGAAGATCCACCTGCGGCCATACGGAAACCATCAGCTCCATGCCCATTTCCTTCAGCTCCTTCGCCATGGCCTCCGGATCCGGGAAAAACTCCTCGTCGAAGCGGTAATCGCCCATTCTGGGCCAGTGGAAAAAGTCGCAGACGATCACGTCCACCGGGACGCCTCTTCTCTTATACTCCCGCGCCACGTTCAGAAGCTCCTCCTGATTCCAGTAGCGCAGCTTGCACTGCCAGAAGCCAAGGCCGTACTCCGGCATCTCGGGAGCGGTTCCCACCGCCCTTCCATAGGCCTGCTCGATCTCGTCCGGCGTATCCCCCGCCGTGATCCAGTAATCCATCTGCTTCGTGCTTTCCGCATACCATTCCGTGGTGTTGGAAGCGAAGCTCACCCGGCCGATGGCCGGATTGTGCCACAGGAAACCGTATCCCAGGTCGGAAAGCACGAAGGGTACGCTGGCCTGGGAATTGCGGTGCGCCAGCTCCAGGTTGCAGTTTTTCACATTCAGGATATCCTGCTGATACTGCCCCATGCCGTACAGCTTCTCCTTCGGGTTGGAGGCAAAGGTCACCGTCAGCCGGTAGTCCCCGCCGATGATGGGCTTGAAAAAGCGGTTCTTCTTATCCAGAGCGCCTCCCCTTCCCGCCTCCTTCAACAGAAGCTCCCCCTTCTGATTGTAGAAGGCGATATCGCAGGAATGGCTCCAGGAATCCACGGTAAGCTCCGCCGTGATCTTCCCGTTTGTGATGCGGGAAACATACTCTCCCACCTCGATCTGTCCTTCTGTCTCTTCCGGGGCAAGCAGGGCATAATCCGTATCCTCCACCTCTCCCAGCACGGTGGAACGCACGCGGAAGCTGTTCCTCCCCCAGGGCATCACGGAAAGCACCTCTCCGTCCCAGCGGTAGACTAACGCCTTCCCCTCCTGACTCATGGTGTTCATAGTCCTCTCCTTTCCGCCGCCGTCGGGCGGCATACCGTTTGCTGTCATTATATTTATTTTTTTCTTCCGTTTCCTTCCTGAAATTGACTTATTTTTTCCGGATCCTGACCTTTTCTGAATTTCTGCGGAGTCGTATGATAATATTTCCCGAATGCCGTGGTAAAATGGCTCAGGCTGCCGAAGCCCACGTCCATCGCGATCTTTCCCACCGCGTCGTCCGTTTCCAGCAGGAGCCTGCCCGCCCGCTGCAGCCGCACCCGCTGCACGTATTCCACAAAGGTCATATGAAAATTCTTCCGGAAAAACCGGCACAGATAGCCCTCGCTCAGAGAAAGATAGTCCGCCAGCTCCCCAAGGCGCAGCCTTCCCGTATATCGTTCCTCCACATACTGCACGATGCTGCGGATCATACGGCTCTTTTCCTCCCGGCTTTTTCCCTCCGTCAGAAGCGCTCCCTCCGTCTCCCCGGGGCAGAGCCGGAGCATGCCGTAAACCGCCTCAAGCAGCCAGGCCCTTGTCAGAAGCTCATAGCCCTTCTCCTTCTTCTGAAACACGTCAAAAAGACGGTTCAGAAGAACAGACAGGGCGGACAGCTCCTCCCGCTCCTTCGTCTGTCCTTCTTCGCCGCCGTTCTTTAACAGAAGATACCTGCTTTTTCCTTCCAGAAGGAACGGGCGAAGATATTCCTGTTCGATCCGGTCATTTCCGATGCCGGCAAGAAAGCTGTAGTCAAACACCGCCGCCCGGAATTCCAGGCTGCCCTCCAGCCGGTCATGGGAGCCGTGCAGGGTATTCGGCCGGATCAAAAGCACGTCTCCCGCCTCCAGAAAAAGCCGCTCCCCCTCCACCTGAAAGCCGGTTTTTCCGCGGAGCACGAAAAAGATCTCTATTTCCGGATGCCAGTGATAGAAAAGAGGGATCTGCGTCCCTTCCGGAAGCTTTGTTTCATATACGTTTACCGGAAACAGGAAGTCTCCGTGCCGCGCCTTTTCCCGTAAAGGCCTTGCCTGCGTCATTCTTCTGTACCGTTTGCCTTTTCCCTGTCAAGAAGCGCCATCAGCGCCTCGTCGCTGTCGTCGATCCACACGTCCTCTTCTTCCGCCGTCAGTCCCAGGAACTCCCGGAGCGTACGGGGATCGTCGCTTCCGTTCCATTCGTCCACGTAATCGTCGATCGCCTCAAAGGGAATCTCTCCCGCCAGATACCGTTCTCTGAATGTCATTCTCCTTCTTCCTCTCCTGCCAAAAGCCTTTCACGCTCTCCGCTTCCTTCGCATCATAGGGATAGCCCAGTCCCTCTGCCGTTTCCGCCGCAAGCTCCTCAAAATAATCGTACATGACGCCGAGCCCTGTCCACATATGCTCCGTTTCCCCGTCCGGAAAGGCCGCCTTCACCCGCGCCATTTCCTCCGCCGACAGATATTTTTTCAGATATTTGCTTTTGGAACCCGTAGTGATACGGAAATCGTGATCCAGGCCGATCTTCCAGTTCAGCATCTTCAGAAACATCACTCCCATGCCCTCCGCCAGATGGAAGCGGGCATAGTTGAACTGATCCCTGCACAGCCCCTTCGCCACGTACAGGCTCAGCCACCGAAACTCGTTGACGCAGTCCAGATATTCCTTCTTCCCGGGCCTTCGGATCCAGTGGGACGCATCCGTCTCCACCGGCTTCAGCCAGGCGCAGCCGTCCTTATCGAACAGGACGCGCCTCGGATCCCGGTTTTCTTCCTCCGCTCCCCGGCTCACGTCCCAAATGGTAAAATCGATCCGGTTTCCGTCCGCGTACTGGACCAGGCAGTGAAAGGGCTGCCCGCTGTCCGGATCATAGGGATGGTCGTGCCAGTCGTCCGGAAACTGAGCGATCAGAACCTCCCCGTATTCCCGGATCCAGCCGGTATCCCGGGTGAAGGCTCCGGGATCCCTTACAAAAAAGACGATGTCAAAATCGCTGTAGCGGTCATGCAGCGCAGCCGGATTCGCCCGGGAGCCGTCCATGGCCGCAGCCCGGATCCTTTCATCCTCTTCTGCCTTTTTCAGGATCCGCGCGTACATTTCCTCCTGCGTAAGTCCCTTTTTCACTGTCCGCTTCCTTCCTGTCCTGTTTCCGACCGTCCGTTTCCCGCCTGTCCGCCTTCCGGCCGCCTGTTTCCCGACCGTCCGCCTTCCGGCTGTCCGTTTCCCGCCTCCGCGCCGCGCTTTACCGCCCGCATCCGCAGCCGCACATAATCCGCGTACCACCTTCCGTCCTGATACAGCCTGTCCCGCAGGCTTTCCGCCGCCCGCTCCCGGATCGCTTCCCTCAGCGCCTCTTCTCTGATCCCTGAAAACGTCTGCGAAAGAAACATGCGGATCCAGTCCTTCAGGCCGTCCTCCCCGTACAGCTCCGTAGGCCGGTCAAACAGGACCGCATAGCGCACCTCAAAGCCCGCCTGCTCCAGAAGCGCGGCGTACTCCCCGATCCCCGGGAAATAAAAGGGCATCCGGTAGGAATATCCCGCTTCCGCAAAAGCCTTCTCCATCGCTTCGTGGATCAGCCGGTTGTTTCCGGCCCCGCCCATCTCAAAAACCAGTTCCCCGCCGTCCTTCAGCGCCCGGGAAACGCAGCGCAGCATGTCCGGCTGCTTTTCCCTGTCGATCCAGTGAAACACCGCGTTGGAAAACACCGCGTCCACCGGCTCCTTCAGGGAAAAATCCGTCGCGTCCCCCAGAATGAATTCCAGCTCCGGGTAATACTTCTCCGCCACGGAAAGAAGCTCCTTCGAGCTGTCCAGCCCCGTCACCTGAAAGCCCCTGTCCCTCAGCTCCCCCGTCAGCGCCCCGTTTCCGCAGCCCAGATCCAGCACCCGGCTGCCCTTCGGCGAAGCGATCAGCTCCGCCGCGCCCCGTCCATAGGCGGGAACAAATGAAAAGTTGGATGTATATTTATCCGCGTCCCACGCAATGTTCATTTTCTGCTCCTTTCCTGATGGATGGCCGGCTGCTCGTCATTCTTCAGTTCTCTTCCTTAGCCGCCACAAATGTAACTACATTTGTCATGATCTGCACGGATCTGTCTTTTCTTTCCGTTCTCCAGGACTGATGCTTTACCGTTTCTTTTAAAATCTTCCAGCCTCCAAAAATCTCTTTCAGTTTTTTCAGCAGAAAATCCCTCCGGGAATGATTCCTTCCCGGATTTCCAGCAGTTTTCTGAAAAACGTCTTCGTTGAATCCACATGCTCCAAAGCGGATACTGCCAGAATAAGATCATAGCTTTCCCGGGGAATCGGATACTCCTCCAGCGGACAGACGTGACCGGAAACCTGATCTTCGATTCCATATTTTCTGCAGTTTCTTTTCAGCAGTTCTATGGCAATATCCAGGATGTCCACGCCGTCCGCCATACATTTTCCGCGAAAAGCCTGTATAAATGGAATACAGGTACGCCCCACTCCGCATCCCAGATCCAATACTCTTATCTTCGCATATTCCTGAAAATATGGAATCAGATCCGTGACTGTTTTAACCGGTTTTTTCAGCCACCCTTCTCCGCTAAACAGTTCCTCCTGCTTATATGCCTGTGTATGGGAAAACCGTTCCGCTTCACGGATCTGCTCCAGCCTGTTTTTCTTCTTTTCTGTCTGACGCAAACCTTCCAACCCGCTTTTCCTCCGTTCTCCTGAGGATCCTTTCCGCCCGTTTCACATCCTCCTCTGTCAACCCGATCCTTCCATCTGTTTTCACCTGATGGGAACGAACTCTTCCGTCGTTCAGATCAAAGTCATCCAGCACCGCCCAGCTTTCCACATCTGTCCTCTGTTCCTGCAGCCACAACAGGATCTCTTTCGCCTTGACCAGGCTGAATCTCCGGGTTTTCCGGATGGATTCATCCGACAGATCAGGCGTAAAGCCGGAAAATGCCAAGCCATACTCTTTCATCCGGTCACACAGCCGCTTCGCCGCCGGATGAACCGGGCTGCCGCCTCAGATCTTCACCTTCGTCCACTTCCCTGACCGGAACCTCCAGTTGGTGAACAGGAAGCGGGCCAGCTGGTCGGCGCAGACGCCGAACCAGATGCCGATGATGCCGAAGCCCAGCGGGTAGCAGAACA
>DXDD01000130.1 GCA_019115665.1 Candidatus Eisenbergiella pullistercoris | reverse complement strand
AGAATGACGCAGTTTATTTAAAATAATGGAGACTACTGTAATGATAGGATGCAAGCATAAAGAAAGTTTACCACTGACCGATATGTGGTATATAAATGGTCGGGTCGAAAGTATAGTCCTTCGCCGCGAGGCGAGGGACTTTTCTGTAATGAGGACAGGCAAATGAAGAAAACCGGCTTTTATATTATTAAAGATAAATTTTTTGAAGATATGAAAGACCCGTATCTCAAAGGAAATAAGGCAGGAAACAGACCACATTATTACTGTTTTGAAGATGCAAGTAACGGGATATACTGGATGATACCGTTGTCAAGTCGTATTGATAAATACAGGCGGATTATGGAAAAAAAGGAAAAAGCCGGGAAACCCTGTGATATTCTCCATATTGTCAAACTGGACGACAGCCGGGAGAGTGTATTCCTGATACAGGATATGTTTCCGATAACGGAAGAATACATAGAACGGGAATATACAATCGCTGGAAATCATCTGATGTTGACAAGTGAGCATACTGCCAGAGAAATTGAGCAGAAAGCCAAAAAGATAATGGGTATGCTGAAACGTGGTATCAAGCTCACTCCAACGCAGCCGGACGTTATGGCGATATTAGAGAAATTGAAGGAGCGCAGATAGCTTTCCCTGCTGATGTAATAATTACAAGTTGTTGGCACCACGCAAGAGCTTGAATTAGAGATACAGTCTGTTCCGTCGGAAAGGGCAGCTCGTATTCACTGTTCTGCCGCCCTGTTAATCAGGCAGCAGAACAGCAATCCTGTTTTACAGAACATACAGATCCGCATTGGCCACCCTCGTATTCGCCGCCTGTTTGAGCATATCGAATATTCCGCCGCCGCTTTCGGAACCGGATTTGTCCTTCAGATCCCCGATCAGTCCTGCGTTCCGGCTTACCAGCTCCATGGCGCTCTTCTGCTCCGGAGTACAGAGGATACAGCCGCAGCTGTCGGTGCGGACGAGCTCCAGGATCCGCTCCGGAGAGATCTCCTTTTTGATGCGCAGAAGGCCGCAGCCGCGGATGGAAATCCCATCGGGAGAGGCGTCCAGCAAAGCGTTGTCCAGGGTCAGCATGGCCTTGCCTGCCAGGGAGGTTCCTTTGATGATCTCCAGCTTTCCGTATTCCGCTCCGGTCTGCCGAAACGCTTCCATCAGACCTTCCGGCAGATAGACGGTTCCTGTGACCTGAGGCTTTTCCAGACGGGAGAGCAGGGAAGCGTTTTGGGATTCGATGGTGAGAGAGCCGTCCAGGTAGAATCTCCCGCCGTATTTTTCCAGCAGAGCTTCCTCCAGTCCGGCGTCTCCGGGAATGAAAGCGTATCCGGCGGGAATCACCGTCAGCTTCACCGTTTCATCAAAGAGGGCGACCGCCTCCGCCGCACGCTCCTCCGGCACCAGGGCGGCGGGAGTGACAAAGCGTACCTGTCTGGCGGCAAGCGCGGATACGTCCAGTTTCGGGTCCGTCAGCCGCAGCTGCTCTGACACGTAGTAATGAGCCTCCTGTCTGGCCCGGAGAGGAAACCAGGCATCCGGTGTGAAAACCGCGTCCAGGACCGTGCAGTCATCCGGATAGCATTCCGTGGAGCCGTTGACCGAAAAACGGCTCAGAAAGGGCGCGAGGGAGGCAGGGCAGAGAACGGAACCGTTGACGGAAACGGCTGTATAAGAGGAAAGCACCGCTTCGGTACCGGGTTTGATTACTACGTTGCCATTGACGGATAAAAAGGTATTGTCCAAAACGGCGGTGGAGCCGTTGATCTCGTAATCTCCGTTCTGGGAGACTATGCTGACCTCCCCTTCCAGCTCCAGCGTATTATCCGTATTGCAGATGATGGGGAGACGGCTCAGTACACTTTTCGCCCGCTCGTTGACCAGAATCGTATCCGCGTTGATGATGATTTTTTCATAAGAGGAAAGATCCTCCTCCTTTACCTTTCTGGCATCGCAGATATTACAGTTTACGACATAGATTTTTTTCCCCAGGAAATCTTCTAACATAGCTACCTCCTTATCTTGATTCTGCCGCCGCCAGGCGGCATTTCGTGAACTACAGGTTTGCTTTCAGAGCTGCCTTCAAATGCTTTCTCGCGTCAGACAGTCTGGAACGGACCGTCCCGGCCGGAAGCCCGAAGAATTCGCCAAGCTCCGCCGAGGTATAGCCCTCCAGATACCGCATGACGAACAGGACGCCCTCGTCTCCGGGCAGGCCGTTCAGGAGCTGCTCCCAGTCGATCCTTGCATAGTCTTCCATGTCACGGCCGGCCGGAAGCGGCGGCTGCGCGACCGTTTCATAACGCTCATGGCGCTTCCGGTCCAGATACAGATTCTTTGCCGTCCGGTAAAACCACGCCCGCTGCTGCTTTTCAGAAAGCGTTTCCAGAAGAGGAAGATGGGAAATGGCACGCAGGAACGCTTCCTGCACCAGATCCTCCGCCAGTCCCGTATCCTTCGTCATATGGCCGCACCAGCGGATCAGCTCGTGATACCAGGTTCGATAAAATTTTTCCAACAGACATTCATCCATCAGGAAACCCTCTTCCTGCCGCCGTAAAGCGGCACTGAAATTACTGCTTTCATCATACCATGCGCGCAGTCTGTTTGGGAGAAGAAAGCGCCGGCCGCTTCCCGTTTTTGTAATTACACAGATAGAACGTACAGGAAAGGGAAAGTGTTGAAAAATTTTTTTCTTTTGTGAAAAGAAACAATTTTGGAAAACCATTTTTGTGCAAAAAAAGGTGTTGCAGGGAAAATGCTTTCCGTTTATAATTTAGAAAAAAGTAAAATACTTTAAGAAAATCAAAAACAGCAGCCGCCCGCCGGCGGCAGGAAAAGAGGTAGAAATGCAGGCATACCTATTCGTACATTTCAGGGAAAAGACCACCCCGGACGGGGAGCAGGTCTATTTCGGTCTCAGCCGGGACGGTTTTCACTGGGAGGCGTTAAACGGAGGCCGTCCGGTGCTCTGGGCTTATTACGGAGACCGGGGCGTGCGGGATTTCACCATCACGAGAAGCAGGACGGACGGGAAGTTTTATATCTTTGCGACGGATCTGAGCCTTTCTTATGGGATGCGCGGCAGGTATCATCATTCCTGGGAAGAGATCGGAAGGAACGGGAGCAAATGTCTGTCCGTCTGGGAATCGGAAAATCTGACCGACTGGAGCGAGCAGAGGCTGGTGAAGATCGGAAACGAGGATTTCGGCTGTCTGTGGGCGCCCGACATTCTCTATGACAGCAGGAACGGGGACTATCTGCTCCACTGGTCCTCTTCCCATAAGAGCAACGACTATGGGAACAAGGCGATTTACTATGCGAGGACGAAGGATTTTCAGACCTTTACCGCGCCGGAGGTCCTGTACCGCAAGGAGGACTGCGGGGTGATCGACTCCGCCGCCTATGAGGAGGACGGACGGTACTACATGTTCGTAAAGAGCGAGGCGAATCCCGAGAAGATCATCCTGCTGGAGGCGGAACGGGCGGAAGGGCCTTACGTGCGCAGAGAGGACTTTGACGAGAGCATGAAGGACGTGGAAAGCGGCCTGTACGAGGCGCCCACGGCCGTGCGGCTGGAGGACGGAAGATGGTGCCTGTTCCTGGATTATTACGGCGTGCCGGGAGCGGGGCAGGGCTATGTGCCCTTTGTGGCCGACAGCCTGAAAAGCGGCCGTTTTGTGCGCTCCGATGAGGCCTTTTCCTTCCCCTATGGCTTCAAGCATGGAACGATCCTTCCCATCACGATGGAAGAATATGAACGCATGAAAGCCTTTGACTGGACCCATCAGGGGTACTGGTGAGGCTGAAAAAACATACAGGCCTAAAGAACGGCCGGAAAGGGAGAAAACATGGCAAAGCTCTACATCAACGAAAAGAACAGAAAGGGAAAAATCAATCCGGAGGTCTATGGGCACTTCAGCGAGCATCTGGGAAGGTGCATCTATGAGGGCCTCTATGTGGGAGAAAATTCCGACATCCCCAATGAAAACGGCATGAGAAAGGACGTGGTGGAGGCGCTCCGGGAAATGCAGATCCCTGTCCTTCGCTGGCCGGGCGGCTGCTTCGCGGACGAATACCACTGGATGGACGGCATCGGCCCTAAGGAAGGCAGAAAAAAGATGATCAACACTCACTGGGGCGGCGTGGTGGAGGACAACAGCTTCGGCACCCATGAGTTTTTCGAGCTGTGCAGACAGCTGGGCTGCAAGGCCTATGTGAACGGAAACGTGGGAAGCGGAACCGTGCAGGAAATGTCCGAATGGGTGGAGTACATCACCTTTGACGGCGTATCCCCCATGGCGGATCTGAGAAAGGAAAACGGACACGAAGAGCCCTGGAGGCTGGACTATTTCGGCGTGGGAAATGAGAACTGGGGCTGCGGCGGCAACATGAGACCGCAGTATTACGCCGATCTTTACAGAAGGTATCAGACCTATGTGAGACAGTACCATAAGGACGCCCCCGTTTACAAGATCTGCTGCGGCGCGAACGCGGGCGACTACGACTGGACGGAGGAGGTGTTAAAGACCTGCTCTCCGGATCCCGCCAGATTCATGAACGGCCTGTCCCTGCACTATTATGTGACGCCGGGCGGCTGGGAAAAGAAGGGAAGCGCCACCGAATTTGATGAAAACGACTGGTATCTCACGCTCTCCAAGGCGCTTTACATGGAGGAGCTGGTGACCAGGCACGGAACGATCATGGACAAATACGATCCGGAGAAGAAGATCGGCATGATCGTGGATGAATGGGGCAACTGGTTCGATGTGGAGCCCGGCACCAATCCCGGCTTCCTCTATCAGCAGAACACCATGCGCGACGCCCTTGTGGCGGGCGTTACCCTGAATATTTTCAACAAGCACTGCGACCGGGTGAAAATGGCCTGCATCGCGCAGCTGGTGAATGTGCTCCAGTCCGTGATCCTGACCGAAGGGCCGAAAATGGTGAAAACACCCACCTACCACGTGTTCCACATGTACAGATATCATCAGGGCGCGAGCCTTCTGGACAGCTTCCTTGCTGAGAACAACGAGGCGGGAGACGGAGCGTACCGGGTGCCCGCCCTGCAGGAATCCGTATCCGTATCGGAGGACGGCACGGTGAATGTAACGCTCGCCAACCTGTCCGTTTCCGACGCCCAGGAGGTGGAAGTGGAATTCGCGGCTCTTTCCCCGCAGAAGGTGAGCGCATCGATCGTCACCCAGAAAATGGACGCGCATAATACCTTTGACGAGCCGGAAAAGGTGAAGGAAGAGACATTCACGGCGTACACCGTTACGGAAAAGGGCGTGAAGCTTACGGTTCCCGCCTGCAGCGTGGTGCTGCTTCGCATCGCGTGATGCCGCGGACAGAAAAACAGGGCGGCAGGATCTGCCGCCGCTGCCTCCTGTATGAAATGGCGGAGAGCGCGGAATATCAGAATGTATATGCCTATATCGAAGGGCTTGACGATGAGATCCGCGCTCCGAAAGCCCTTTATGAAAAGCGGCTTTCCTGCTGCAAAAGCTGCGGCATGCTGCTTTCCGGCATGTGCCGCGCCTGCGGCTGCTTCGTGGAGCTGCGGGCCGCCATCGCCGCGAACCGCTGCCCTTATGAAAAATGGCAGCGATGAGCCCGGCAGACGTCCGTATGAACAGCCGTCTGCCGGGCCGCCGGGGGGCAGGTTTTGTGAATGAAATGCCGCAGATCCCGTTATCGCAGCGCCGAACCGGAGGTTCGACGCGTGTGCCTCAGCGTAAAACGCTTCGGCATGGAGGTAAAAATGATCCATATCAAATCACCGGAGGAGGGCGCGGCGCTCTTTAAGGCGCTGGGCTCGGACATACGCATCGCGATCATAAGGACTCTTCTGGAAGAACCGGACATGAGCATGAATGAACTGGCGGCAAGGCTGGAGATCACGGCAGGGGCGCTGACCGGGCATGTGAAAAAGCTGGAGGAGTGCGGCATCCTGAAGGTGAGCGCGGAGGGAAGCGGACATGGAAATGTGAAGCGCTGTTCGGTGCTCCCGGACAGGGTGCTCATCGACCTGCGCCCCCGCAGCGCCCGCAAAAACGCCTATCAGGTATCCCTGAAGGTGGGACAGTTCTCGGAATGCGAGGTCTGGCCCACCTGCGGCATGGCGTCGAAGGACGGACTGATCGGAGAAATAGACGATGTGAGATATTTCTCCCATCCGGCCCGTTTTTCGGCGGACATTCTCTGGTTCGGCCGGGGATATGTGGAATATACGGTTCCCTGCTTTATCCCGGCGGGAAGCAGGATCGAATCTCTGACCATATCCGCGGAGCTTTCCAGCGAGGCTCCCGGCGTGAACGAGGTCTGGCCCTCGGACATCAGCTTCTATGTAAACGGCGTGCCGCTCGGGAAATGGACCTCGCCGGGAGACTTCGGAAATCAGAGAGGGCTCCTGAATCCCGACTGGTGGCACGACAGGCTGAACCAGTACGGACTGCTGAAAATGCTGACCGTAAGCCATGAGGGAACCTTCATCGACGGCCGGCGTCTGTCCGATGTGAGGGTGGAGGATCTGTGCCTGGATGAAAAAAAGGGCCTGCGCCTGCGCTTCGCGGTGGAGGGAGATTCCGACCATGTGGGCGGGATGACCCTGTTCGGCCGCGCCTTCGGAAACTATGAACGGGATATCGAGGTGCGGATGGATTATCAGGGGCCGGCGCAGAGCGCGGCGGAAAAGCGGGAACCGACAGAATGAGACGGCGGACAGAAAGCCGGGCGGCACAGGAGACAGCCTTCCTGCCGTCCCGGCTGTTTATGTTTTTTTTATCAATTTTTCATAAAGCGTTTTCTTGTAAAGAGGTGTGCGCTGGGGTATGATACCGTTAGAGAGGATCGAAGGAGAATACCGATGACGAGAGCGGAATTTCTGGAAAGCCTGCGGCGCGCGCTGAACGGAAACATGTCGGCGGCGGCCGTGGAGGATAATATCCAATTTTATAACGGTTATTTTTCCAGCCAGACGGCGCAGGGAAGAAGCGAACAGGATGTGCTGCGCGAGCTGGGGGATCCCAGGATCCTTGCCAGGACCCTGATCGACGCGGCGGAACGGGCGGGCGATATGCGCGCACGCGAAGCCAATGAGACCCAGTACCGTACCTCCGGATACGGGACGCAGGGAGGCGGCGCTTCGGATGCCGCAGGCCGGAATTCTTCCGGCGCGTCCTGGACGCAGGACGGAGGGATGCGGGAGCACAGAGTATTCCGGATCCCGGGCTGGCTGATCGCCCTGGCCGTGGTTCTGATCCTGTTTGTGGCGGTCAGCGTGGTCGGCTCCCTGATATGGGTGCTCCTTCCTTATGCGGTGCCCGTGATCCTTGTGGTCTATATCGTGAAGCTGATCGGACGAAGATAGCCGTATGAAGATAGCCATACGAAGCCGGCCGGGCCGGAAGCTTTCGTTCCGCCCGGAAGCTTTCGCCCCCTCCGGAAAAAATATTGCATAAAAGAAAAAAATCCTCACATACTACTCCTGTAACCCAATGAGACAGGAGGATTGAATGTATGTCAAAGAACGATTACAGCCAGAACAGTCAGAACAGCAGCCAGAACAGCCAGAATAAGAGCCAGAACTGCGACAGGCAGGGGCAGAAGAACAGAGCGGAGAACAGCAGCCAGAACAGAAGCAAAAACAGCTCCTCCGACTGCCATAACAAAAACAGCTATTAAGCTGTCAAACGGTGCGGAAGCTGACAGAGCGGACGCCGTCCTTTTACGGGCGGCGTCCGTTCCTGTTCTGCCTTCGGCAGAACAGGAACGGCATCCGGCCATTCCAATCGCTTCGCGATGGGCCGGATGCTCCCTGCCTGTACGTTTTCGTACGGTCTGCGCAGTAAATGCGCAGATCTGTCTGAACAGTAACCGGGTTACCGATATTCTGTATCAAAGGCGAAACCGCCTATTGCAATCGCCTTTCCGATTGTGTAAAATAT
>DXDD01000129.1 GCA_019115665.1 Candidatus Eisenbergiella pullistercoris | reverse complement strand
CTGAAAAATCATTTTAACCGCTATCTTATGGTCGGCGGGTTTCCGGAGCTTGTGCTATCGGATGATGATGCCTACGCACAGAGAATGCTGCGGGAGGACGTTGTGGATAAGGTTATCAAGCGGGATGTACTTTCCCTTTTTAATATCCGGAGTCCGCTTCTGATGGAAAAGCTGTTCCTCTATTTATGTATGAACGGGACGGAAATTTTTAACGCTACGACTGCCGCAAAGGAACTGGAAAACACCTCGGTCGCAACGATTGAAAGTTATATTAAGGCGCTGGAAATGTCCAATCTTATTTATCTGGCAAAGCCGATGGATGTAGGAAGCAAAGGCTCGCTGAAAGGCAAGCCGAAAATTTTTATTGCCGATGCGGCAATCCGCAATGCGGTTCTGATGATTGATGATGTGCTATCGGACGAAACGGAGCTCGGCGTCATGGTGGAAACAACGGTTTACAAACATATGCTTTCCTTTTATCAGGGCAGCCCGGCGAGGCTCGGTTACTTTAGAAAGGCAAAGGACAACCAGAAGGAAGTTGATGTTGTTGCAGAACTGCCCCGCCGGAAAATTCTCTGTGAGGTAAAATACCGCAACAATTCCCACATTGCAGCGACAGATGCCATTGTTGAATTATGCCGGGACGAAAAAGCGAAAGTTACCAATGCTTTTCTGATCACAAAACGGCTGGACGATTTCGGCGTCACCAGGCATGAAACAATGGTTCCCGTTCTGCGTGTGCCGGCCATCGCCTTCCTCTATATTCTGGGAAAGGCAGAGGCGGAGGGACAGAACGGAAAACTGTAAAAGCGGTTCTGTTTTGCGGCCCATTCGAAAATTCATCCCGCCCCGGAGGAAATCCGGGGCGTCTGCCCGTCAAAAGGAAACGATTGTTCCCTGAATATATCCCGCAAAATACGCGATCGCCAGGTTCACCGCAATGCAGCGTATGCTTAAAAAATCCGACTTTTCATGACTTTCTCCTGCCTGTGCGTATGGCCCGGATCACCAGCAAAACGGCGATCACCGCCGCGGCGCTGTCCGCGAATTCTTTCGGCGTTCCCAGCCGCCGAATCACCTGCTGCTGTGTTTCTCCATGCTCCAGGGCAGAATCAAACGCTTCCTTCAGATCGCGCACAACCTCTTTTTTGGCCTTACGCAGTAAGGACAGCTCCCTGTCTGATATCTGGCAGGATGCTCTGATACGGTTTAAAATGATGATCTACGTGATATAACCGTACAAAAAGTCGTTTTTTGTACGGTTGAAAATCCATTTTTTCGTTTTGAAACCGTATATGGGCGGAAGGGTTTCATGGAGAAGCTTTTCCAGCCTGTCAGAAGTCATCTCCTCTTTCCGTTTCTGTCAAACCTTCTTCTCAGCGCCGCCTCCGTGGAAAAAATAGAGCCTGTCAGCAGGAGTATCTGCACCACGCAGAGGATTCCTCCTGCGGTTTCCACGCAGTCTTTGCTTTTTCCCATGACCGGAAGGAGAAAAATTGCCGTGACCGGCAGCATGACCCATCCGCAGACATGCCAGATCCGTCCGCAGTATCGATGGGCAAATTCCCAGGTATCCCAGTTCTTCATGGACATTGGGGTACGATATCCGTACAGGGCGTTGATCTCTGCCGGGGGATGCTTCAGGAAGCGTTTGCCGAGGATGATCATTGTAATTGGAATAAGAAGATCCATGAGCAGCATAAAAATCCAGAATCCCATGGAAGGTTTCCTTTCTGCCGGAATCGGAAGGACGGCCTGCGGGCTGTTTTCCCGGATCGTTTTCCGAAAAAGGCTGCTTCTGCGGGTAAAATTGCCGGTTTTTCGGTTTGTACCGTAGGATTGGGAGGTTCTCTACGGGAAAAAAGGCTGGTTTTTCTTTCTCTACCGTAGTTTTCCGCTTTCCTCTACGGGCAGAAAGCGGATTTTCTCGATTCTTACCATAGTAATAACCCATTCTCTACGGGTAAAAGGGAGGGTATTGATAATTTTGCCGTATGATCGTAATTCTGCGGCAGATGTAGTGGCCTCCCGGCAGGCTGCCGAGCCCCCATTTGGAAGTCGCCCCTTTGGGGCTCCTTCCTCTGGGGGCGGCCGGGGATTGAGTGGCCTCCCGCTGCTTATGATGCCCCCTGGGATTTCGGAGAAATCCCAGCCCATTCGGAATCCGCCCCTGCGGGGCTCCTTCCTCATGGGAGACGGGGCCTAAAGTCGGGCGTTCTCATGCAAGCATGGAACGCCCGACCTTCTGCCCCTGGGGCATCATATGGCAAAATCAAACAGACTGATCTGGTTGGATTCGGGGAGGTCTCCGAGGAGGCCGAGGGAATCCATGAGGTCCACGATGGTTTTGGAGGCTTTGGTGCGGTCGCGGAAGTCGTCCTTGGAGAGGAAGGGGCCGTCCTTGGCGGCTTCGACGATGGCGTCGGCGGCTTTTTCGCCGAGGCCGTCGATGCTGTTTAAGGAGGGCATGATTTTGTCTCCCACGATCTGGAAGCTTCGGGACTGGGCCTTGAAAATGTCGATGGGGACGAATTCATAGCCCCTGGCGTACATTTCCTGGACCACCTTCATATCCTTTGCGGTGTCCTGTTCCTTTTTGGATAGGGTGTCCGCGCGTTTTTTGTAGTCTGCCATGACCATCTCCAGATGGGGACGGCCCTGGCACATGATCTCGTAGGAAAAGGCCGAGGCGCGGATGCTGAAGTAGGCGGCGTAGTAGGCAAGGGGATAGTTCACCTTGCAGTAGGCGATCCGCCAGGCCATCATGACGTAGGCGGCGGCGTGGGCCTTGGGGAACATGTACTTGATCTTTTTGCAGGACCAGATGTACCAGTCGGGGACGTTCGCGGCCTTCATGGCCTCCTCCATCTCCGGCTTCAGGCCCTTGCCCTTACGGACGCTCTCCATGATGGTGAAGGCAAGGCTGCTTTCCACGCCCATGCCGATGAGATAGATCATGATGTCGTCACGGGTACAGATGGCGGTGGAAATGGTCGCCTTTCCTTCTTTAATGAGTGTCTGGGCGTTTCCCAGCCACACGTCGGTTCCGTGGGCCAGTCCGGCGATGCGGACCAGGTCGGAAAAGGAGGTGGGCTTGGTGTCCAGAAGCATCTGCATGGCGAACTCGGTGCCGAACTCGGGCACGCCCAGGTTTCCCAGGGGCCAGCCGTCGATGTCGTCCGGGGTGATACCGAGGGCCGAGGTGTTCTGGAACAGGGACATGACCTGCTTGTCGTCCAGGGGGATCTTTGTGGGATCCAGGCCGGTCAGATCCTGCAGCATGCGGATCATGGTGGGATCATCGTGTCCCAGAATGTCCAGCTTCAGCAGGTTGTGGTCGATGGAGTGGTAATCGAAATGGGTGGTTACCGTGTCCGTGGTCATGTCGTTTGCGGGGTGCTGTACGGGAGTGAAGGAGTTGATCTCCTCTCCCAGCGGGAGCACGATGATGCCGCCCGGATGCTGTCCGGTACTCCTGCGGATGCCCGTGCAGCCCGTGACGATCCGGTTGATCTCGCAGGTGCGCTTTTTGCTGCCCCGCTCCTCATAATAATTTTTCACATAGCCGAAGGCGGTCTTGTCCGCCAGGGTACCGATGGTCCCGGCGCGGAAGGTCTGGCCCGCCCCGAAGATCACCTCCGTATATTTGTGGGCCTTGCTCTGGTATTCGCCGGAAAAGTTCAGATCGATATCCGGCTCCTTGTCGCCCTTGAATCCGAGGAAGGTCTCAAAGGGGATGTCAAATCCGTCCTTCTTAAGCAGTTCTCCGCAGACCGGACAGTATTTGTCCGGCATGTCGCAGCCCGCCCGGCCGGAATAGGCCTTCACCTCCGGAGAATCAAAATCGCTGTAATGGCATTTCATGCAGTAATAATGAGGACTTAAGGAGTTTACCTCCGTGATGCCCGCCATATAGGCCACCAGGGAGGAACCCACGGAACCTCTGGAACCCACCAGATAGCCGTCCTCCACGGACTTCCACACCAGCTTCTGGGCGATGATGTACATCACGGCGAAGCCGTTGGTGATGATGGAATGCAGCTCCTTCTGCAGCCGCTCCTCCACGATGGGGGGCAGCTCATCCCCGTACAGGGAGTGGGCTTTGCTGTAGCAGATCTCCGTCAGCGTCCTGTCGCTGTCCGGGATCACGGGCGGGCACTTGTCCGGGCGGACCGGAGAAATGGTCTCGATCTGATCCGCGATTCTGTTGGTGTTGGTGATCACTACCTCTTCCGCCTTGTCGCTTCCCAGATATTCAAATTCCTTCAGCATTTCCTCCGTGGTGCGCAGGTACAGGGGCGCCTGGTCCTCCGAATCCTTGAAGCCCTTTCCCGCCATGATGATCCGGCGGTACACCTCGTCCGCGGGATCCAGAAAATGCACGTCGCAGGTGGCCACCACCGGCTTGCCCCGCTGCTCTCCCAGCTTCACGATCCGCCGGTTGATGTCCTGGATATCCTCGATGGAATTCACCAGCCGGATCTTTTCATCGTTGATCATGAAGGCGTTGTTTCCCACGGGCTGGATCTCCAGATAATCATAAAAATCCACGATCCTCGCGATATCCTCCCCGCTCTTTTCATCCAGCAGGGCCCGGTACAGCTCTCCCGCCTCGCAGGCGCTTCCCAGAATCAGCCCCTCCCTGTGCTTCTGAAGCAGGCTCTTGGGGATCCTCGGGCGCTTCGCGTAATAGGTCAGATGGGATTCGGAGATCAGCCGGTACAGGTTCACCCGTCCGGTGTTGTTCTTCGCGAGGAGAATGGCATGATAGGTGGGAAGGCGCTTCACGATATCCGGATTGGAATCTCCCAGCGCGTTCACCTTCTCCAGGGTATCCCTGCCGTCCTCCATGAGCATTCTGCAGAAGCGGATGAAGATCTCCGCCGTGGCCTCCGCGTCGTCCACCGCGCGATGGTGGTTTTCCAGGGAAACCCCAAGGGTCTTCGCCACCGCGTCCAGGGTATGCTTCGCCTGATGGGGAAGCAACACTCTTGCGATCCCCACCGTGTCCACATAGGTATAGGCAAAAGAAAGGGCGAGTCTGGCCGCGTTTTCCCGGATAAAACTGGTATCAAAGCCCGCGTTGTGCGCCACCAGCACACAGCCTTCACAGAAGGCCAGAAACTCCGGCAGCACCGTTTCGATGGGCTCCGCGCCCGCCACCATCTCGTCATTGATGCCGGTGAGCTTTTCGATCTCAAAGGGGATCGGGACCTGAGGATTTACAAAGACGGAAAAACGGTCCGTGATCCTTCCCGCGCCCTTTTCCACCTCCACCTTCACGGCTCCGATCTCGATGATCCGGTTCTTCACCGGAGAAAAGCCCGTGGTCTCGATATCGAATACCACATACCGGCCGTCCAGCGGCTGCCCCTTCCCGTTTGTGACGATCTCCTTCAGGTCGTCCACCAGATAGGCCTCCATGCCGTAGATCACCTTGAAAAAATCGTTCCGGTCCGGATGCTCGTCCCCGGCCTCCTGGCGTTTTTTCTTCTCCGCCTTCCACAGATCGTCGATCAGGTGGTTGGCGTCCGGGAAGGCCTGCGCCACGCCGTGGTCCGTAATGGCGATGGCCGGGTGGCCCCACTCATAGGCCCGCTTCACGATGTCCTTCACCTCGGAAACCCCGTCCATGTCGCTCATCTTGGTATGGCAGTGCAGCTCCACCCGCTTGCGCAGGCTGTGATCCTGGCGGCTGTGGGTGAAGTCGCTGATCTTTTTCAGACCCACCAGGGAGCCGATGGTCAGCTCCCCGTCAAAGCGGTCGATCATGGTCATGCCCTTGAGCTTCACGAAGGCGCCGGGCTTAATCCCTTCGCACAGCTCGGCCACCTGATCGTTTTTCGCGAACATCTTGATGGTAAAGGTGTCCGTATAATCCGTCACGTCGAAGATCAGGATGGTGCGCTCGTTCTTGATTTCCCGCTTGTCCAGCTTCAGGATGCGGCCGCGCACCGTGACCTCTCCCATCTCTCCCACGATCTCCTCCATGGGGATGGCCTCGTCCTCAAAATCCCTGCCGTAGATCACGTCCGGATTGTCAGACCGCTTGGGAGAACGGTAAAAATCGCCGTCCCCGCCCCTTCTTCTGGAAAAGCCGCCGGAGCGCTTCCCGGAAAAGCGCCCTTCCCGGCCTCCTGCATTCTGCGCGCCGCCGGAGGTACCCGCTGCGCCGCCAGAATTTCTTCCTGCGCCGCCGGAAATTCCCGCAGCACCGGCAGAAGCGCCCGCTGCGCCGGACGCCGCGGCCTCCTGCTGCGCCATCCCCGCCAGGTAGGCCTCGTAGGCGGTATCCGCCTGCGGGCTTTCCGGAAGCCCTGCTCCGTCCGCGAAGCCCCCGTCTGCCGAAGCGGCTGTCAGGCGGCCCGGCCGGCCGGACACGCTTCCGGCTTCCGGCTGCGGACCGCCCTCCTTTCCCGGAAACGGACGGATATTTCCCCCGCCCTTCGTTTTCTGTGAAACGCCTCCGGCGGAATCTGCCGTCTGTCCGCTCCTTCCCTGATAACGGGCCGCGATCTCCGCGATCCTGCGGGACATGAGGATCTCGTCCTCCTCCTTAAACCGGCCGGCCTTCGCTTCCTTATAGTCGAAGGATACCATCACCGGCAGCCCGCAGCGCTCCCCGAAGATCTTTTCCAAGATCTGCTCCAGCTCCCCGCTTTTGGAACGGGCGAGCACCGTGTCTTCGATCAGAAGCCGCATCTGCCCTTCCTGCGGGAAGCTGATCTCGGCGTTTTTAAACATGCTGCTAAGAAGATGGCTGTACCGGGACAGCTCCAGAAGGATGCTTTCCCGATAGACTTCCAGAAGGGTTTCCGGGCTGAACTGGGAGGACAGGTGAAACCGTTCATAAAACCGGACGGTGATCCGCATGCCGGAAAAAAGCTGCTTCTGGATCTCCTTTTCCACCGCGAACACATCCTCCTTCAGGATCAGATGGTCGCTTGCCAGATAAACGCGCACAAAATCCTTCGCACGCGTCGCGGTCACCCGCTCCACCTGCGTCTGCGCGAACAGATCCTTTCTTCTCCCTTCCAGCTTCAGCCCCGGAAACACATCAAAAAAAGCCTTTGCCATACTTCCTCCGCCTTATTTCTCCCAGTTCAAAAGCTCCTCCCGCAGCACGTTCAGAAGCTCGCTCTCCGGCACCTTCCGGATGATCTGCCCTTTTTTGATCAGAAGCCCCTCTCCCACGCCGCCGGCGATCCCGATGTCCGCTTCCTTCGCCTCTCCGGGACCGTTCACCGCGCATCCCATGACCGCCACCTTCACGCCGTCCAGCGGGATATCCGCAACCATTTTTTCCACCTGGTTGGCCAGGCCGATCAGATCGATCTTCGTTCTGCCGCAGGTAGGGCAGCTCACCACCTCGATGCCGCCCTTTCTCAGACCCAGCGTGCGCAGCAGAAGCTTCGCCGTGCGCACCTCCTCCGCCGGATCCCCGGTCAGGGATACGCGGATGGTGTCGCCGATGCCCTCGTACAGAATGATCCCCATTCCCACGGAGGACTTGATATTGCCGCTCCAGAGCGTACCGGCCTCCGTGATCCCCACATGCAGAGGGTAGTCCGTCTTCTGCGCCAGGATCTCGTGGGCCTTAATGCACATGAGCACATCGGAGGACTTGATGCTGATCACCAGATTGTCATAATCCAGCTCCTCGATCATACGGACCTTGTCCAGCGCGCTTTCCACAATCCCCTCGGCCGTCACGCCGCCGTATTTTTCCAGCAGATCCTTCTCCAGGGAACCGCTGTTGACGCCCACGCGGATGGGGATGTTTCTCTCCTTCGCCGCTCTGACCACAGCCGCCACATTTTCCCGGGAGCCGATGTTGCCCGGATTGATGCGGATCTTGTCCGCGCCGTTTTCCATGGCCGCGATCGCCATCTTATAATCAAAATGGATATCCGCCACCAGGGGGATGTGAATCCTCTTTTTGATCTCCCGGATGGCCTCCGCCGCCTCCCTGTTCGGGACCGTGCAGCGGATAATCTCGCACCCCGCCGCCTCCAGACGCAGGATCTGCTCCGTGGTCTTCTCCACATCCTCCGTGCGCGTGTTCGTCATGGACTGGATCAGAATGGGGCTTCCGCCGCCGATCACCCTGTCCCCGATCCGGATCTTCTTCGTATGATCTCTGTACATGTCTTCCCCTTTCCCTGCCGCCTGAGCGGACAGCATTATCCTTCCGTATGAAAGGAGCGGAGCCGGCAAGCCGCTCCGCTCTATGTATATGCTTCCTGTATCATTCCATTCTGTTCAGGATCACTTTTTCTGCAGGAAATCCGGAATCTTCAGCGTCTTTTCCTCCACGTTGCTTCTCAGGCTTCCCGGCCTGCGGATCCCGCTCAGTCCCTGATTCGGCTGCTGCGGCGCGGAAGGCCTCGGCTGCTGGGCCGCTGCCGGACGGGGCTGAACAGGCGCCGTGCCTGCCGCCGGACGGTAGCCTCTTGCCGCGTTCGGCTGTACCTGCTTCACGCCGCCCACGGAGGGCTTCACGCTGAAGGAGGAACCAAGCCTGCCGGACTGCTGCTGATTCAGGGCCTTGTCCTCCAGACCCGTGGCGATCACCGTGATCGTACAGGTATCCGGCGTGGTATCGTCATACATCGCGCCGAAGATGATGTTCACATCGTCTCCGGTAAGCTGCTGCACGTAGCTTGCCGCGTCGTCCGCATCATACATGGAAATATCGCCGCTCACGTTGATGATCACATCCGTGGCTCCTGCAATGGTGGTCTCAAGCAGCGGGCTCTCCACGGCCATCTTGACCGCTTCGCTGGCCTTATCGTCGCCCTTTCCGTGGCCGATTCCGATATGGGCGATGCCCTTGTCCTTCATGACCGTCTGCACGTCCGCGAAGTCCAGATTGATGACGGCAGGCACGTTGATCAGGTCCGTAATGCCCTGAACGCCCTGCTGCAGCACCTCGTCCGCCTTCTTCAGCGCCTCCGGCATGGTGGTCCTGCGGTCAACGATCTCCAGAATCTTATCATTCGGGATCACGATCAGCGTGTCCACGCTGTCCTTCAGCCGTTCGATCCCGCCCAGCGCATTGGTCATGCGGGTCCGCGCCTCAAAACGGAAGGGCTTGGTCACCACGCCCACCGTCAGAATGCCCATCTCCTTCGCGATCCCGGCGATGACGGGAGCCGCTCCCGTACCGGTGCCGCCGCCCATGCCGCAGGTAACGAACACCATATCCGCGCCGGAAAGCGCGTTCGTGATCTCCTCCGTGCTTTCTTCAGCCGCCTTCTGCCCCACCTCGGGCTTCGCGCCGGCTCCCAGTCCCTTCGTCAGCTTCTCTCCGATCTGAAGCAGCCTGGGCGCCTTGCAGAGCTGAAGCGCCTGCTTATCCGTATTGACTCCGATAAATTCCACTCCGTCGATCTTCTCATCGATCATTCTATTCACAGCGTTATTGCCCGCGCCGCCGACACCGATCACGATGATTCTTGCAGCAGACTCCGCATCGTTTGACTTGATTTCCAGCAAAGGTATTTCCTCCTTCTTTGCCGCCGCCGGCGGCGTAATTTGCTTTCTCAAACAAATGTTCGAGCAGACCTTCTCATATTTTCATACAAACTTCACAGTTCCTATCATATAATTATTTTCCGGATAACGCAACCTCTTTTTTCACTTTTCTGCGCCCGCCCGCCGCGAAAAACCTGTTTTTCCGTTTCCGTAAAAGAAGGCGGGCTCCGACACGCTCAGTCGTCCAGTTCAAAGGTGACGTTCTCTCCGCTTCCGGAGTAATTTTCCAGCCGAAAGACCCCTTTTTTGCCTTCCGCGTCCGGGAGAAGCTGCTGCAGACGCGCCACCTTTTCCTCGATGTTGTCCTCGCTTCCCAGCCTGGCCCTCACGTCGCCGAAATACAGGGTCACTTCCCCGGCCCCGTCGAAATAGATCTTGTCCGCCGAAAGCCCGTATTTGGAAAGGATCTGCGTAATGGAAAGGATCTCCCGGAAGATTTCCTGATTTTCCACCGGAAGCGGTTCATGAAGCGTCACCTGTGAAAAATGAAGTCCCGCAATCTCCGGGATCCCCTCCGTTCTTGTCTCGGAAGCCTCCACCACGATCCCGTCCCGGTCAAAATACATGCACCGGTCCAGATATTCCACATAGCCGGCGATGGTTTTTTCATAGACGACGATCCGGACCGTATCCGGGGAAAGAACCTCCACATCCATGGTCTGGATAAAGGGGATGTTCTGAATCCCCTTATCCCGGTATCGGATGGCCAGAAAGAGGGAATTGTCTCCAAAACGTCCGCCGGTCACCATCTGAATGATTTCCTCGGACGTATAATGAAGATTTCCCTCCACGTAGATGTTTTCCACATGAAAATACTGCCGGATAAAGAGAAAGGCGGACAGAAGGACGATGAGGACTCCCAGGACGGCGGCCAGCGCCGCAGCCCTTTTCCCGTTTCTTTCCCGCGCAAGGCTGTCCGTCCCGGTTCGTCTGCGCGCAAGGCCGTCCAGGCCGCTTTTTCTGTGCGAAAGACCCTCCAGCCCGCTTTTTCTGCGCGAAAAGCCGTCCTTCCTTCCGTTCACCACGCGGAAGCGCCTGTCCGGGCCTGCCGCCGGGAGCAGGTCGTATTCTCTTTTCCATTCTTTTCCAGATACTTTTCTGCCCATACCGCTTTATCCCATCCTCCGCCTCTCACCCGTCCTGAACGCACGCGCCCAGGAAACGCAGATCCCTGCAGATGTCTTCATATCCCCTGTCCACATAGGAACGGTTCTCCACCAGCGTGTCGCCCTCCGCGCACAGGCCGGCGATGACAAGGGCCGCGCCGCCTCTCAGCTCCGAAGCCCTCACGCGCTCTCCGGTCAGCCTCCGTCCTCCCGGGACCAGAGCCGTATCCTTTTTCACCACGATCCCTGCCCCCATCCGGTTCAGCTCCTTTACCACGCCGAAGCGTCCGTTGAAAACCGTTTCCTTCAGGCCGCTTTCTCCCTCCGCCTGCGTCAGGGCCGCCAGAAGGGGCGACTGCAGATCCGTAGGAAAGGCGGGGAAGCTTCCCGTCTCCACTCTGCCGGGGGAACGCAGCGGACCGGCCCTTTTTACCGCGAGCCCCGTCCCGGTCCGGCGCAGTACGGCTCCCATCCGCAGCGCCGTTTTTTCCAGCGCATCATTTTCCCCTGCCGGAGCGCCCTTCAAAAAGATCTCTCCCCCTGCGGCCAGACAGGCGCACAGATAGGTTCCCGCCACGATCCGGTCCGGAGGAATGGTATAGACGCAGGGATGCAGCCGTCTCCTCCCGCAGATCAGCAGCCGTCCCGGGCCCCTTTGCTCGATGGACGCGCCGCAGTGTGAAAGGAAATCGCACAGCCAGAAGATCTCCGGCTCCTGCGCGCAGTTTTCCAGAAGGGTCGCCCCGTCCGCAAGCACAGCGGCCATGATCACGTTTTCCGTTGCTCCGACGCTGGGATAAGCCAGCCTTACAGCCGTCCCTCTCAGCCCCCGGGAAACGGCGCAAAGCTGCCTGCCGTCGTCTCTGCAGACAGCGCCCATGGCGGACAGGGCCTTCACGTGCAGATCGATGGGCCGGTCGCCGATCACGCATCCGCCCGGATGGCTCAGCGTCACTTCCCCGATCCGTCCCAGCAGAGGCCCCATCAGCATGATCGAGGAGCGCATGCGGGTCACATATTCCTCGGGGAGCCGGCTGTCCGTAAGCGCTGCGGCATCGATCCCGATCTGCCTGCCCCTCCTGTCGATCCTGCAGCCGACGCTTGTGAGGATCCGGCACATGTGATCCACATCCGATATGCGGGGGCAGTTCCTCAGTACACACATTCCAGGCACCAGGAGCGCGGCCGCCATGATCGGCAGCGCGGCGTTCTTGGATCCCTGGATCGTCACCTCGCCGTACAGAGACGCGTTTCCGCGGATATAAACAGACTTCAAATGTCCACCTTCCCGGTTTTATTCAAGACAGAGCTATTCTATCCTATGCCGGGACGGAACCGGCGGTGTCTGGACGGGGCGGGATCAGACCGTCCGGGAGATCAGACCGCCCGGAGGCGGATCCCCCGCGCCACGCTCTGTACCAGCCCGATCTCAATGAGAAGAAACATGATCGAGGAGCCTCCGTAGCTGATGAAGGGAAGGGAAATTCCCGTATTGGGAATGGTATTGGTGACCACGGCGATGTTCAGGATGACCTGTATGGCGATATGTCCCATCACCCCCACCACCAGGAGCGCGCCGAAAAGATCGGACGCGTTGTTGGCGATGACCATGAAGCGCCAGCACAGCAGAATGAACAGCAGGATGACGGCGATTCCTCCGAACAGCCCCAGCTCCTCGCAGATGATGGAAAAGATCATATCGTTCTGCGCCTCCGGCAGATATCCCAGCTTCTGCATGGACTGGCCCAGTCCTTTTCCGAAAATGCCGCCGGAACCGATGGCATACAGGGACTGCAGGGTCTGAAAGCCGGTTCCCGTGGCGTACTGCTCCGGATTCAGCCAGGCCAGAATCCGGTTGCTTCTGAAGTCCAGGTCAGCGCCCCCCATCTTATCCATCTGCAGGATCACGAATACCACCAGCGCGGCTCCCGCGGCCCCCGCGGCTCCCATGATCAGAAACCGCTTGTAATCCGGACTCGCCACGAACAGCATCAGAAAAGCGATCCCGAAGATGATGACGGCGGAGCTCATGTTGTCCGTGATCTGCCAGACCATGAGACAGATCGGCACCGGAACCGCCAGCACCAGCAGGAAGCCCTTAAAGGAACGGATCCCCTTTCCTATCTTGCAGATAAAGCTGGAAAGGAACAGGATCATGCAGAGCTTGGCGATTTCGGCAGGCTGAACGGAAGTCACCTTCAGATCCAGCCAGCGGGTGGCTCCGTTCGCCGTGATGCCAAGGGGCGTCAGAACCAGCGCGATCAGCACGGCGGAGGCGACATAGCCCAAAAGAGCAAACCGTTCCCAGAAATGATAGGGGATGCGCGACACCACCATCATCGCCGCAAGCCCGAGGACCGCCGATAAGGCCTGATGCTTCAGGTAATAGGCTCCGTCATAATCAATGCTCGCCGTCATCGACGCGTCGTAGAAGCTGGTGGAATAGACCATGATCAGTCCAAACCCCAGCAGGAACAGGACGATGAACAGCAGGGTATAATCAAAAAAATATTCTGCCTGTTTTCTTTTTCGGGCCGCCACGCTTTTCACCCCTTCAGCTTCTTCACATACTCCTTGAACATCCTTCCCCGCACCTCATAGTTGGGGAACATCCCCCAGCTCGCACAGGCCGGGGACAGAAGGACCGCGTCTCCCGGCCGCGCGCTCCTTACGCAGATCTCCATGCATTCCTCAAAGGAATCCGCAAGCACATAATCGGTAAACCCGTGACGGGCCGCGCAGGCCGCGATCTTTTCCCTGGTCTGGCCGATCAGCACCAGCTTTTTCACCTTTCCGTCAAAGGCCTCGATCCATTCGTCATATTCGTTCTGCTTGTCATAGCCTCCGCCGATCAGGACCGTGGGACGGTTCATCGCCCGGATCCCGCGGATGGCGGCGTCCGGATTGGTTCCCTTGGAATCGTTGTAATACGCCACGCCGTCCACCTCGGCCACGAATTCGATCCTGTGCTCCACCGCCTGAAAGCGTCTTACCGTATCCAGTATATGTTCCATGGGAACGCCGAATGCCAGGGACATGGCGATGGCCGCCATCACATTTTCCACGTTGTGGACGCCGAGAAGCTGCATTTCATGGATATTCATCACATGCTCCCGCTTCCCGTCCGCCGTCCGGAAGATCTCCTCTCCCTCCAGATACAGTCCCTCCGGCGGCTGCTCCTTTGAGGAAAACCAGACCACATGCGCCGGGCAGCGTTCTCCCATGGCTCTGGTATACGGATCGCTGTAATTTAAGACGCAGGTGTCCTCCTTCGTCTGATTCTTTGTGATGGATTCCTTGAGCGCCGCATAGTTTTCCATGGTATGATGCCGGTTTAAGTGGTCCGGCGTGATATTCAGGACTGCGGATACCTGAGGATGGAAATCCACCGCCGTTTCCAGCTGGAAGGAACTGATCTCCGCCACCGTCACGCTGTCCTCTCGGGTCTTTAAGGCCTCCGCCGTGATGGGATCGCCGATGTTTCCCACAACAAATACGGAATCATAATAATCCCTCATGATCTGCCCGGTCAGCGCCGTGGTTGTGGTCTTTCCGTTGGTGCCGGTTACGGCGATCAGCCTGCCCTTCAGGAAGGCATACCCCAGCTCCACTTCTCCCCAGACCGGGATCCCCTGTGCGCGCAGCCTGTCCGCAAAGGGCGTGTCCACGGGAACGCCGGGGCTGAATACGGACAGGGAAAATTCCCCAAGCCGTTCCTCCGGCAGTTCCCCCGCCAGAATCTCCACATCCGCGTCTGCGGGAAGCTTTGCCCGCACAGCCTCCGGGTCCGTTTTTTCATTTTCGTCAAAAAGAACGGGAACCGCTTTTTTGGCAAGAAGCAGCTCCGCCGCGGCAATGCCGCTCTTCCCCGCTCCGATGATCAGAATCTTTTTTCCTTCTACGTTCATAATTTTCCTCTTTTTTCCGGCCGTATGCCGAAGCGTACGGCCTCAGATGGCAAGCAGAGCGGCCAGGCACAGGATCGCCGTCAGAATGGAAAAAAACGCAACGATGCGCGTCTCCGGCCAGCCGCACAGCTCAAAATGATGATGCAGCGGAGCCATCTTAAAAAGCCGTCTGCCTCCCGTCAGCTTAAAATACGCCACCTGGAGAATGACCGAAACCACCTCCGCCAGATAAACAAAGCTGATGATGGGAATGAAAAGCTGCATCCGCATCATATAGGCGGACGCCGCCACAAAGCCGCCCAGCGCCAGGGATCCCGTATCCCCCATAAACACGCTTGCAGGGTATACATTGAACAGGAGAAATCCCAGCAGCGCCCCCGCCACCGCGCAGGCCGCAGGCTCGATCCGGGCTCCGGTCCCGATGGACGCCGCCGCAAGAAAGGCTGCCGTCATCACCGTCACGCCGGCGGCCAGCCCATCCAGTCCGTCGGTAAAATTTGCGCCGTTCACCGTCCCCAGGATGATGAAAAAAGCCAGCGGAACATTCATCCAGCCCAGATCCAGGGACAGCTCCGGCAGGAAGGGGATCCTCGCCGCAAGTCCGATATCCGTTTCCCTCAGAAGATAGGTGACGAACAGTCCCGTGATCACCAGCTGGGCAGAAAACTTCTGCAGAGGCGTAAGACCCATGGAGCGCCGCAGCGCGACCTTCAGCAGATCGTCCAGAAAGCCGATCAGTCCGAATCCCAGCGTCAAAAGCAGCACCGGCAGGATCTGAGGATAATCCTCCACGTACAGCAGGGAGGAAACGACCACCGCGGAAAGGATCAGGATCCCGCCCATGGTCGGCGTGCCGTTTTTCTTCAGATGGCTTCTGGGCCCTTCCCCCCTGACGGTCTGCCCAGCCTTGAGTCTCTTTAGAAAAGGGATGATCACCGGTCCCAGCGATACGCTTACGAAAAAGGATATCAGGACCGGCAGATAAACGGATAGACTCATCTGACCTTTCCTTTCACGGCTCAGCCGCATGCTGTATATTATAATCCAGGTCTTCCAGATAGGGAAGGATATTTTCAAAGAGCTGCCGCACCACCGGCGCGGCCACCTGTCCGCCGTAGTAGGTTCCCTGGGGATTGGTGATGATCGCCATGGCCAGCACCCTGGGATTGTCTGCCGGGGCGAACCCCAGGAAGGAAGCGATGTAGCGTCCGGTCCCTCTGGGAAGGGTCTGGCTGGTCGCCGTCTTGCCGCCCACCCGGTAGCCCTCCACATAGCCGTTGTGCCCGCCGCCGTTTTCCACCACCTGCTCCAGCATGTAGCGAAGCTTTTCCGAGGTATCCTCCGAAACCACTCCCGTCTCCGCCGGATATGCAAACCGCTGCGTCACATTTCCCTCAGCGTCCACGGTCTGCACGCCGAAATGAGGCGTTACCGCCTTTCCCCCGTTGATGAGGGAGGAAACGGTGGCGGCAAGACGGATGGGCGTCACCTGGAAGGACTGGCCGAAGGAAATGGTGGCAAGCTCCACCGCGCCGATATCCTCCTCCTTATGCATGATGGTTCCCGCCTCTCCCGGCAGGTCCACGCCGGAACGCTCCATCAGATTGAACTGTTCAAAATAATGGCAGAAGCTCTCCGCCCCGAGCCTGAGCCCCACGGTGACGAAAGCCGGGTTGCAGGAATTCATGGTGGCCTCCACAAAGGTCTGCGTGCCGTGTCCCGTCACCTTGTGGCAGCGGATGCGCCGGTCCTCCACCATCACATATCCGGGACAGTGAAAGGTATCCTCCAGCGTCACCGCGCCCGCTTCCAGCGCTGCGGAAGCGGTAACGGTCTTGAAAACAGAGCCCGGCTCGTAGGTATCGCTGACGCAGGGATTGCGCCACATCTGATTCAGAAGATCCTGCTTTTCCTTTTCGGAAAGCCCCTGCGTATCCGTGCCCTCCGGAAGGGTAAAGGGATCGTTCAGGTCAAACTCCGGCACGTTCACCATCGCCAGGATCTCCCCGTTGTCCGGCTTCATCACCAGGATGGAAACGCTCTCCGCCTCCTTTGCCGCCATCACCTGTTCGGCCAGCTGCGCCGCGTACTGCTGGATGTTCAGATCCATGCTGATATACAGATCGTCCCCGTCCACCGGTTCCAGACGGGATTCTCCCTGTTCCTCCACCTCTATGCCCCTGGCGTCCGTCACCGTCAGGATGGTGCCCGGCTCGCCCTGCAGATATTCCTCATATTTCACCTCCAGACCGACAATCCCCTGATTGTCTGCTCCCGTAAAGCCCAGCACCCTTGACGCCAGGCTGCCGAAGGGATAATACCGTTTATAATCCTCATCCACCTTCACGCCGTCCAGGCGGTACGCCCGGATGGCGTCTCCGGTTTCCTTATCCACATTGCTTTTGATCCGTTCCATGGAGGAATACTTCTCCACCTTCCGGCGGACCTCCTCCTCATCCAGGGAAAGCTCCTCCGACAGCACCCGGACCACAGCGTCCGGATCCGTGATCTGGTTGTGGATGACAGAAACCGTACATACCGTCCGGTTATCCGCGAGCACATTTCCGGCCGCATCCAGGATCCTGCCCCGTTTCGCCTTGATGCTCCTTTCCCGCTGATGCAGCTCATCGGCCGCGTCGGAATAATAGGCGGAGCTTAATACCATCAGATAAAACAGCCTGCCGGAAAGCCCCAGAAAGACGGCGAAGCAGATGAAAAAGGCCCAGAACGTTTTCTTCCTGTGGAAGGTTTTATGCTTCTCCTCCATCGGAAAACCTCATAAAGCGGTATTGATACAATCTATTACCGGATTTATGAGGTTATTCGCTTTTATGTTCTCTTTCGCTGCGGCCGCCTGCCGCTCAGAAGGGGGAAGCGCCCGCGCCCCGGCCGCGCCGGAGGGAAGAAATCGTCTGCGGCTCCTGCCGCGCCGGAAGGGAGGAATCGTCTGCGGCTCCTGCCGCGTCAGAAGGGCGAATCGCCTTCGTCCGCTTCTCCCAGCGGAAGGTTCGGTTCCGGAAGCCCAAGCTCCACGTTCCCGATCACCTCGCCGGTCTCCGGATCCACTCTGGTCCCGTCCGGAAGCACACCCTCGCCGGTCTCCGGATCCACAGTGATGTCCTCCATGGTATAGCCGCCGTTGTCCTGCTCCTCTCCGTTTCCGGTTCCATCCGCAGTTCCGGTCTCTCCGGCGCCTGTGCCGTCCGCGTTCTCCCCGCTTCCGGTTCCTCCGGCATCTGTGCCGTCCGCGTTTCCGGTTCCTCCGGCGCCTGTGCCGTCCGCATTCTCCCCGCTTCCGGTTCCTCCGGCATCTGTGCCGTCCGCGTTTCCGGTTCCTCCGGCGCCTGCCGCTCCGGAACCGTTCTCCGCGCCGTCCGTTTCCTCCGTGCCGCCGTTTCCGCTCACGTCGTTTCCGCTTACCAGGGCCTGCTGATAGGCGATCTGCTGCTGCTCAAGCTCCTGCTGTTCCTCCTCGGAAAGCGGTTCCGTCATGAAAATATCCAGATAGGGAAGCACCTCCGTCAGGATGCTTCTCACGATCCTGGTGGCGAATTTCGCATCGTCCTGATCTTCTGAATTGGGCCGGTCAACCACCACGTAGATGGCGATCTCCGGATCGTCCGCCGGAGCATAGCCCATGAAGGATACCACGTATTCGTTGTTTCCTCTGGGCTGGGTCTCGGCCGTTCCCGTCTTTCCGCCGATCAGATAGCCGGCGGGCCGCGCCGTATGGCCCGTTCCGTTCTCGCCGATCACCACCTGCAGGCAGTAATCCCTGATCTTTTCGGAGGTTTCCTCGGAGACCACCTGCTTTAACAGCCTGGGCTCGATATTTCTCACCACAGAGCCGTCGGAGGAGGTGATCTGGCTCACCATGTGGGGCTCATAATAGTAGCCGCCGTTGATGAGGGCGCAGAAGCCTGTGATCATCTGGATCATGGTCACGTTGAAGCCCTGTCCGAAGGTGGTGGTGGCGAGCTCCACGGGTCCCATGGTATCCTCGGTAAACACCAGGGAAGCCGTCCTCGCTTCTCCCGCCAGATCGATGTTTGTTTTCAGGCCGAAGTTGAAGTCCTCCATATATTTTAACAGAGTGGTCTTCCCGATCGCCTGTCCCATCTTCATCAGCGCCACGTTGCAGGAGCGCTCGATCGCCTGGGAAATGGTGAGTACGCCGTCGCCGTATACGTTGTGGCACTTGATGGGCCTCTGCCCCTCCGCCACCACCAGGCTTCCGCCGCAGTCGTAGGTCTCGTTTCCGGTCAGCGCCCCGCTTTCCAGTCCCGCCGCCGCCGTAAAGGGCTTCATGGTGGATCCCGGCTCATAGGTATTGGAAATGCAGTAATTTCTCCAGAGATAATTCAGCTGGCGGTACAGGGTATCGTTGTCCATGCCCGCAAGCGCCGCCTCATTGATCACATCGGCCAGTATCGTGCCGTCCTCCTCCACCATATTCTGGCCGATCAGCGCGTCCGAATTGAACGGATCGTTCAGGTCAAAATTCGGATAACTCGCCATCGCAAGGACCTCGCCGCTGTCCACCTCCATGATGACGCAGCCCACGTTTCTGGCGCCGTGCCCTTCCCGCACCGCGTCCTTGTAGGTATTATCAAATTCCTGAAGCTTCTCTTCCACAATACTCTGGATATTCACATCCAGCGTGCTGACCAGATTCTGGCCGTCCACAGCGGCCTTCGTCGTACGCTCCAGGTTGGCGTCGTCGTTCATATAGCCGTACTCCCGGCCGTTTATGCCGCTGAGCACGTTGTTGTAATATTCCTCCAGCCCGTAGGTGCCCTCGTTGTCGCCGCTGACGAAGCCGATCACATCGCAGGCGAGCGTTCCGAAGGGATAGCTTCTGCGGTATTCCTCCTCAAACCAGACGCCCTGAATATATTTCCCTGTCTCCTCATCCGCCTCCAGCTCCTGAAAGGGGGCGATCTCATCGTAGGTACACTGCTTTTTTATCACATAATACTGGGAATCCGGGTTATCCGCGTTGTAGCTTCGGATTTTCCCTTCGTCCGCGCCGAAACAGGAAACCAGAGCGGAAATGGTCGGCTCCAGGTATTCCTCCTCTTCGTTCATCAGCTTGCAGTCAAGGATCACATTGTAAACCTTTTCGCTCACAGCCAGCTTCGTCCCCTTGCGGTCGGTGATCTCTCCCCGCTTATAGGGAAGGGTTCGGCTGGAATACTGCTGCTGGGAAAGCACCTGCTTTTCATACTGCTCCCCGTTGTCCCGGTTGATCAGAAAAAGGCGGGCGCTTAATCCGGCAAAAGCCAGCAGTACGCACAGATACAGTACCACCAGCTTTTTCTGCATTTTTGTCGTGAATCTGTTGTTTCGCTTTTCTTTTCTTTCCCTGTCCAAAACGCTCCTCCGGCCGGCTTACCTGTCGATATCCGTCACCTGTCTCACATAATCGTTTCCCTCGTCCGGAACGGTTACGATCTGATTCTCATCCGGGTATACCATACCCAGCTCGGTGATGGCGATCCGGCGGACCTCATCCAGGTCCACGGAGCTCTCGATCCTGCTGTATTCCTCATCGTTCGCGGTCTTCAGGCTGTTCAGCGTGCTTTCCATGGACGCGATCCGCTTCACGCTGGCCGTGATCTCCGACTGTAAGCCGATGTAGCCGATCAGCACATAGCCCGCCACCAGAAGCGAGAGCGTCAGAAACAGCACATAGCCGAAATTCATATAGACCGCACGGTCCCTGTTCTTTTTTACCGCATGGTTCACCTCTTTCGGACGCCTGGGCTTCTGAAGCTCCGTCACCACATCGAGCTGCCTCGCGGCATTGCCGTCGATCATCCCCGCGTAAACGTTTCTTCTTCCGGCCCTTTCATATCCTCTTTCTCCTGCGTTCCGGCTTCTCTGTCCTCTTACTTCTCTCTGTGCCATGGCTTACTCTCCCTGCTTTTCAAAAATCCTCAGCTTCGCGCTCTTGGAACGCGGGTTTTCCTCCATTTCCTCCTCCGTGGGAAGGATGGGCTTTCTGGTGACCACACGGCCCTTCGATTTCTTTCCGCACACGCACACCGGAAAATCCGGCGGGCAGGTGCACGGGTTTTCATTTCTGCGCATCGCCGTCTTCACGATCCGGTCTTCCAGAGAGTGGAAGGTGATGATGCAGAGCCTTCCGCCCGGATTCAGAAGCTCGATCAGCCCGTCGATGGAATCTCTCAGGACCTCCAGCTCCCGGTTGCATTCGATGCGCAGCGCCTGAAAGGTGCGCTTGGAAGGGTGGCCGCCCTTCTTCTGTATCTTCGCCGGTATCGCCGCCGCGATCAGCTCATTCAGCTGTCCCGTGGTCTCCACCGGTCCGTTTCTTCTTGCCTGTACGATGTGCTTTGCGATATTTTTTGCGAACTGATCCTCGCCGTAATCCCGGATCACCCGGTACAGCTCGGCTTCCGTATATTCATTGACGATATCCTTCGCCGTAAGGGTCTGCCTGGTATCCATCCGCATGTCCAGCGGGGCGTCGTACCGGTAGGAAAAGCCGCGCTGCGCGTTGTCCAGCTGATAGGAGGATACGCCAAGATCCAGAAGGATCCCGTCCGCGCCCTCATATCCCAGCGCTCTGACCGCCTCCGCCGCGTTGCAGTAGTTATCCCGGATCAGGGTGAACTGCCTGCCCTTTTCTCCGAACCCGGAAAGTCTCTCTTCCGCAGCGGCCAGCGCCTCCGCATCCTGATCGACGCCGATCAGATGGCCTGTCCCAAGCCGCTTCAGAATCTCGCTGCTGTGGCCGCCTCCTCCCAGCGTGCCGTCCAGATAGATCCCGTCAGGCCGTATGTTCAGTCCTTCAATTGTTTCCTCCAGCAGTACCGATCTGTGCCTGAATTCCATCCCGGCCGCGTCCTTTCCGACTCTGTTTCTTTCCGCTTCTGTTCTTTCCGGGCCTGTCCCCTTCGGCTTCGTTTTTTCGGCTCCGGCTTTTCCGGGCCCGGCCGCTTTGGCTTCGTTTCCCGGCTCCGGCTTCTCCGGGCCCGGCCGCGTCCCGCCGTCCGCCCTTCGGATCAGATCCCAAGCCCAAGCTCGGACATGCGTTCCGCGATATCCTCCACGGATTCCTCTTCTTCCTCCTGCAGGGCCTCCCACTTCTCCCGGCTCCAGATCTCGATGCGGCTTGCCACGCCGACCATCACCACATCCTTCACCAGCCCGGCAAAATCCCGCAGGTTTGCGGGAATCAGGATTCTTCCCTGTTTATCCACCTCCACGGGAGCGGCTCCCGCCAGAAAGAATCTGGCAAACTGCCGGTTGTCCTTCCGGCTTAACGGAAGGGCCTTCAGTTTTTCCTCAAAGGCGTTCCATTCCTGATTGTCATACGCAAACAGGCAGCCATCCAACCCCTTTGTGACAACAAATTCTTCTCCCAGACTCTCCCGGAATCTGGCGGGTATGATCAGCCTGCCTTTGGCATCGATTGTATGATTGTACTCACCCATGAACATGACAATCACCGCCTTGCAAGCGGCGGAGGCTTTTCCCTTTTGGAAGCGTTTCCCTTTTGGAGGCTTTCTCTTTTGGAGGCGTTTCCCCTTTGGAAGCTTTCCCTGCGGGCCGTTTCCGGGGACAGATATCCCACTTTCAACCACTTTGAACCACTTTCCGCCACTTTGATATTGATTTTAGTATAAATCAGGTCATTTTGCAAGCGAAAACCGGGGATTGGAAAAAAAAGGCAGAAAAATCGGTAACAGTTCAGCCAGGTCTGCGCATTTACTGCGCAGACCGTACGAAAACGTATCGGCAGAAAGCATCCGGCCCATCGCTGCACGATAAAGCGAGTGCTGCGATTGGAATGGCCGGATGCCGTAACAGTTCTGCCGAAGGCTGAACTGTTACAAAAATCGGTTATGATCCACGCACAATGAAATCCATGATAATAGCTGACAACTCGTCTGAGCAGTAACTGAGAGCTTTCTGAGGGCGTCTTGAGAACGCTTCCAGAGGCGCAGAACTTTTCCAGGAAGCCTTTCGGGGATGCCGGAGATTTTTCAGCACCTTTTCAGGCTTCCGGAAATGACGCCGGCCTGAGAAAGACGCCTGCCGCAGAAAAATCCCTCTCACTACGGGTAATAATCCGGTTTTCCCGAATATTACCGTAGAAAAAGCCTTCTTACTACGGGCAGAAATCCAGTTTCCTCGATTATTACCGTAGGAAAGTCCCTCTTACTACGGGTAAAAATCCAATTTCCCCGATTCCTGCCGTAGAAAAGTCCTTCTCACTACGGGTAAAAATGGCAGAATTCTATTTTCTGCCGTATAAAGCCGCCAAAATCTACGGTACAGAAAGCAAAATTTCCTGTTTAGGCCGTAGTGGGATCTTATGAAATGGATTATGTACGGTTGGAAATCCAATTTTTCGTTTTTCAACCGTATATGGGCGGAAGAGTTCCGCGGAAGACGGAAAGCCTGCAGGCGTACCTGATTGAAAATAATCCGCTGCTTATTATGGAACAGAATATTGGGGGAAATTTTTCAGGGGCAGGCATGACCCGTATGAGTCATACCTGCCCCTGTCCGGAACGGTCTGTTTCCCGATATCTTCTTTACGAAAGCTTTGAATATCCGGTTCAAAACTGCATGATGCTTTTTTTACACAAAGTTCAGAAAGCTTGCCGCCGTTCCCAGCACAAAGTGCGGAATCGTCAGCCCCGCACCAGCGGCGGACATGTCCGGGACAGCAGCCGGGTTCCGTACCGGCGGCGGGCATGTCCGGGACAGCGGCCGGGTTCCGGACAGCCGGCTTGTTCCGGATCGACGGCTTATTCCGGACAGCCGGCTTGTTTCGGATCGACGGCTTGTTCCGGACAGACGGCTTATTCCGGATCAGACGTTAAACCGGAACAGAATCGTATCCCCGTCCTGCACCACGTAGTCCTTTCCTTCCATGCGGACAAGGCCCTTTTCTCTGGCAGCGGCAAGGGAGCCCTGCTCCAGCAGGTCCTTGTAGTTGACCACCTCAGCCTTGATGAAGCCGCGTTCAAAATCGCTGTGGATCTTGCCTGCGGCCTGGGGCGCTTTGGTCCCCCGCTTAATGGTCCAGGCTCTTGTTTCGTCCTCGCCGGAGGTGAGGAAGCTGATCAGGCCCAGCAGATGATAGCTGGCCTTCACCAGCTTGTCAAGGCCGGACTCCTTCAGACCGAGGTCCTCCAGGAACATGGCCTTCTCATCGTCGTCCAGCTCGGAGATCTCCTCCTCGATCTGGGCGCAGATCACAAATACCTCGCTGTTATTCTCCGCCGCGTATTCCCGCACGGCCTGTACGCCCGCGTTGGAAGCGCCGTCGTCGGCAAGGTCATCCTCTCCCACGTTCGCCGCGTAGATCACCGGCTTGGCCGTCAGCAGGTTCAGGGAAGAGAAAATGGCTTCCTCATCCTCGTCCGCAGGCTGGAATCTGGCGGCGAGGGCTCCCGTTTCCAGAAGCTCCTTCACCCGCTCCAGAAGCTCCGCCTCCTTTGCGAGGGTCTTGTCCATCCGGGCCTGCTTTCCTACCTTGGCGATCCTCCTTTCCAGGATCTCGATATCGGAAAAGATCAGCTCCAGGTTGATGGTCTCGATATCTCTGAGGGGATCGATGCTTCCGTCCACATGCACCACGTTGGGATCCTCAAAGCAGCGTACCACATGGACGATGGCGTCCACCTCGCGGATGTTGCTTAAAAACTGGTTCCCAAGCCCCTCTCCTTTGGAGGCTCCCTTGACCAGGCCCGCAATATCCACGAATTCAATGACGGCGGGCGTCACCTTTTTAGAATGGTACATATCCCCAAGAAGCTTCAGCCGTCCGTCCGGGACGGACACGATCCCCACGTTGGGATCGATGGTGCAGAACGGATAATTTGCGGATTCCGCTCCCGCTTTGGTCAGGGAATTAAACAGGGTGCTCTTTCCCACGTTCGGCAGTCCGACAATTCCTAATTTCATTTTATCTTATACCTGTCCAGAAAGCCTTGCTTTTACGGGCTTTCCGCCTTTCTCTAAAATTTACTCTGCGCCTTTTTTACGCCCTTTGTTCCAGTCAGGCTGCGCGCAGCCTGCTCAAACCGGCGGACGGCTTTTTTCGTCAGTATTTTCTTCTGTCCTTCAGTTCCGCATACAGCTGACAGTAATTTTCATACCTGCTTTCGCTGATCTCTCCCCGCAGAAGGGCCTCCTTCACGCCGCAGTCGGGCTCGTTGATGTGGGCGCAGCCGGTAAAGCGGCACCGCGGTTCCCATTCTGCAAATTCCGGGAAGAACCGGCCCAGATCCTCCTTCTCCATTCCGGAAAGCTCGATGGAGCTGAAGCCCGGAGTGTCCACGATCCAGGTTCCGGGACGGATGCGGATCAGCTCCGAATGTCTGGTGGTATGCCTTCCCCGTTCGATGCGGCTGATCTCCCCTGTCTGCATGGATACGCCGTCCTGCAGGGTATTGATCAGGGAGGATTTCCCCACGCCGCTCGGGCCCGCCACCGTGGTGGTACGGCCTTCCAGAAGCCGCTGCAGCTCGGGCAGCCCTTCCTTCGTGACGGCGCTGGTAAACACCACCGGATAACCGGCGGCCCGGTAGCTGTCAGAAAGCTGCCTGCAGACCGTTTCGTCCGCCAGATCCTTTTTATTAAAGCAGATACAGCAGGAGAGACCCTGCTGCTCCATGGTGACGAGGAAGCGGTCCATCAGGTTCAGATTCGGGCGGGGGCTTGCCGCCGCCATGATCACAAGCGCCTGATCCACATTCGCCACCGCGGGACGGATGAGCGCGCTGCGGCGCGGCAGGATCTCATGGACGTTGCCTTCCTTTTCTTCCTCGTCTGTAATGTCAAATTCCACATAATCGCCGGGAAGGGGCTTCTTTCCGTCCTTCCGGAAGATTCCCTTCGCCCGGCATTCATACATGCCGCCGGAGCGCTGCGGAATCTCCTTTGCCCCAGCGTCCTCTCCCTTTCCGCCGTCTGCGGGCGGATCGGGAGAGACATAATAGAACCCGGCGATTCCTCTGATTATTCTTCCTCTCATGTTCCAGAATCGTTCCTGATAAATGTGATCGGCCTGTTAATGGTCCTCTGCTCGGAAGCTCCCGGCACCGTAGTCACGGCTCCGGTCGCGGGATCGGTCACCGTAGCCGCTTCCGTATTCACGGTGTAAATCAGCGTCAGGACGCCGGTAGGCTCGCTGATATTCAAAAGATTAACCGGATACGGGAAGGAGGTAACAGCCGTGCGGTAAATCTCCGTTCCGCTGGCCGTGGTGAGTACGATCACGCACTGGGTTCCTTCCACATAGGCGGGATCCTCCAGGGCAGGGCTTTCGATGTTTTCCACATACATATAGGTGGATGCAGGCCCTGTGCTGACATAAATATCGATCGTCGTTCCCAGCTCCACCTGGGTTCCGATGGAGTAGCTGAGGCCGACCACCCTGCCGATCTTGGTTTCGTCGTCGTCGCTGACCTCTTCCACGTTTCCGACCAGGCCCACCGCCTCCATCGTGGCCTTCGCCTCATCGGGGAGCATGCCAAGCACATCCGGCACGGGAACCTTGCTTTCCTGCGGTCCCTGGCTGATGGTGATGGTCACGGTGCTTCCCCGCTCCGCCTTCGATCCGGCTTCCGGGCTCTGCGCCATCACATTTCCTTCGGCGACCGTATCCGAATATCCCTCGTTCCTCTCGGTCTGGAATCCCTGGGATTCCAGCTCCGATACCGCCTCCGCAAGGCTTTTGTTGTAGATATCCGGCACGGTGACGCCTTCTCCGGCCTCTCCGCTCACGATCAGCGTAACGGCGTCTCCCTGAGAAAGCTTCGTCCCCGGCTCCACATCCGAACGGATCACCTCGCCGGAGGGCGTATCCGCGCTTTCTTCATGGGTGATCGTCACCTGAAGGCCCAGCCCCAGATCGTCCAGGGCTTTCAGAGCCTCCTCCTGGGTCATTCCGGCGACGGCGATCATCTGGCCGCCGTTTTCCGAAGAGGAAGGGAAGCGGAAGATTCCGATCGCCCGGCCCGCCAGGAAGATCACGATGCAACCGATAAGGATCGCCCCGGCGACAGCCAGGATGGTGGTAAGCCGCTCCATTCTGGACTCGTATTCCTCCTCGGCCGCTTCATCCATAACATCGTTTTCATAGTCAGCCCGTCTCCTTTTCCCGCTTCTTGCCGGCTGGACCGGAGGCTTCACGGAATTCTTCTTGAGGCGGATCTCCTCCGTGTGGGAGGAAGGCTTTCTGGACTGCTTTTTGATCTCATTCATATCGTCCCGGCTCACCTTGCGGGTGGCCGCGTTGGACTCCGTGTCGATGACCCGGACAAAATTCTCATCCGGCGTGACCAGCGATTTTTTCAGATCCTCGATCAGCTCTCCCACGCTCTGATAGCGTCTGTCCGGACTTTTCTGCGTACTTTTCAGCACGATCTGCTCCACGCTCACCGGAATCTCCGGCACAAAATCCCTGGGAGACGGCATAGGCTCCTGAATCTGCTTGATGGCGATGGCGACCGTCGTGTCTCCGTTGAAGGGCACGCGTCCCGTAAGCATCTCAAACAGGGTGATGCCCATGGAATAAATGTCGCTTCGCTCATCGCTGTAGCCGCCTCTGGCCTGCTCCGGAGAGGTATAGTGGACGCTTCCCATCACGTTGGAGGTGATGGTGTTGCTGGTTGCGGCCTTCGCGATCCCGAAGTCCGTCACCTTGACTTTTCCTTCTTTTGAAATAATGATATTCTGAGGCTTGATGTCCCGGTGTATGATGTGATTGTTATGTGCTGCCTCAAGGCCCATGCATGCCTGGATGGCGATGCTGACCGCCTCTTTCACGGAAAGACGTGCCTTTTTTTCGATATATTTTTTCAGTGTGATCCCTTCCACCAGCTCCATCACGATATAATGGACGCCGGCGTCCTCTCCCACATCGTAGACATTCACGATGTTGGGATGCATCAGGCTTGCGGCAGCCTGGGCTTCCACCCTGAACTTGGATACAAAATTTGTATTTTCACTGAATTCCTGCTTCAGCACCTTGACTGCGACGAAGCGGTTCAGCTTCTGGTCTTTTGCCTTATAGACGTCCGACATCCCGCCGGTCCCTACTTTTTCCAGGATCTCATAGCGGTCTCCCAGCATCATTCCAATCTTAATCATTCCATTCCTCCAGCAAAGCTCCTGCCATTTATGTGAACGGGTCAATCACGATGACCGCGATATTATCCCTTCCGCCGCTGTCGTTCGCCGCCCGCACCAGTTCTCCGGCCGCGCTGCCGACATCGCCGTTTCTGTCAACGATCCGGCGGATCTGTTCATCCTCCAGCATATCCGTCAGGCCGTCGGAGCACAGCAGCACTCTGTCTCCCGGATAAAGGAGCCTGCGGAAGCAGTCCACCTGCAGTCTGCGCTCCAGCCCCACCGCCCGGGTAATGATGTTTTTATTCGGATGGACGCGGGCCTCCTCCCTGTTGATCCCGCCGAGCTTTACCATTTCCTGTACCAGGGAATGGTCCTCCGTCACCTGCTCGATGAAGCCGCCGCGGATGACGTAGAGCCTGCTGTCCCCCACATTTGCGGCGATCAGCTCATTTCCTTCCACGCAGGCGGCGACTACGGTAGTCCCCATCCCGGAAAAGCGTTCGTCCTCTCCGGCCTTCCGCGCGATCACATCGTTGGCGCGCTGAATGGCCCTCGTCAGGATCTGCGCCGCATCCCCCTGCGCGCAGCGTTCTGTCTCCTTCAGAATGGTTTCCACCGCGCAGCTGGACGCGTATCCCCCCGCCTTGTGGCCGCCCATTCCGTCCGCCACCAGGAAAATATTCGGGAGCTTCCCCACAGGCTTCTCAGAAGCATACAGGTGATCCTGGTTCAGTTGTCTCTTTTTCCCGATATCCGTTACAGCAAACGCCTTCACTCCGTTAAACCGCACCTTTCTTCAGCGATATGGCGGCGGCGCAGCTGTCCGCATGCGCCGTCGATATCTCTGCCCATTTCCCTTCTAATAGTAACATTTATTCCGTTTTTTTCAAGCTTATTTTTGAACGCCTCGATCTGAGCCCTCTCCGACTGCCTGAAATTCCGCTCTTTGATCGGATTGACAGGGATCAGATTCACATGCGCTCCGACGGCTCCCGCCAGCGCCGTCAGGCCCTGCGCGTCCCCCGGCCCGTCGTTCACGCCGCCCACCAGAGCGTACTCGAAGGTCATCCTGCGTCCGGTCCGTTCAAAATAGTATGCGCACGCCTCCATCAGCTCATCCAGACGCCATTTCAGCGCCACGGGCATCAGCTCCCTTCGCTTTTCGTCCGTGACCGCGTGCAGGGAAAGGGCCAGCGTGATCGAAAGTCTCTCATCCGCAAGCCTCTTCATCTGGGGGACCAGGCCGCAGGTGGAAACGGTCACGTTTCTCTGGCTGATATGCAGACCGTTTTCATCCGTAAGCAGCCGGATGAACCGAAGCAGATTCTCATAGTTGTCCAGCGGCTCCCCGGTTCCCATCACCACCACGTTGGAAACCCGCTCCCCCGTGATGCGGGTAATGGCATAGATCTGATCCAGCATCTCGGAGGGAAGGAGGTTTCTCTCCCATCCGTCCAGGGTGGAGGCGCAGAAACGGCAGCCCATTTTGCATCCCACCTGGGAGGAAATGCAGACGGAATTGCCGTGCTTATACTTCATCCAGACGCTTTCCACCATGTTTCCGTCTGAAAGAGCGAACAGAAACTTTCGGGTGCCGTCGATGGCGGACTCCTGCATGTCCACAGGCCGCAGAGCGGTCAGCGGATGCTCCTCCTTCAGCCTTTCTCTGAGAGCGGCGGGCAGGTTGGTCATCTGCCCGTAATCCTCCGCCAGCTTCCGGTGCATCCAGTCGTAGAGCTGCGCGGCGCGGAAGGGCTTCTCCCCTTCTCCGGCAAGCATTGTCTTCAGTTCCTCCAGTGTCATGGATTTGATGTCCATCCGCTCATTCCTTTCTCCGGAAGCAGGCGATGAAGAAGCCGTCCGTCCCGTTCTCTCCGGGAAGCAGGCGCACACAGCCTTCCTTCTCCCCTTCCCGGCAGACGGCCGGGAGGGACATGGCGGGCGGAAGCGGTTCAAAGGGAAAATTCTGCCGGAACCATTCCGCCGTATCCTCATTTTCCTCCCGGCTGACCGTACAGGTGCTGTAGATCAGAACGCCGCCGGGCTTTACATAATTCCACACCGTGCCGAGGATCTTCTTCTGAAGACCGGCCACCTCCGCCAGGCTCTCCGGGCTGACCCGGTAACGGATATCCGCCTTTCTCCCCATCACGCCAAGCCCGGAGCAGGGCAGATCCGCGATCACCAGATCCGCCTTCTCCGAAAGGCTTTCATCCGGTACGGAAGCGTCCCACACCTGCGCGTGCAGATTGGAAAGACGCAGCCTTTCGGCATTCTCTCTTATGTACGCGGTCTTTCCTTCCGTCAGGTCGCGGGCGAGCACCACGCCGGCGTCTCCCAGCAGCTCCGCCGCCTGGCAGGCCTTTCCGCCGGGAGCGGCGCACACATCCAGAACGAACAGCCTTCGCTCCCCGCTTTCCGCAGGGTTTTCTTCAGAGCTTTCCGCAAGTCTCCGCAGGCCGGAGCACTCCACCGGCAGCATGCTCGCGGCGTCCTGCACGGCAAAGGCCCCTTCCGAAAAGCCGGGAAGGCCCGCCACTCCCTCTGCGGAGGAAAGGGTATAGACGGAGGGCTGCCCGTTTTCCGGAAAAAGGGGATGGGGCTTCGGCGCAAAGCCCCCCTGCTTCAGCTGTTCCAGAAGCGAAACGCGCGCTTTGCCGTCAAGCCGCTCTGCCAGCCGGATGGTCAGAGGCCGTTTTTCCAGCAGAGCCGCCAGCATGGCCTCCGTCCTGCTTTCCCCATATTCCTCCGACCATTTCCGGACGATCCATTCCGGCATGGAATAACGGACGGAAAGAAAGCGGAAGGGTTCTCTTTCCCGGTCCGGCCAGCGGATGGAATCCTTCCCGGCGCAGAGGCTTCTGAGAACCCCGTTCACAAAACCGGACAGCTGCCCGAAGCGGCGCTTTTTCGCCAGCTTCACCGCCTCATTGCAGGCGGCGGAATCCGGCACCCCGTCCATAAACAGGATCTGATAGGCCCCCATGCGCAGAATGCAGCGGATGAGAGGCTTCATTTTCCGGACCGGCACGCTGGAAAACTGCTCCAGCACATAATCCAGCTGAAGGCGCCTTTCCGTCACGCCGTCGGAAAGGCGCTTGAAAAAGGCCTTGTCCCGGCCGTCCAGATAATCGTATTTTTCCAGCATGTCCTTTAAAATCCTGCTCTCGTATTCCGTTCCCCGCTCCGCCTCCAGCAGAAGGTCCAGCGCGAGCGCTCTCATGTCCATGCGTGATCCGTTTTTTTCCGAATATTTCTTCATCCGTCGCTCCATTTTCTTTCCCGCGGCATATCCCGGCGGATTGCCCAGTCGTCCCGCTTTCTTTCCCGCGGCATATCCCGGCGGATTGCTCAGTCGTCCCGCTTTCTTTCCTGCCGCTCAGTCGTCCCGCCGGTTTCCTCCCGCAAGGATCCACAGCCGCAGAAGCTGCAGGACGCTGGAGGCTGCCGCCGCCACATAGGTGAGCGCCGCCGCGCCGAGCACCTTCCTTGCCATCTCCGTTTCCTGTCCGCCGAGAATGTGATAGTCCTCCAGCATCCTGAGCGCCCGTCCGGAGGCGTTGTATTCCACCGGCAGGGTCACGATCTGAAACAGCACGGAGATCGCGAAGATCCACACGCCGATCATGGCGAGGGTGCTGTTCAGGCCAAGGATCAGGCCAAGGATCACCAGCGGAATGCCAAGCCGGCAGCCCAGATTGGCCGCGGGAACCAGCGCCGTGCGGATGCGAAGCGGCGCGTAGCTTTCCTTATCCTGCACCGCATGGCCGCATTCATGCGCCGCCACCCCGATGGCCGCCACGCTTCCCGAAGCGTAGGTGGCGTCGGACAGGCGCAGCACCTTGGCCGACGGGTCATAATGGTCCGTCAGATTTCCCCGCACGTGTTCGATGCGCACGCTGGTAAGGCCGTTATAGTCCAGAATTCTCCTCGCGGCCTCCGCGCCGGTCATTCCCGTCATGCTGCGCACCCGGGAATACTTCGCGTAGGTGCCGTTTACCCGGCTGCTCGCCCAGATGGACAGAATCGCGCCGATGATGACCAGTATATAGGTGGGGTCAAAATAGTAACCGTATCCGTAACCTAACATCCTAACATGTCTCCTTTTTCCATCCTGCAGCCCAGCAGAAAGTCCTTCACCTGCATCCGTTTCTTTCCTTCCAGCTGAAGCTGCGTCACTTTCAGAATACCCTTTCCGGTATTCACATATACGGCGTCCTTCTCCACCCGCTCAATGCTTCCGGGTTCTCCGCCCGCTTCCTCAGAAAGCGGAACCGCCTCCCAGAGCTTCAGGGTTTTTCCCTTATAAGAGGTAAATGTGCCGGGCCAGGGGTACAGGCCCCGGATCCTCCGGTCGATTTCTGCCGCGGAACGGGAAAAATCGATCCGTCCCATTTCCTTGTCGATCATGGAAACATAGCTGCTTCCCGCCTCGTTCTGAGGGACGGCCTTCAGCTCTCCCCGCTCCAGAAGCGCAAGCGCTTCCACGATCGCCTCTCCTCCTGCCTGCTCCAGCTTATCCGACAGGCTTTCCGCCGTGTCGGAAGGCAGGATGGAAACCTCCTTTTTCAGGAGCATATCTCCCGTATCGATTCCGGCGTCCATCTGCATGATGGTCACGCCCGTCTTTTCTTCCCCGTTGAGGATGCACCACTGGATGGGCGCGGACCCTCTGTAAGCGGGAAGCAGGGAGGCGTGCACGTTGATGCAGCCGTATTTCGGCATATCCAGAATCTCCTGAGAGAGGATCTGGCCGAAGGCCGCCACCACGAACACCTCCGCGTCATATTCCTTCAGCTTTTCCACCGCCTCGGGCTTTCGGATGCGGACCGGCTGAAACACCTCGATGCCCTTTTCCAGGGCGAATTCCTTTACCGGGGACATCTGCGGCGTCTTGCTTCTGCCCTTGGGCTTATCCGGCTGCGTCACCGCGGCGACAATCTCATGTCCCGCTTCATACAGCGACTTCAACACCCCCGCCGCCAGCTCCGGCGTTCCCATGAAAACGATTTTCACATTTACCACCTCCACAACTCTGGAAGAATGGCCCGAAGGGCCATTCTTCGGCATGAAAAGAAACTCTCAGGCGGCGTCTTCTGACGCCTTAGAGTTTCTTTTCATGCCTCCTCCTCCACATCGGCCAGCTCGCCTTCCACCTTTTCCACGTACAGGTGTCCGTCCAGATGGTCGATCTCATGGCAGAAGGCCCGTGCCAGAAGCTCCGTGCCTTCCAGCTCGATGGGGTTCATGTCCCGGTCATAGGCCTTCACCTTCACGTAATTGGGCCTTGTGACGATGCCGCTCTTTCCGGGAACGGAAAGGCAGCCCTCGCCGCCGGTCTGTTCGCCGCTGGTCTCCATGATGCGGGGATTGATGAGAACGATCGGGTCCTCTCCGGTCACGTCGATGACCACGATGCGCTTGAGCACGCCCACCTGGGGGGCGGCAAGCCCTACGCCGTTCGCCTCATACATGGTCTCCAGCATGTCGTCGATGAGCTCCTGCGTGCGGGGCGTCATCTCCTTGACCTCCTTGCAGGTCTTTTCCAGGATGGGATCCCCCATCACTCTGATGTTTCTGATTGCCATGGCCTGTTCCTCCGTTTCCACGTCCGCGCCTTCGGTACAGACGCCGGACGAAATTTCTGTATGGTAAATGCTTATCTAAAATGGGTTCATCGGGTCAAAATCGAACTGTACCGTTCTGCTTCTTCCCTCTCTCCCGTCTCTGTCCTCCTGTCCCTTCAGCCAGCTCTCCATCCGGTCCTTGACGCGGATGAGCACATCATAATCCGGACTTTTGACATAGATGACAAAGCGGTATACGTCGCTGATCTTTCCGATGGAGGCGGGCGCCGGACCGATGAGAAAGCTCCCCTCCGGAAGATCCCCGGCCAGCAGGGAAAGCCGTTTTGCAAGCGCCGCTCCCGCCTCCTCCTGCGCCGCTCCGATCTGGACGGCCAGGATATGGGCGGCAGGCGGATAGGAGAGAAGCTTCCGGTACAGGATCTCCTCCTCATAAAAGCCGTCGTAATCCTGCGCCGCCGCGTGGACAATGCTGTAGTGCTCCGGCTGGTAGGTCTGGATCACCACCTCGCCGGGGCGGCTGCCCCGGCCGGCCCGGCCCGCCGCCTGGGTCAGAAGCTGAAAGGTGCGCTCCGACGCCCGGTAGTCCGAGGCGGAAAGGGACATGTCCGCCGCCAGGATTCCCATGAGGGTGACTGCCGGAAAATCGTGTCCCTTCACGATCATCTGGGTGCCCACCAGCACGTCCGCCTCCCCTGCGGCAAAGGAGGCGAGGATCTGTTCATAGCTCTCCTTCTTCCGGGTAGTGTCCGCGTCCATCCGCAGCACTTTTTTGTCCGGATACATCCGGTGAAGCTGCTCCTCGATCTGTTCGGTTCCCGCCCGGAAGCCCAGAATATAGCGAGAGCCGCATTCCGGGCAGGTTTGCACCGCCGGCCGCGTATAGCCGCAGTAGTGGCAGACCAGAGTGCCGTTTCTGTGCTCGGAAAGGGAAACGTCGCAGTGCGGGCACTTCATCACATGGCCGCACATGCGGCAGGATACGAAGCCCGCGTAGCCTCTGCGGTTCAGAAAGAGCATGCTCTGCTCTCCCCTCGCGAACCGGTCCTCCAGAAGCGCCTGCAGCCTTCGGGAAAAAATGGATCGGTTTCCTTCCTTCAGCTCCTGCCGCAGATCCTCCACGTACACCTTCGGAAGCATTCCGCCGTTTAAGCGCTCCGAAAGGGTGTAGAGCCGGTATCTGCCCTCCTTTGCCCGATAAAAGCTCTCCAGGGACGGTGTGGCGGAGCCTAAAAATACCGCCGCTCCGTGAAGCCTGGCCAGCTCCTCGGCCGTCTCCCTCGCGTGGTACTTCGGCATGGTCTCACTCTTATAGCTGCCCTCATGCTCCTCGTCAATGACGATGAGGCCGATGTCCGGAAAAGGGGTGAAAAGAGCGGAACGGGGCCCGATGATCACGTCGATCTCCCGGCGCTTCGCCCGCTCGCACTGGTCATATTTTTCCCCGGCGGACAGGGTGGAATTCATCACGGAAACCCGGTCGCCGAACCGCCTGTAAAAGCGCAGCACGGTCTGATAGGTGAGGGCGATCTCCGGAATCAGCATCACCGCCTGATGCCCCCGCTTCACCACGCCCTCGATGAGCGCCATGTAGACCTCCGTTTTCCCGCTCCCGGTGATTCCCTTCAGGAGGCAGGTCTGCCGGTCCCCGGCGTCGTATTTTTCAAAAAAATCCTCCACAATCCGCCGCTGAGAAGGGCTTAACCGCCTTCCCTCCTCCCGCTCCACGTCCAGCTTCACCGGATTGCGGTAGTAAGGCACGCTTTCGATGGAAACGATGCCGCTCTCCCAGAGGCTTTTGAAGGTGGTGGCGGAAATGTTCAGCTTTTTTGCAAGAAGCCCCATGGGAAGGCATTCCTCCGCGATCAGCTCCCGCAGGACGCGGGCCTTGGCGTTCTGGTGCTTCCTCTCGCATGTCAGGAGCTCCTGGCGGGCCTCCTCCGAGCTCACGCGAAGGCGGATTTCCTTTTTTTCCGGCGTTTTGAACTTCTTTCTCGCCGGAAGCACGGTTTTCAGAGCCGCGATGATGGTGGATCCGTAATGCTCCTTCATCCAGAAGGCCAGCCGGATCAGGCGGCTCTCCACCTGCGTTCCGCCCTTTCTGATGCTGTCCAGCTCCTTCATGCGGCTTTCATCAAAATCCGCCTCGTCCGTCACCTCGATGATGTAGCCGGTGCGCAGCGTATTGCCCCGCCCGAAGGGTATCACAACCTGCATGCCCGGCTCCGGAACACCCCGGAGCCGCCCGGGAATGCGGTAGGCAAAGGGGCGGTCCACATTTTCATGAGAAATATCCACGATGACGTTTGCGTATTTTCCCTGCATCTGTTTTCCGCCTCCTTTCCGTACTTCTGTGCGGTTCTCCGGTTCGGGTCTGTGCTGCAGGCCCCGGGACAGGCCGGAGCTTCCCGCTTTCCATAAAATGTGTCGCTCCGGCGCGGCACGCAAAATGTGTGCGCCCTGGCGCGGCATGCAAAAGTGTCGTCCCGGCGCGGCACGCGTCAGGAGGAAAAGGAAATCCCCCGCTCCTTCAGGATATCCGCGATCAGCTCCCGCTCGTCCATGGGATGCTTCACGCCCCGGATCTCCTGATAGTCCTCATGGCCTTTGCCCGCAAGCACGATGATGTCCCCGGGCTGCCCGTGGTCGATGGCCCAGGCAATGGCTTCCTTCCGGTCGCAGATCTCGATATGCTTCCCGTCCGTTTTCTGAATGCCGTTCACAATATCGTCGATGATGGCCTGGGGCTCCTCGAACCGGGGATTGTCAGAGGTGATGACGGTCAGATCCGCAAGCCTTCCGCTCACCTCGCCCATCTCGAACCGGCGCAGGCGGGAGCGGTTTCCCCCGCAGCCAAACACGCAGACCAGCCTTCCGTGCCCGTATTCCTTCAGGGTGGTCAGAAGACTTTCCAGCGCCATGGCGTTGTGCGCGTAATCGATGAGCAGGGTGAATTCATCCGACACCTTCACAGGCTCGATGCGCCCTTTCACCTTCGCGGAAAGAAGCGCCTTCTGCATATCCGGAACGGAAACCCTGAAATGACGGCAGATGGCGATGGCAGTCAGCGCGTTGTAGACGCTGAACCGGCCCGGCATGTCGATCTGAGCGTCAAAATCCATCGCCTCCCCGCTTTCCGCCCCGTCTGCGCCGCAGGAGACATGGAAGGCTGCGCCCAGCTTTCCATTCCCATTCGTCAGCTTCAGGCCCGTGGCGCGGATGTCGCACCCCTCGCCCAGTCCGTAGGTTTCCAGCCGGCAGGTGCGGCCTTCCGTCACCTGCCTCCAGTGAGCGTCGTCTCCGTTCACAATGCCCACCCGGCACTGTTGGAACAAAAGCCCCTTGCAATGCAGATATTCTTCAAAGCTGGCATGCTCATTCGGCCCGATATGATCCGGCTCGATATTCGTAAAAATGCCGAAGTCAAACACGAAGCCCTGGCTTCTGTGCTGCATCAGCGCCTGGGAGGAAACCTCCATCACCACCGTATCGCAGCCCTCCTCCACCATCCGTGAAAGATACGACTGGAGCACGTAGGATTCCGGCGTGGTGTTTTCCGCATGGATGTGCGTATCCCCGATGATCACCTCGATGGTGCCCACAAGCCCCACCTTCCGCCCGGCGTTTTCCAGAATGGACTTCACCAGATAGGTGGAGGTTGTTTTTCCCTTCGTCCCGGTGATGCCGATGGTCGTAAGCTTTGACGCCGGATGGCCGAACCAGGCCGCGGACAGAAAGGCCAGCGCATAGCGCGTGCTTTCCGCCTGCAGGATCAGCACCTCGCTGTCCTGCGGCACTTCAACGGGCTTTTGTACCACCAGAACGGCCGCTCCCTGAGAAACCGCCTGCGCCGCCGCGTCATGTCCATCAAAATTCGCCCCTTCGATACAGACGAAAAGGCAGTCCTTCGTGATCTTTCTGGAATCGTAAACCAGTGCCGTGATCTCCTGATCCAGCGCGGTCTCCAGACTGCCCCGCAGGGCTGTCACTTCCAGATTCTCAAGCAGAGTTCTCAGTTTGGTCATGCTACCTCCTTTTGAAGAACCGCGAAGCGATTCTTCCAGGGAAACGGCAAAGCCGATTCCCGTCCTGCGGCCGAACGGCCGCATTTTAATCCGTGGAAAGAATTTCTTTTGCAATTCTTCCTGGTCAGCAGATTCTATAAGAATAGCATAGAAGGGGGATTTTTTCAACCGGCGCCAAAACGCTGCTTATAATCGTCACAGGGAACCTGCTGCTTTTCACAGGGCAGGGGACCAGACAAAAATGTTCCGTAAATTTTTACAGGAAAACATTCCGCCGGGCCTTCCATGGAACACTTCCGTCCATATACGGTTGAAAAACGAAAAAATGGATTCGTAACCGTACAAAAATCCATTTTTTACGGATCTAATTCCAGAAAATGCTATTCTGAACCGTACTTTTCATGGCATGATACGGTTAAAAGGTTGAAAAATCTGTTTCTAACCGTATCGGATAGCCCGAAAGTACGGTTAAGAATCCGGAAATCCTCTTTATAACCGTCGCAAAAGACTTTTTGTACGGTTATATCATGTGAATCTTGCTTTTGAACCGTACCAGAGCATCTTGCCGGGTGTCAAACCGGGTTTTTCTCTTTTTCTTCCTGTGAATCGGCTTCATACAGCTCCGCCAGCGTGAGCAGCCGCACCTGTCCTTTTTCAGCAAGGCTTTCCAGTCCGGCGCTGAAACCGGATTTGGCAAAAAGGTAATAATACCGGTTCGCAAAATGTCCCATTGCGTCCGCATATTCTTCCATCAGACGCAGTTCCTCCTCCTCTGTCGGCGTTTCCCGGAATTTACAGGAGCCGATGATCGCGCTGTCACCTTCCGCCGAGGTCACCACAACATCAATCTGAGCCTGTCTGCGGGTTTTGGGATTTCCTCCCCACCACTGTCCCACCGCCCCGATGGGAAAAGGCAGCTTTTCATCATAATATAAAATGTAATCCCGGCACATTTTTTCAAAGGTCAGTCCCATATAATTGGGCAGGCGGCTTTCCACCATGGAAGAATAGGAACGCTCCATCCGGCCGGACTGTATCGCGGAAATGTTCCCGGGCACAAAGGTGTACCAGAAACGGAAAAACTGATCTTCTACCAGGTAAACCGGTCTTTTGCTGTTCGGTTCAGTGATGGGAGTTTCTCTTTTGATGATTCCAAGAGCGATCAGATTCGTCATATATTTTGCGCAAAGTCCGGTTTCCACACCCACCGTAGTCGCGATCTCCGACAGCTTCGTTTTTCCGGAAGCGACCGCCGTAATCACGGCGTTATAAGCCGCCGGTTCCCGGAGCTCCTGTTTCAGCAGGTTGGACGGTTCTTCAAACAGGACGGCATTTCTGTCGAATAAATTCTCCAGCAGGTTTTCCCGGATCGTCAGCTCGGGCGAAAACTGCTCCAGATACATGGGAATCCCGCCCGTGATCCCATAAATCAGCGCCCTGTCGCTGCAGGAATACTCCGGAAACCACTTTCCCGTATCCAGATAATCGAAAGGCAGGATTTTAAACTGCGCGGTTCTCCTGCCATAAAGAGGACTCTGATACCCCAAAACCTGCTTTTCCATAAAACTCATCGAAGAACCGCAGAGAATCAGAAACAGCCCTGTCTGCCTGAACCGGTGATCCAGAAAATTCTGCAGAAGAGAGGAAATCCCGCGCTCTGCCTGCGCCAGATAGGGGTATTCATCTATGACCCAGATCAGTCTCTGTGTTTTTGCCAGCTCTGCGATTTTCAGAAAAGCATCCGTAAAGCTCCGATATGTGGCAAAAGCCGCGCTTTCCCCGCTCTCCGTTTCCGAAATCGCCCGTGACAGGGTTTCCAGATTCTGTTCGGCGCTGCTCTCCTGCGCCGCAAAAAAAATCGTTTTTTTGTCTTTGCAGAACTCATTGATCAGCGTCGTTTTTCCAACACGGCGCCGGCCGTAAATGACAGCCACTTCCAGCTTGCCGCTTTGGTACATCCGGTTCAGCTTTTTCAATTCCTGTTCTCTGCCGATAAACATTGAAATATCGCGGTCTCCTTTCGTGAATTATGATATCCTATATTTTAATTCACTATTCGCAAACCGTCAATCTGAAAAACGTTCAACTTTATCCAGCGCGTAAAGAGCGGCCCCGGTGCGCACCACAGCGGAGGCCACGATCTTTTGGCCCTTATCCATGATCACCGCGTCGGTGGAGGTGGATCCGCTGTCAATTCCCATCACATACATCTTTCCCGATTTCCCCTTTCTTTCCGCGAGCGCTCCGGACGCCGCTGTCTCCATCGTTTCCCCGTTTCGGGGTTGCTGTCCGGAAGGGTTCCGCAGAAAAACCTGCGAGATGTTTTGAAGTTGAAAAATTGTCTGCTTATACAGTCCGATATCCGTCAGCAGCTCCCGGTGTACACCGAAACAGTAGGATGACGTTGCCGGTATGGCGACGGATGCCTGGAAGCTCCTGTCTGCCAGTCGGAAACGCCCTACTTTTTCTCTTCATCATCCACAAATTCCAACAGCTTCTCCACCGTAACACGGAATACCTTCGCATTGTCCTGCCATTTCATCTATGCCTTCCTGATGAAACAGCCCCCGCGCGGGGCGGGGGCTGCCGACTATGAGGGGGAGATAGTTTTTGGATCGCTCTTCAACTATCCGTAAACAATCTTACTGAAAAAATGTGTTGGTTTTGTGTCCGCTTTCTGAAATTTTCTTAAAGCAGCTCCTCATCCCGGATCTGCTCCGCCGTATTCCAGCAGAAGGCCTGCGGCCAGGCCACCAGCCAGTCGTTCATAAAGCCGGGCGCGCCCTTTTCTCCCCAGAAGCAGTGCAGATAGCCCTCGTTCTGCGCGCCCGCTTCCCGGAAATGGCCGTGGATGGTCTTCCCCTGTGCCGGCGCAAGATTCTGTACCGCATTTGCCCAGATCAGAGACGCGCGTTTTTTCCAGTGGGGATCGCCCGTCAGCCTTCCCAGCTGCAGAAGCTGCGGCACCACCTGCGCGCCCCAGGGATCGATATGATGATGCTGGGCGGACACGCTGGTCCCGCCCAGGGTACGGTAGCCGTACCGGGCGAAATCGCTGTCCTTTTCCGGAATGGTGTCATGATGGAACATCCAGGCGCAGAAATACCAGCCTGCCATTTTCGCGCACTCCAGCCACTCGTCCGTTCCGTCGATTTCGTACAGGGCAAGGCTTCCGGTCAGCAGCGGACCGCTGGTTTCCTTGTCGATGCAGTACGTATCCAGCGCCCCGGCCGTACACAGGAAGCGGGAAAGATCCCTGTCCCGGTAAAACCGGCAGGCGCGGCGCGCGGCCTCCAGGAAACGGGCATTGCCTTCCGCACGGTATAATTCGGCAAGTCCCGGGATCAGATAAGCGCCGATGGTTCCCTCCGGGTCGGCGCACTCGCCGGTCTTCACATTCCAGGCCTTTCCAAAGCCGGAGACTTCCGACCAGCGGGATACCAGAAACTCCGCCGTCCCTTCTGCCGCCTTCAGCCAGTCCGGCTTCTCCATTCCGGCGCGGCGCGCGGCCTCCCATGCCTTCGTCAGCTCAAGTACCGCATAGCCCAGATTGCAGGTGTCCTCCACGTCGCTCTTTTTCTCCGTCATCCAGTCATAATGCGTGTGGATCAGTCCCGTTTTCTCCACGGCCTCATGGCTCCAGGCGTCCAGATTGCTGACCGCCGTATCGATCAGCGCCTGATCGCCGGTCCGCAGTCCTTTTTCCAGAAACAGTCTGGCATACATGCCGTTCTGTCCGCACCAGCCGAACTCATATCCGGAAACATTATGAAAAACCCCCTGCCCGTCCAACGACTGTCCGATGGAAAACAGCTTTCTTCCGTTCACCTCCGTCAGAAGCCGGCCCGCAAAGGCACAGCACAGCTCCTTCACCTCATCCGCCGGACAGGCCGCAGAGAACGGGCTTCCCAGAAGCTCAAGGGCCGCGTCTTCCACGGCGGCTGCGGCAAAATTGGGATATACAGGCCGGCCGGATAACAGGAAGCACACCGTCCGCACCGTTTCCCCCGCCCCGATCGTCAGAAACTCCTCATGAGCCGGAGCGTATTCGTCTCTGCCGCAGTAGGTCTTCGGCCGCTCCATGCAGGGATAAAGGATCCGGTGCGCCATCGTCCCGTCCTCCTGAGGGAGCATGGAACAGGATGCCTGCAGGGATAAGGAGCTCTCGTCGGAGGCGAACAGGGCAAAATACCGCTCCCCGTTCTCGCTGATGGTACAGGCAGGGATCGTTGTTCTGCGGTAGTCGAACACCCAGGGCTCCCCCTCGCAGAGAAGCCCCTTCGGCTCCTTCCCCTTTCCCCAGTGGTTTCCGTTCACGGAAACGCCGGGGATCACATAATGGTCAAAAACAAAATCCGTCCGGATCCGAAGCTCCAGCTGGCAGGAAAGCGCCGCGTCCGTCCGGTTCTTCCATTCACAGATCAGCCTCTTTCTCCCCTCTCCGAGGGATTCCCCATGAAGCAATGCCTGCAGGCAGCCGTTTTCATAAACAGCGGCTTCTCCCGCTCTCCCTGCCGCGGCCAGCTCCTTATCCCTTCCCCCGACACGGCAGAACAGCTCCATTTTTCTTTCGTTCATCTTATCCTCCTTCTGCCGGAACGCCTTCCTGCAGCTTTGATTTTTCCGGCGCAGTCTTCCTGACATCACTGCGGTCATTCTTCCTTACCACCCGGCAGGGATTCCCAAACGCTACCGTATGATCCGGAATATCCTTTGTAACAACGCTTCCCGCGCCGATCACAACATTATTTCCTATCGAAACGCCCGGCATAATGATCGCCCCGCCGCCGATCCATACATCGTTTCCTATAACAACCGGCGCTGTCTGCGTTTTGCAGAACGCAAAAGAGCCGTCTTCCTTTGCCCCGCCAAAGCGATCCGCGGCATTCGTCGGGTGAAAGGCCGTATATATCTGCACATTCGGCGCAATCAGGGCATTGTCCCCGATACGGATGATATTGTCATCCAGAAAAGTGCAGTTCATGTTGACTTCACAATTATTCCCGAAATAAATATTGTTCCCGTAATCCACATAAAAGGGCGCGGTTATCCAGAGATTCTTCCCTTTTCCCCCGAGCAGTTCGCTTAAAATCCTTTCTTTTTCCCGTGCGTTGGCAGAGTCTGTCCGGTTATAGTCCCGCACCAGATCCTTCGCCTTATGCCACTGCGCTAATAATTCGGCATCCCCGCAGTCATAAAGCTGCCCTGCCAGCATTTTTTCTCTTTCGGTCATCCTTTCCTCCCTTTCAAAGCGCCGCCGGACATCCTTCGGCTGAAACTGCAGATTCCTGGTTTGCAGTCTTTGCCATGATGTTCCAGCAATTTCCTCTTACAAATCGTCATTTTAATTGACATCGTAAACCGAATTATATATAATATAATTGAAAGGCGGTGATTATATGGCTACGGTACCTACTCAAATCAGAATTGACGCCGATATCAAGAAGCAGGCCGCAGATTTATTTAATGATCTTGGTCTTGATATGTCCGGCGCAGTCAACCTGTTTCTCCATCAGTGTATTTTAAGAGGCGGTCTTCCTTTTCGTGTTGAAATGCCCCGCTACAGTCAGCACACGCTTGACGCTATGGAGGAGGCCAGGCGCATTTCCCGTGATCCTGACGTCAGGGGATATACCAGCATGGATGAACTTCGAAAGGCTCTTGAAGAATAAGTGTATACAGTAAAATTCACCACCGCTTATAAGAAGAGCTACAGGCTTATGAAGAAACGCGGCCTGAATCTTTCGCTTTTAGATGATGTTGTTGATACACTTCGTCAGGGCAAACAACTTGACGCGAAATACCGCGATCACGAATTAAGCGGCAAATTTAAAGGTTTCCGCGAATGCCATGTCAAACCGGATTGGCTTCTGGTCTATCTGATTGAAAATGACATTCTGACTCTTACACTTGTAGATACCGGAACACATTCTGATATTTTCAAGCTTTAAGAATAAGGCGGGATATCCAGCCAGGAATGTTCCACCTTATTTGTATGTCAACGCTCACGGATATGCCCCTCAGCGATCTCTATCCTGATTCCACAGTATCCCCTGGCATTCTCAGTTCTTCATACACTTCTTTCAGATTACGCCTAGCTCCTGAAAAAGCTGGCCATGCGTCAATTCCGTCTCCCTTTTTTCTCGGAATGATATGGATATGAAAATGAGACACAGACTGCCCCGCGCTCTCGCCGCTTGCATTCAGCAGGTTCACACCGTCATAGCCGCAATTTTCCCCGGCAGTTCTCCGGATATGATTTTGCAAAAAACGCAGTCCATGTTTTCTCTCCTTCTGCCGCCACAGGCGGACGAAATTCATAAAAGACTGACCGCCTCCTTTTCAGACTCCTCTTGATATCAGATACTGGTTTTCGTCCTCTCGTGCTGAAAGGAATGCCCTCTCCAGATCAATCTGATAACAGTCAGCCAGTCTCATCACTTGAGCAATCACATCCGCCATCTCATTTCCCAGACGTTCATCCACATCCGGAACCTCATCCGTGAGAGCATAATACTTTTCCTTAATCATTACCTGCTTTGCCAGTTCCCCAACCTGTTTGGACAGCTCAATCATTGCGCCCTGAGCATTCCATTCCCGCAGTTCGATTTTGTTGAAACGTCTCACCACTTCCCGATACATCTCCTGCATTTCTTCAAATGTTTTTCCCATCCTCCGATACCTCCCGCAAATCCTGTTTCTAACCGTTTCTCCCATCAATTAAAAACAGCCCCAGCCATCCACATTCCGGAGCCGGGGCTGTTCTTACCAGGTATCCATTTTCTTTTTTCGTTTCTGTATTACATTCCCAGCTTCTGCGAAAAATCCGCCATCGCCTCCGAAATCTTGATCTGCTGCGGGCAGACCGCCTCACAGCTTCTGCAGCCGATGCAGGCGTTTGGCCGTTTTTCCTCCGGGTAGGCGGCGAGGGCCATCGGCGCGATGAAGCCGCCCTCCGTGAAGCAGTGTTCATTGTACAGGGCGAGGAGCTCCGGGATGGGCAGGCCCTGCGGGCAGTGGCTGGTGCAGTAATGACAGGCCGTGCAGGGAAGCACGATTTTCTTCACCATCCCGTCCGCGATCTGAAGAAGGGTGTTCCTTTCCTTTTCATTCAGGGGCTTATCCTCCGCGAAGGTGCGGATGTTCTCCTGCATCTGCTGCAGGCTGGACATACCGGAAAGCACCATGGTCACGCCGGGAACGGACTGCAGGAAACGAAAGGCCCATGCGGGAATGCTTTCTTCCGGTCGGAGCGCCTTTAACGCCTTCTCATCTTCGTCCGCCAGCTTCGCGAGCTTTCCGCCGCGCAGAGGCTCCATCACCCATACCGGGATATTCCATTCTTTGAGAAGCTCCGCCTTCTCCTTCGCGCCCTGAAACGTCCAGTCCAGGAAATTCAGCTGGATCTGACAGAATTCCATATCCTTGCCATAGGCGTCAAGAAAACGCTTCATCACGTCCAGATTCCCATGGGCGGAAAAGCCCAGATGCCGGATCCTTCCGGCCGCCTTCTGCTTCATCAGATATTCATGGATCCCGTATTTTTCATCCAGATATGCGTCTATGTTCATCTCGCAGACATTGTGGAACAGGTAAAAGTCAAAGTATTCCACCCCGCATTTTTCCAGCTGCTTTTCAAAGATTTCATCCACCCTGCCCATATTGGAAAGGTCGTAGCCCGGGAACTTGGTTGCAAGGAAATAGCTCTCCCTCGGATAACGGCTCAGCGCCTTTCCCATCACGGTTTCGGAATGACCGTCGTGATAGCCCCAGGCCGTATCGTAATAATTCACGCCCTGCTCCATGGCGTAATCCACCATGGCCTGCGTTTTCGTTTCATCAATTCTGGAATCGTCCCCGTCGATGACCGGAAGGCGCATCGCGCCCATGCCCAGCCCGGAAAGCTTCATGTCCTGAAAATCTCTGTAAATCATCTTTTTTCCTCCATAAGAAAAACTATAATCCCTCCCCTTCCGGAAGCTCCAGCCGCTCCACCGTGACCTGTCCGTACAGCTCCTCCGCCAGTTCCATCGGCACACGGCCGCTTTCCAGGCAGGATGCGCTTGCCGCGGAAAGGGCCACTGCCCGACGCAGCATCTCCTCTTCCCCTGCGTCCGCGATCCTGGACATCACCAGGGAAGCCACCACGCAGTCGCCGCAGCCCACGGTGTTCAGCGTCCTCACCCTTGGAGGTCTGGCATAAAAAAGCCCTTCCTCTCCTGCCATCAGAAGCCCTCTGTTCCCCAGGGAAACCGCCGCCAGGTGGACGCCGTTCCCGCGCAGATAAGCCGCCGCTTCCATCAGACCCTCCCGTCCGTTCAGCCGGTGGCCGATCACATACTCCATCTCCTTCCGGTTGGGCTTGATCACCGTAGGCGCCGCTTTGATCCCCTCCCGCAGGAATTCCCCGCTGGTATCCAGCACCGTCTCTTTTCCCTGCGCCTGCGCGCGGCGGATCAGCCGGGCGTAGATATCCTCCGGCACGCCCCGCGGAACGCTTCCGGACAGCACCACGATGCCGCAGTCCGCAAGGAGCCGGTCAAAACGGACAAAAAATGCTTCCAGCTCCTTTTCCGTGATCTCCGGCCCGGGTTCCAGGATCTCCGTCACATATCCGTTGTCCGCCACCACATTCATGCTGCTTCTGGTTTCCTGGCCGATCGGAACGAACTCACACCGCATCCCGGTCCGAAGCAGTTCCTTTTCGATCCACTCTCCCGAAAATCCTCCCAGGAATCCTGTCGCCGTCACCTCACAGCCGTACTGCCGCAGGATCCTGCTCACGTTGATCCCCTTTCCGCCCGCGATATTGGTCATGGAACGCATCCGGTTCACCCTTCCGCAGAAAAGCTCTCCCGTCTGATAAGTCTTGTCCACTGCCGGATTCAATGTCACTGTCAGTATCATATGTGCCTCTGTTTCCGCCGAAGCCGCGGACAGCCTGTCTGCCTGCGGTTTCGGACCTTTTTCCTGACCATATAGTATCATAATACAGGAGGGATCAGCAACTGCAAATCCTGTCCGGAACTACAGTTCGGCCTTCCTGTGCAAAGAAAGCTCCGCCGCCGTCCCGATCCCGATATAAAGAAGCCAGAACAGCGCATAGCTCACAAAGCCCGGAACCGGCCCGGTCAGAATCGGATAGGGAGCGCTGGTCCCGCTGAAAAGGATATTATAGATCATGGCCAGCGGGATGAATGGAAGGATCCAGCAGCTGACCGACCAGAATAATCTTCCCGCCCTTTTCTTTTCCTTTTCCCCCGCCTGAAGCACGCCGCTTTCGTAAACCACACATCCCGCCGCCATCAGGATCAGTCCCGCCCCGGTGGCTGCGGCAGTCTGCTTTTCATACCATACCGTACAGGCCGCAATCAGTCCGGCCAGATTGAGCGCGCATCCTGTCATGCCGCAGATCATGGCGCGCAATCCCTGCCGCGCCGCCGTTTCCTGCCCGGCAGGAAACGTTCCTTTCAAGAGGTAATCTGTCGTCGTCCTGAAAAGATCGCTCAGCAGGACGATCTTTTCCAGGTCCGGTGAGCTCTGCCCCGTTTCCCTTAGTTAAAGATATTGTTGGGTATCTCAAGATGTGTCATTCGATTTTGCCGATAAAGCGGTAGAAGATTTCCACTTCCTGTTCCCGGCTTCCGTCCTCACTTTTGACCGCTTCATGGAC
>DXDD01000014.1 GCA_019115665.1 Candidatus Eisenbergiella pullistercoris | reverse complement strand
CTTTCCGTCCTCGGAAAAGGTATACCGCTCCTTCCTGTCCTTCTGGCTTCCATTATATAAGACAATCCCGCATTCCAGACCTCTGCGTGTCAGTGCCTTTGCCAGTCCGATTTCCTGCACATTATAGGCGTTCAGATTCAATATATCCGGAAAGCTTCTTACGATCAGTATCTTCACTTCTGCCTGTCCTCGATTTTCAATATTTTATGTTTCACTCTTCTCATGAACCGGAAAAATTCCACACCGAACAGCTTCAGCATCAGCTTTTTCAGCTTCACGGGAATTTCTTCCCGAACCGTTCTCCAGGAGGCGGTATAATGATGCACCAACACAGTATTCTCTGTTATGGTATAGATCATATCGTATACATTGTATCCGCCGAATACCTCATTCGGGAAAATGCGCATGCCGTCTCCGATCTCCTGATACTGTCCGTTAAATACCAGACCAAACTTGGCGGTCTCTCTGGCAAAAATAATGGGATTCGGCGTCAGCTGCATGCTTCCGTCCTCATTGTAGAAGCTGGTGCGGTCATAATAATCCAAAATCTCCTTCACTGCAGGATTCCCCTTCTGAGCGGCGAAGAACCCGGTCATCAGAGAATCCGGAAGTTCGAAGGCAATCACAAACCTGGCTCCGGCAAGCTTATCGGAAAAATCCCTTTTTACCTCGATATCCGTATCAAAATAAATGCCGCCATAGTGATACATCACATATACCCTGACATAGTCGCTGACAAAGGCATACTTTTTCGCCCTGTAAGCGTCTAAGGCAAAGGGATGCTCCTCCAGATTGAAGTTGCTCTCATTCCATTCCACAATCCGGTATTCCGGCATCTTCTTTTCCCATGTGCTGATGCATTTTCTGATGAATGCCGGCTTTTCCTTCCCGCCGAACCAGCTGTAATGGATCACTTTGGGAATATATTGTTCCATAATCCTCTTTCCGCCGCTGCAGGCGGCATCTTCTTCAGAAACTGTTCGTCGCTTCAAACAAAACATCCGGAGCACAGGTAATCTTGTCCGGATTCTCATTCAGCCAGGCTCCCCAGAACCCAAAGGAGCTCTGCGTGAAAATATTGTGCTTACACCGGGCCATCAGCTGCATATCACGAAAGCTTTCCGGTCCCCTATTCCAGTCCACAAAATATACCTTATCCTTTCGGAAATCAAGGCCAAATATTTTTTCATTTTTCTCACACCAACCCGTGCTTTTTTCGTCGCAGAAAAAAATGAATACCGGGTTTTCCGTTCGTTTCCTGATGTAATGAACCGCTCTTTTAAAATAGCCGTATTTATAACAGTCTCCGTTTACAAAAAGCATGTCGCTGCGCCTGGCATGAATCGCCACTGAATTGGTGTTCTGAACCAGCTCCAGCATTCTACGGTTTCTGTCATCCCGGATTTCCGGAAACTGAAATGCCTCCCGGATCTGCCTTTCAATCCGCTCCATGCCGAAGCCCTTATATCGAAATGCCAGTGAGTGGCCCGCAAATACATCCTGCGGATACTTTCGGAACACATCGACGCTCTGGTTCTTTTTCTCAATGATGGATTTCTGAAAGGCCTTCCTGAGCAGACGCTTGGTATGATACCCGGGCGCTGTCCGAAAAAAATCCGTCAACTTTCCTCTAAGCCTGACCTTCCGGCTCTCCTGCCGCTGCAGCCCCGGCCGTTTGTCCGGGATCATGCTGGCAAGTTCCAGTCCCTGCCTTTGGAAGGCCTCCACAATATAGGGGGCAAAATTCCAGTCCTCTTCCCAGAACCGGCTCTCTGCCACTTCTCTCAGAATCGTTTCCCACTGGCTCCGGTCAAAGCATTCCCTGATATTTGGAAGTTGAATACCGAAAATCCGCTCCAGTTCGTATCCATTCCACTGAGAAAACATACCCGGCATATGCGGCAGCTCATAAATCAGATTTTCCAGATAGTATTCTCCGTCCGGGTTGGCTTCTTTGATTGCCAGATATTCCGCATAATCCAGCATCTGGTTTCCCAGGCCGGAATCCATGTGAATGACTCTCATGACTCTGCTCATTCCCCCCGGTACAATCTCACCAGCTTCCCACAGTATTCCTCCACCGTATCAAAGCTCTTTTTCCGACAATTTTCTGTATATTCTGACAACAGTTGCCTGTCATTCCATAATTTCCATATTTTGTCACACAATTCATCCACATCGCCGCTGGCAAACAGCTCGCCCGTCCGTCCCTGCTCCACCAGCTCCGGAATCCCTCCGATATCCGCGCCGACCACCGGCGTTCCGAAGGATATGGATTCCATCACCGAAAACGGGCAGTTTTCATACCATTCCGAAGGATAGATGCTGAAAGCCGCTTCCGCAATCAGCTTCTTTAAGACGGCCCCTGTCTGAAATCCCAGATTTTTCACATTATCCGCCCTGCTTACCTCAGCCTCCAGCGGCCCGCTCCCCGCGAAAATAAAAGGAATCTCCGGCAGCTTCCCGCAGGCATTTAACAGGGTCCGAATCCCCTTTTCCTCTGCGAAACGGCCAAAATAGAGGACATATTCCTTCTTTTCCATTGTTCCGCCCGCAGGGCTTGCTTCATCTCCCGCATGGATTGCTCTGTCTTCCGCGCTTCCCACAAAATTATGCATGGCGACGGTCTTTCCGGCAAACAACGGGTTCTGATCCAGCTTCTCCTTCATGAACCGGGACGGACAGATCATGCAGTCCAGAAAGCGGTAGGTTCCAAGCCGGCGGTACAGGCTGCCTTCCATGCTTCCCAGCACGCTTCTGAGTCTGGAATTGTGGATGCATCTGTGGGCCGCGCACTGCCAGAAGCCTCTCTCCAGGCAGCGTTCACAGTTCTTTCCCGTTTCCGGAACACGCATCATGTGGTTGGGGCAGACCAGCTGGTAATCATGCGCCGTATACAGAATACGCACCGCACGTCCGGTCTGTTTCCGGTATTTCTCAATCTCCATCAGGATGGAGGGAGTGAGCTGGAAGTTGAAGTTATTCAGATGAACCGCATCGGGCTGAAAATCGTCCAGAACCCTGCGGATCTTCCTGCGCGCTTCCGTGGAATAGAGAATCCGGAAGGGGTACGTCAGCTTCGCCAGCTTTCCGGAATGAAAATCCATGCCGGAGGTATAGCTTTCCGCATGGTTCCCCACGATGCGGCCTTCATGCTCCATGCCGAAGTACTGCACCTCATGTCCCATTTTCTGAAGCTGTTTTCCCGTTTCAAAAAGATAGGTTTCCGATCCGCCGTTGGGATACAGAAATTTATTGACCATCAGAATTTTCATCGGCTTCTCCGTTCCTTTTATGGCGTATACAGCTTCAGTGTTTCCGTCACAACCTCGTCCCAGTTATATTTCGCGCAGATAAATTCCTGACTTTCCCGCCGGATGGCTTCCACCCGCTCCGGAGCCTCCAGCAGTCCGGAAAGCTTCCGCTTCAGATCCTCCACATCGCCCTTTTGAAAGGTCACGGCATGCTCCTCCACGACCTCGGTATTTTCCTTAATATCGCTCACCAGGCAGCAGTTTCCGAAGCTCATCGCCTCCAGCAGGGTCAGCGCCATGCCTTCCACATCGCTGGGAAGGACGAACAGATAGGCGTTGGAATACAGCTCCTCCAGGCACTGACCGTGGACGAAGTCCGTCATGAGAATCCTCTCATCGCGGGACGCCATCTCACGGATCTGCTCCATATAAGCGTGGCTGTGGCTGCTGCCCCCGGCGATGACCAGCTTTTTGTCCGTTTTCATCTGATAAAAGGCTTCGATCAGATAATGCAGTCCCTTTTCCGGCACGATTCTGGCAAGAAAAAGGATGTAGCCGTCCTTCTCCAGCCCGTAGCGTTCCCGGATCAGTTCGGCCTTCCTGATCTGCGGCCGGGTGATGCCGTTCGGGATGAAATGGGTCTTTCTCCCATAGTTTTCCAGAAAATAGTCCTGCATGTTCCGGGACAGGACAATCACCTCATCCGCGTATTTCGCGGCGATTTTCTCCCCCAGCTTCAGCATGTCAGAGGCAAAATTTCCCCACTTGGAGCGCTGCCAGTCCAGCCCGTGGATGGTCGCCACCACGCGGATACCGAACAGCTTCGGAATCAGCAGCATGATGCAGGGCCCCTCCGCATGAAAATGGATCACGTCATAGCGGCCGAACAGGGCGAGCAGCGCCGCAAAAAAGGAATAAACAATCGCGTTCAGCGAGCTGCTCTTCGGCGTCGGAATCGTAATCAGACGGATGCCGTTATAATATCTCCCCCGCCGCTCATCAAACTGTTTTCCCGCAGTATGCTTTCCATACCGGTTATACGCATCCACCCGGCATCCCAGCTTCACCAGCCTCGTAGACAGCTCGTCCACCACGATCTCCACGCCGCCTTCTCTGGAAGGGATCCGCTTGTGGCCGATCATGGCGATCTTCAGCGGCTTACCGTGCTTTCCGGCTGGCGCCCCGCCCTGGCAAAGTTCTTTCCCGCCGGGCGCGTCCTGACGGCAGGACCCTTTCCCGGTTTCGTTTTCATTCGCAGCCTCATTTTTCTCCATTTCCCGGTTCACCGCATCGATCCCCTTCTTTCCCTTCAGCCCTTCCTTCATCAGATCGAACACGAAGGAAAAATTCGTATCCAGATACCGGATGAGGAGCCGCTTGGGGTCCTGGCCGATCCGGTAGAGCCATTCCATGCAGATTTCCTGCATCCACTTGGGAGCCCTTTTTACCGTTCCCGCGTGGAAATCAAAGCCCGCTCCCACGCCAAGCATGAGGCCGCAGACCCTTCCGTCGTGGGCCGCCATCCATTTTTCCTGCTTGGGAGCGCCAAGGCCCACCCAGATAAAGTCCGGCTTCGCCGCGTTGATCCGCTCCACCGCCTCCCGGTCCTCTTCCTCCGTCATGGGGCGGAACGGCGGGGAATACATGCCTGCGACGACCAGCCTGGGATAATGCTCGGAAAGCTTCTTTCTCAGAGCGTCCAGGGTTTCCTGCCTGCTGCCGTAAAAATAGTGCCGGTAGCCCTTCTTTTCTGAAAGAGCGAAAAGCTCGGGCATCAGATCCGGCCCCGGAACGCGGCCCGCCTCCTTCTCGCCGCCCAGGTACTGGACGATGGAAAGAGGCTTTCCGTCCGGGATATTCATGGCAGCCCCGTTCTGTACCGCACGGTAGGCCGGATCCCGATAGGCCGTTACCGTGGTATGCACGTTGGATACGCAGACATAGCGCCCCTTCAGCTCTTCCAGATGCTCCTCGATGTAGCGCACCGTCTTTTCCATATCAGTAACGTTGATTTTTGTCCCCAGGATGCTGTGATACTTCAGATTTTCCGTCATTTGGTTCTCTTTTCTCATAATATATTGAATAATTCTAAATTTGTCTGCTATTTTCTGTTTTTTCTGACAAATTCTTTTTTGACCCGCTTATTTCAGTCTTTTTCGCAGAATTCCGTATAAATACCTGAATTCAAAGGTTCTTCCAAAGAAAAGAAGAAAAATTCCATTATATACGACCGTCACAACCACCGCCATTACGGCCATGCGCAGCAATGTCACACTGGCAAGCACCGCATTTCCCGCCAGCACGCAGAGCGCCAGCGCCAGGACGGAAACGCCGATGTAGCGGAACGCGTCGTAAAAATAGCTGTCCGCCTTCCGGTCAAAGCAGGCGCGGTAAATGATGAAGGGCCGGATCACATTGGCGATCAGGCCGGATACGATCGTCCCGATGTATACGCCGAGAAGGCCAATGCGCTGCACCAGCACAATGGAAAGCACCAGGTTCACGGCTCCCTGGATCAGGGGCAGGAACCTGTCCTGCTCGAATACGCCCGCCGCGGTTTTATAGTTGGAGAGCACCACCCGCTCCCCTTTGAAATAAAAATCGATCAGGATCGCGCCCACCACGGCTGCGGGCAGGGCGAACCGGCCGCCGTAATACCAGGAGATGAACGGAGTCAGGAGCAGGAAAAAGCCCACTGAGGCATATCCGTAGATCCAGGAGGCGAAAAAACGGTAAACCCGGAACATCTCGTACTGCTTCTCCTCCGATTCCGTTGCGATCAGGTTTCCGAAGCTGGAGATGACCGAGTTGAAGATCACGTTGACGAAATTGGCGATCAGGTTGATCACCTTGTTATAGTTGTCCACATAGCCGGACATGGTCACGTTGATGAAGCCTGTAATAATGATGGAGTCCGTCTGCAGTCTGGCGGCGTCCCCCACCTTATGGCAGACCAGCGCGCCCGTTTTTTTCTTAATGTCGGAAAGCTCCTCCTTTGTGAGCTTCCTCACGCTCTTTTCCTTCAGGATCGGATACTTCCGGTTCAGGTAGGCGTTGGCAAAGATCTTCTGGGCAAGCTCAATGGCGGCGGCCGCAAGCAGATACAGGTAAAAATCCGGCATCGCAAAAAGCAGCGCGATCTGGGTCAGCACCGTAGCGATCTTGGTCAGCGTCAGCACGTTGGACTGAATATAATTTTTCTGCTCCGCGTTCGGCAGGCTGTACTTGTAGGCCACAAAATAGGAGCTTACCGTATTGAACAGAAAGATCAGGTAATAATTGATCAGATCGGCGCTGCTGTCGATCCCCACCGGATCCCGGATCAGAGACGGGAGGAAGGGCACCAGCAGCAGTCCGGCGGCGGCGATCACCAGCGCGATCACACGGTAGGCCTTTTTGTAAAACTGCATATAGGCCTTGACCGTCTCCCCGTCTCCTCTTGCCACCGGGCCGTACAGGCTGAAGTTCATCGCCGTCCCGAGTCCCAGCTCCGCCAGAGAGAGGACGGAAAGGATGCTCGTATAGGTGCTGTTGACGCCGAGCAGGGTCTCTCCCAGCTTTATGATGAAGATCTTCTGCAGAGCGATCCCAAGAACTCCTGTCACGGCGTTGCTCAGATAGCCGAACAGGATGTTCCGGGCCGCGTATTTCACTCGTCCCATGTGTGGCTTCTTTCTGATTTTTCCCTGATATTTCCCTTACAATTCATGTGTATCTTACCATATATGAAGCTTTTCTTCAACAAAACGGGCCGTTTTCCGGCACGGACTGCCGGACTGCCGCAGCCTTCCTTCCTGGCCGCGTTCTTCCGGCCGCTTTTTTCAGCCGTACCGCTACAGCACCCGCCCCTCTTCATCCACCAGCACCCAGTCCTCCCAGAGCGCATGCATCCTCTCCGGGTCGATCACCTGGCTGTTCTTATGCTTGGCCGGGCGGATCATCAGCTTATCCGTCCGGGGATTCAGTCTGGCTCCCCAGAAGCTGAAGGTGCTGTTGGCGCAGATATTGGCCCGGCAATGGCTCATCAGCCAGCAGTCGTAGAAGCTGTCCGCCCCATGGTTCCAGTCCACGATGGTGTATTCCGTCCCCCGAAAATGCTTCTTCAGATAGGCGGGATCGTCCGAGAACATATAAAAATGAACATCCGGCAGCTGTTCCCGCACCTGGTTCATGGCCGTTTCATAATATTCGTCCGTGCAGATGCCGCCGAACATGCCGGCGTTCTCCGGATCCAGATAGTCGCCTCTGCGGATGTGGACGCTGACGGAGTTTTCCCGCTCCATCCTTTCCGCCGCCCGGGCATTTTCCGGATTTTGGCTTTTCGGGAAGCGGATCTTCTCCCGCAGCAGGGGCAGGATATCGTGGTAGTATTTCTCGCAGGCCCAGTGGCCCTCCAGGTACTTATTCTCGAAGGAAAAGATCTCCGGATGGTACATGTCGGTTTCATAAAAATGTTTATCTGAGGCGGGATTCAGCTTTCGCTTCACCTTGCCAAGGAAGCCTGCCAGCCCGGAAGGGCCGCCCCCGGATAAGACGCCCTTTCCAAGAAGCGCCTCGCACTCTTCGCGGGAGGCCGTCTCAAACTGCAGGTTTTCAAACTGCAGAAGTTCAAGGCTTCGCTTTGCCAACACCTCCTGCTGGGCGGCGTCCTCAAACCAGGAAATATCCAGCTTCGCTTCTTTCCCGAGAGACCGGAACTTCTCGTACAGCGCGTACTGCTGCAGCTGGTTTCCCAGTCCTCCCATTACCTTGATGATGATCATGATCGTCCTCGTTTCCTTTTCTTCAGCCTCCGCGCCTTCCTGCCCAGGCGTCATACAGGGCGAACGCCAGTCTGCCGCATGCGCAGCGCAGCCGGTCCGGCCTTCTCATCACGGCCGCGATGATCCGGTTTGCGTTATCCTGCGGCCGGATCCCGTACTGCTTCAGCTTCTTTGCCATATTCTCCCGGCGGCAGATCTGCGCGGTTCTTTCCGCATAGCCTTTGCGTCCGCCCCGCAGCTCGTTTTTCACGGAAAGCATGGTGAGATAGACGCTCTCCTTTTCCAGCTGGCAGGCTCCGTCCGGCGCCTGTTTCGCTTCCAATACCTTTCGGATGGCTCTTAGCAGTTCACGGATCTGCTCCGCCATGGTCGGGTCATATTTATGAACCATGGAAGCCGGATTGAAAAAATAGTGATAGTACAGGGCATCCTGCAGGATCACCAGCCTTCTGCAGTCACAGAGGGCCGGAAGGACGATGCTCACGTCCTCGCCCATTTTCAGTCCGGGATCCGGGAAACGCAGATTCTCCGTGATCAGTTCCCGGGAAAAGAGCTTCATGCAGCGGGACATGGAAACTGTCCTGTTTTCGTTTCCCAGAAGGTTCCCCTTCACTTCCTTTTCCAGCCGTTCTCCCTCATAAACGCCGGGCGCAAGGGCATGGCGGCATTCCTGCCAAGAGCCCGGACGTTCGATCACAAAATTGCAGCAGACGATCTCTCCCGGCTTTCCGGAAGCGTGCCTGACCAGTTCCTCCGTCATGCAGGCGTCGATCCAGTCGTCGCTGTCCACAAACATCAGATATTTTCCCGACGCCCGCTTCACCCCCGCCATCCAGGCGGACACCAGGCCGCCGTTTTCCTTGTGGATCACCTGTACCCTGGAATCCTGCGCGGCAAAGGCGTCGCACAGCCGCGGGCTGTCGTCGCGGGAGCCGTCGTCCACCAGAAGGATCTCCAGGCTGCGGAAGGACTGCGCGAGAATGCTTTCCACACATTTTTTCAGAAAATTCTGAGTATTATAGACCGGAACGATAATGCTGACTGTATTTTCAGGTTCCATCTTTTTTATTGTCAGACTATTCATTCCACTTCCTCCAGGGCCGCAAACAGCTTCAGCGCAGGCCCGTCTCCCCAGGGATAGCTGCCGTAACGCTGCGGATACTCCGCAAAAGCCGCGCATTCGGCCGAGCACTGCTCCACTTTTCCGTTTTTCATGCAGGAAAGCAGAAATTCTGCAGCCGCCTTCACCTGCTCTGCGAAGTCTTCCTCCAGGCAGCCCCGACGGATCCCGAACAGAAGGGCGCAGGCGATCATGGCGGTAGCCGAGGTATCCGCCGGCCCCTCGGCCGCCGGGAGGAGCCAGGCGAAGCTTCCGTCCTGACGCTGGTAATCCATGGCGGCACGCGCCAGGCGCTGCAGGCGCCCCTGCATAAAGGGGAACTGGGGCGTCTGCTCCGGCAGATACATCAGGCTCTCCGCGATGCCGCACATCAGCCAGCCGACGGCCCTTCCCCAGCCCACGCAGCCGTATTTGATCCCTGTTACGCTGTTAAAGCCGTGGTAGGGAAGCCCCGTTTTTTCATCCATCCCGTGATCCAGAAAATGGATGATCTGCATCACGCCGAGACGGATCATGGAAGGGTCGTTTCGCAGGACGCCGTATCTGCACAGAAAAGGAGAGACCATGCCCACGGTGTCCGCATAGATCAGGTCCGCGTCCTTTCTCCGGTAGGGGAGATTTTCCTGCGCATCCTTTTTGTGCTCCTTCAGAAAAGCGGCGATACGGGAGGCGGCTTCCAGATATTTTTCCTCTCCCCCGGTCTCGTAAAGATCGAGCAGGGCCATCCCGTTCACCGTGTTATCCACGTAATAGAGCGGCAGTTCTTTTTTCAGCCATCTGTCGAAATACTTTTTCAGGGTTTCCGCGCTTGCGTTGTCCCGCATCACCTTCTGCACCTGGGAAAGTCCCCCCGCCAGGAGTCCGTTGGGCCAGGAATATCTGTCCGCAGGAGGCACGGCCTGTCTCAGCAGATATTTCCGGATCCCCCGTTTCAGCCTGTCCTTTGCCGAAAGGACGGGCCAGGAAAAAATTTCCCGGGAGGCCTGCTCCTGCAGCGCGTTTATTTTCTGTATGGTTTCTGTTCTCTGCAGAAGCTCCTGCAGCGCGTCCATATTGTTTTCCATGCTCTTACGTCCGTTCTCTCTCATCTACATCGGGTCGCGGCCTTCCATCAGGCGTTCGATCATCCTGCCCGTCTGCCTTGCTCTTTCCAGATAGGCGGGCATGACCCTGGCCAGCCGCCTTCTGACCGCATCCTCTTCCCGGATCAGCCACTCCAGTCCCTCCGCCAGTTCTTCTTTTCTCTGCAGGGACTGTACGGGCAGAACATAATTTTCCCAGGTTCCGAACAGGTCGAAGGCAATCCCCCGCGCCTTGACCGAATAGCCCAGCACCAGCGTGGGTACGAGGGAAGAATAGGCCGCGATGGTCGCGTGGGTTCTCGCCCCGATAAAGAAGCGGCAGCGGGCGATATATCCCTTCAGGGTCTCGCAGTCCGCGTCCCCGAGCATGACCACTCTGCCCGTGCCCCGAAACTCCTGCCAGAGCCTTTTCAGCACGGTGCGGTCGTCATTGCTCTTCCAGACCACGTGAGGGATCAGGGCCACTCCCATATCCGTTTTTTCCAGGATATGGCGGATCAGATATCTGTAATTTTCCATCGTGATCCCCGGGCTGTTCTCCCGTTCCACCACCATTGGGCTCACATTCAGCCCTACCATGTTTCCTTCGATAAAGCCTTCCGGAAGGGGAAGCTTTCTGGCAGGAAGCAGGAAAGCAGGGTCCGGAACCAGATAGCTCTTTTCCTTCAGTCCTGCCGATACCAAGGCCTGCCAGGTGATGGATTCTCTGGCGATAATGCAGGCATACCGCTTCATATCTTCGATAATGTCCGGCTCGGAAAGAAGCTCCGGCTCGATGGAGCAGCCGAGCAGCACCGTCATCGCGCCCTGCTCGTTAAAAAGCCGGTTGGCGCATTTCAGTTCCTTCAGAAGGATCCCGTAGCAGTAGTTATCGCCGCCGATGGAGATGTTCATCCGGCGCAGGTTCCTGCCGCACACCTTCTGGAACCGATAGCGGAAAGCCGCCTGCGGATCATGAAAAGCCCGGTCCAGGAGATAATACCAGCTGTGTATGAAAAAATTTTTCCTTACCTTCCGCTCTTCCAGGATCTTCGCCTTCCCCTTCAGGGAATAGGCCTCATCCTCCGCAAGGCTGTTGGTCATCAAAATGGCCGGCTTCGGAAGCATTCCAATGATCGTATTTGCGATCGCCTCACAGCCGTGGTTTCCGCTTCCGGCATGCATATACAGGACAATTTTATCCGTTTTCCCAAGGTAACGCTTCATCGTCAGCTCTTACTCCTTCGTTTCCAGACATGATACAGTCTCAGATACCCGGCCGGTGCATGCAGGAAAACCACCCCCTTCAGGCGGTATCCGGCGGAAAGCCGCTTTCTTCCCTTCCGTCCCAGCTTCCTCCAGGTTTCCTGCGCCGCATGCAGGCATCTGTCCAGATATGCTCCATATTCCAGCTTCACCGATGCGGGAGGCAGCAGCGCCAGCTTTCCCGCCGTCAGCAGCACGGCCTGGAACAGGCAGAGCCTTATCTGTTCCCGCGCTTCCTCTCCAAAGGGTGCAAGCTCCTCCTCCGCCTTCTCCCAGCAGGTGATCTGATCCATGTAGGAGGGCCGGAAGCCGGTCAGCATGGCCCCGTCCTCATTGATATAATAGCAGTAGCCGCAGGCTTTTGTGATCAGAATCTTCTTCATATTCGGCATCAGGCGTGAAAGAAACAGCAGGTCCTCTCCGATGGAAAGGCCGTCCGGAAAGCGGGTCTGTCCCACGGCATCCCGCCGAAACAGGATGCTCCAGCAGCGGCTGCAGCTTTGAAGCAGCCAGCCGTTCACATAACCCGCCGCATCCGTCTGGATACAGCCGGCGCCGGACATTTTTTCCGCCCTCCCGTCACGGAGAATCCCCTCTTTTCGGAAGGTCTCTCGCTCCTTTTCACCTACCGCACGATATCCGCCCAGGATCATATCCGCGTCCCGGCTCTGCAGCAGCTCCAGCTGCTCCAGAAACATCTCCGGCAGGACCCAGTCGTCCGCGTCCACAAAGGCCACGTATTCTCCCCTCGCCTCGTCCAGCCCCAGATTGCGGGCGGAGGAGACGCCTCCGTTTTCCTTCTGAAAAAAGCGGATGCGTCCGTCCTTTTCCTGCCACCTGCGGCAGAGCGCCGCGCTGCCGTCCGTGGAGCCGTCGTCGATGACCAGGATCTCCAGCTTCCGATAAGTCTGGTCTGTCAGACTCCCCAGGCAGTCGGAAAGGAAGCGTTCTGCATTATGAACCGGTACGATCACCGAAATCAGTCCGTTCACTTCGTGAGCACCTCCCGGTACTGCTGTTCAATACGCTTGATATGGGCCTCCAGAGAATATTCCTTTTCCACGATTTCTCGGCTCCGTTGTCCTTCCTGCAGCCGTTTCTCATCGTTCTCAAGAAGCTCTGTGATCTTATCGGAAAATCCCCGGATATCCCCGGGTTCGCACATGCTTCCATTATCCCTTACGATCCTGGGGATCCCTCCCACGTTCGATGCGATAATGGGCAGCCCGTATCCCATTGCGTCAAGGATCGACATGGGCATGGCCTCCGTATAGGAAGGCAGGAAAAACAGATCGGCCTCACGGAGGATCTGATCCTTTTTCTCCCCCCGCACCCATCCGGGAAATTCAAAGCGGTCCAGTACGCCGCACTTTGCGGCTTTTCCCTTTACCCCTTTGATCTCCCCGTCTCCGCACATTATCATTTTCACATCCGGTATCCGTTTTTTTACCTCCGCGATCACATCCACGATATCATAACAGCCCTTCATCTCGTTGATCGCTCCGAGAAACAGGACCGTTTTTCTGTTGCCTCTGCTTATCGCCGGCGCAGCGACGCTGAAATTTTCAATGACCGCCATCTTCTCTTCCGGTATCACAACGGAAAAGATTCTCTTCCATTCCTCGGAAAGAACGATAAATCTGGTGCATTTTCCCCATATCTTCCTGACCAGCCTTTGTTTTCTCACGCCGGCATCTGTATAGAATTTTCCGAATTCAGACCCGTGAATGTGGTTGATGATGGGCAGTCCGGCCCATGAAGCCATATAAATAAACGGTATCTTTCTATAGAACGAGGGACCGAATGAGGAATGGATATGAACCAGATCAGGCCTGTCAACAAGAATCACTTTGACAAAATGCAGATAGCCGCAGATGCCTTTGATGAACTTTTTGATTTTTCCTCCGTCCGCGTATGATTCCACATATATAATCTGATAATCCCGTTCCAGCCGGGAACCTCGATATCCGTTTATAACCGCTGCGATTCCACCCTTCACCATCGGATTCGGGATGACCATACACACTTTTTTCATATTATTCCGAAACCTTTTTCCTTCTGAAAACCTGCCCGCACTCCCACAGATACACCTTCTCCGCTTTCGACCCGTTCCTTCCTCTGCCGGCCACGATGCCGCCCCAGTATGCGCCCATGAGAAAGAGCGCATAGTTTCTTCCCATGAAAACGGAAATAAAATGCGCCTCCAGCATGGTGTACAGCCCGAAGGACAGAAGCATCATAAAGCCGAAGGGATCCTTCCTCCTGCGGCATTCCCGGATCAGCAGAGCATACATGACCGCGTAAAGCGCTCCCGGAATGATCCCGTACCAGTAAAACAGACGCACGTAGCCCAGGTCAAAATATTTGACGTTTTCCGGACGGGAAAACAGCCGCCAGTTGCGCAGCATGCCGCCGCCTTCCAGCAGCGTGTTCATGCTGGTAATGCGTCCTGTGATAAAACGGTCGATATAGGTATAGAATGGCCCCTGATAGGGCTCATAATACGCGATCCAGACGGACAGAACCACACAGGCAAAAAGCGCGGCAATTCCTAGCGCATACAGGAGCTTTCCTTCCCGCATTTTTTTTCCATATGTCAGAAGCAGAGACAGCGCCAGGGTAAATACCAGGAATATTGCTCCCGTCCTCGACCGGGTAGGAAGAAACAGCAGGATCCCCGCCAGAGCGATCAGGCCATAATGCCAGAGCCGCATCTTCTCATGCCACAGATAAATGCCAAGCGTGGCAAGCGCCCAGAACAGGCAGTAGCAGGCATTGGGATGGCCCAGGCCGAAGGTGTAGCGCAGTCCTCTGTCTCCGTCGTCGATGATGTACATGTTTCCGAAGATGCCCGAAGCCGCAAGGAACACCAGAACCAGGCAGCCGGAAAGCGTCACGAAAAAGGCCAGCTTCAGCGCCTTTTTCACATCCACATCCCGGAAGGCCGCGCAGAAGACCACAAGCCGCACCGCCTCGTCCCGGTCGGAGCACAAATAACACAGGCCGGCGATCACGCCGAAGAACACCAGCCACAGCCATTCCCGCAGCGTGAATCTGCTGCACAGGACCTTGACCGCGAACAGCAGAAAAGTCAGCCGGAACAGCTGCCCCTGAAACGGATTGGTCCAGGCGCTCGTGTCCACAACCACGATGATAAGCTCCAGAAGCAGACCGGCCCAGAAGCAGGCCTGTCCGATCTGCGCGATCCTTTTATTCTGATTTGTTTCCGCTGTCATCGATGTCATTCCTGTTTCCCTTTTTCTTTTGGATTCTTCCGCATCCACTGGCGGGCTGCCTCTGTAAGGCGCTGCACGACTCGGAGCCTG
>DXDD01000128.1 GCA_019115665.1 Candidatus Eisenbergiella pullistercoris | reverse complement strand
CTTCCAGATTCAGTTGTTTTGAAAAATCCGCGATCTGTTCTTTTACCAGTTCGTTTCCGGTTGTGATGATGGAGGAATGGATCCGCTCCTGATAACTTCCTGAAAAAAACACCTGCTCGTCTTCCTTTATCAATGTGTGTGCAACGATATCTTCAATACGGAAAATATGCCAGATGGAATAGGCAATCGTTTTGCTGTGATAACCGTCCGCATTGATAAATGGAATTGCGTCAAATTCTTCTCTGTCCAATTCCTCCTGAAATGCTGTTAAGGTATGCATCAGCTGATTCCGCAGGTTAAATAACGTGTCAATGCCCGCTTCCCAGGTGTCTTTCCTTTTGAGCTGCGCCTGCATTGTTTTATTTTGTTCGGACCATAGTTTATTCATCAGAAGCCCCTTTTTCTATAGCAGATGATCCTTGGCTCCGTGCCGCCGCACTTATAGTCGCAGACCAGAAGGTACTGTTCGTCCGCAACCAGCCCATAGCATCTGTCGCTTCCGGGAATTTCGATCTGGTTCCCCCAGTAAACATTGTTGTCCTCCAGCAGCTTTACGGACTGTCCGTTTGCAAGAGGATATTCCAGATTCACAAAAAAGCCGTTCAGCAGGTTCAGATTATCCACCTGAAGGCCGGGAATCCCCAGCGCGTTGAATTCTGAAATCAATGTATTTTTTAAATGCCAGAAGGCGTCCATCCCTCCCTGCCGGATGCTCTCGGCAGCGATACAGGTTCCCCCAAAGGGATGGCCGTCCGTTTTGCGGCAGCCGCCGCATTCCTCTTTTCTGCCGCACTCGCTGCAGCAGTCCACTCCACAGATAGATTCTTCCATTCTGTCTCTCCTTTTCTTCCTGTTATATTCCGGCAGGAACCGGCCATTCAAGCCATGGCCGGTCGGCCAGCCGTGCTCAGCCGTCCAGAAGAAATTGCAGCATTTCTTCATATGTGACAAGCGTCACATTTCCCATCCGGGCGGCAGTTTCCGCACACCCTTCCGTAAATCCGCTTTTTGCGAACAGATACAACTGCGTCCTCCGGTAATGAAACATCCGGCTTCTGCCTGCCAGTGTGTCCAGGACGCCGGTATCCACCTTCCCGTTTGTCCATTTGCATTCCCCAAACAGCGCCGTGTCCTTATCCTGCTCGCCCATAATGTCGATCTCCGCCTGACTGCGGGTGGCCGGATCCGTTCCCCACCATCGGCCAAGCATTCGAAATTCCACGGGCGATTTTCCTTTCAGCAAAAGCTTCCAGAGGTACTGTCTGCATATTTCCTCAAAAACCTTTCCCATATAATCCGACAGACATGGCTCAATCCTCCTGTAAGCCAGTTCCGCCGCTCCCCGCCCAATCAGAGAGCTGTTTTCCGGCACAAACCGATACCAGAAACGGAACATATTGTCAGAAATGTGATAAACCGCTCTCCGGGACTCTTTTTCACCATAAGGATTTTCTTTTTCAATCAGCCCCAGCGCAGTCAGATTTTTCAGATAAGAAGCGCATACGCTGGTTTCAGCGCCGACCTTCCCGGCGATTTCGGACATCCGGGAAGCGCCCGCCGCTATGGCCGTGATGATCGCATTGTAAAGCGCCGGTTCCCTCACCTCCTGCTTCAGCAGATTTTCCGGTTCCTCAAAAAGGAAGGAAACGGGATTCAGGAATGTCCGCATGATGTTTTCCGCAATGCTCAGCCGGTCATCCATCTGGAGAAGATACTGGGGCGTCCCTCCCGCAATGCCATAGACCAGCGCCTTGTCCTCAGGAGAAAAGCGGGGAAAGCACCGCGCGGTATCCTCAAAATCAAAGGGAAGAAGCTTGATCTGCGCTGTCCTCCTGCCATAAAGCGGCGCCTTGTAAGCCAATACCTGATCCTCCATATAGGACATGGAAGAACCGCAGAGGATCAGCATCAGTTTCGACGTTTTTCCATATTGATCGATCAGAAGCTGCAGCGTGGAAGCGAGGCTTCCGGAGGAGCGGGCCACATAGGGATACTCGTCGATAGCCAGGATCAGCCGTTCTTCCTTCGCCAGGCGGAATACATACTCCAGAGCGGACTGAAAAGAAGAAAAAGACGCTTCCGTCAGAATTCCCGTGCTGTATTCCATGATATTTCTGCTGAGATTTTCCAGATTCTGCCCGGCGCTGCTTTCCACTCCCATGAAATAGATCGCCTTTTTTTCTTTTATAAACTGGCTGATCAGCGCAGTTTTTCCCACACGGCGGCGGCCATAGATCACCGCAAACTCAAATTTTCCCGACGCATACAGCTGCTCCAGGGAAGCCAGCTCCTTTTCTCTTCCTATGAACATTTTCTGTGCCTCCGATCTGTATTTGTCTCACTATAGCATTCGCCCTCAAATTAGTCAATTTCATTTTACTAAGTTATACTTTAGTAAATTATAATCCACTAAATTTGCAACATCTTTTCTCCGCCAGACGGGATTGCCGCCCCTTCAGCTTTCCACAATCCTCAGATCCCAGCCTCCGACCACAATCTCCTGCCCCGGCGCATACGTTTCTCCGGAAAGCAGCTCCGTTCCGCCCTGCGGACAGATGCAGCGCTGGGGTTCTTTTGCATAGTTCAGGTACCAGGTAAGGCGCTTCCCTTCCTGGTTCGTCCCTTCCGTGAGCACCAACGGGAAGGCATAGTCCTGTTTCCAGTCGGAAAGGCCCTTCTCCTGCCACAGCGCCCCGATCAGCGCTTTCAGGTAAGCGGATGAGGTCATGCAGCCCAGATAGATACAGGTTCCCTTTCCGTAATCGTTTCTGGTGACGGCCGCGTATTTGTTCCAGGCGTAATGGTCATAGGAAGCCAGCACCCGCGCGCCCTGAGGCTCCAGAAGCTCCATGAAAAGACGCGCCCGGCGGTCTTCCATGGAAAGGCCGCAGGCCGCTTCCATGGACAGACCGCAGACGGAAGCCCCAAACCGGCCGCCCCCGTTTTCCTTCAAAAACACGTTCACAGGGGCCGTAAATTCATGATACAGCACGCCGAAGCAGTCCTTCAGCAGATGGGGCTGCTCGTCCGGCCAGACCTTCACATTTTCATCGGTGAAAGCGGTCTTGAAGGTGGCGACCACCGTTCCGCCCTGCGCCGCATAGTCCCGGATGCGCGCAAGGCAGTCTTGCGGAGCGCTGTAGAGAGCGGGCACGAACAGAACGTCATACCGGGAAAGCTCTGTCTCCTCGGGACTGACAAAATCGCAGCCGATGTTGCTTTCATAAAGGGCGTCGAAGATCCAGCGCACCACGTCGTTATAGTCCATGCCGCCTTCCGCTCCGGCCGGGAAGGGGAACCACTTCAGCGCGGTAAGGGAGGGATTGCTCACCAGGATGGCCGCTTTATTTTCCTTCTTCTGATGCAGCAGGTGCGGGCTCAGGCGGGAAAACTCCGCGCCGATGCGGCAGACCTCCCGGTAGACCGCATTTTCCGCAAAATCATGGCTCAGGATGCCCTTCCAGTAGGTCTCGCAGGCGTTATGGATGGAATGCCAGTGCCAGTACATCACGCTGTCCGCGCCGTAGGCCAGATGGCTGAAGGCCTGCAGGCGCAGCTGTCCCTCGTAGGGCGTCCACTCCGGAAAGCCCTGGGCCTCCGTCTCGATCACCAGATAATTGTCCTTTTTCAGAGAGCGGGTCAGGCTGCCGCAGAAGGCGATTTCCTTTCCCGTCAGCTTATCCTGGGAAGGATGGTAGATGTCGCAGCCCGCGACGGTGAGCGCCCGGGCCGCCTGAAAATGATCCACGTCCGGCTGCACGCCGAAGGAGTGGCCCTTCCAGGAAAAATCAAAGTTATGGGTGATGAACTGATCCGGGCGGCAGTATTCCCGCACGATCTCGGACTGGCGCAGGAGAAAATCCGTCACCTGCTGTCTCTGGAACGCCTCAAAGGCGCAGCCCAGGCTTCCGTTGATGGTGCCGACCACGCTTGGAAATTCCTCCCAGGAATTGATCCGGTTGCTCCAGTAGTTCAGGCCGAAATCCCGGTTCAGCCGCTCCAGATCGCCGTTGTAGCGCTCTCTCATATGGCGCACGAAGCTTAGCTGCACGTTTTCGCTGCAGGTGCCGAAATGCTTGGTTTCGTTATCCAGCTGAAAGCCGATGACACAGGAGTAGCCCTGCACCGCCTCCATCAGCTTCCGGATGATGCGCTCCGCGAAAAAGCGGTAGGCCGGATGGGTGATGTCCATGATCTGCCTTGCCCCATAAGGCCGTTTTCCGCTTCTGTCCGTCACCATCACCTCCGGATAGGCCTTCGCCATCCAGGCCGGGACGGCATAGGTGGGCGTTCCCACGATCACGGAAATCCCGGCCCTTTCGCAGGCGTCCAGCACCCTCGTCACATGGGAAAAATCAAACACGCCTTCCTGGGGCTCCTCGCTGCTCCAGGTGGATTCCGCGATGCGGATCACGTTGATCCCCGCCTTCTTCATCATGGCGATATCCGTATCCAGCCTGTCGTAAGGCATGTATTCGTCGTAGTATGCCGCTCCGTATAAAATTCTGTCCATATCCGCTTCCTTTCTCCGCCGTTTCCGGCGGTGCGGACTCCCTTTTCCCTCTGCCGCCGCAGACAGAGGCGGATCCGCCGTTTTCCTTTTATTCCTGCCAGTTCACGTGGCTTCCCTTTTCATCCTTTTTCACGATCAGCTTCCGGTCGATCTGATCCTTTAACTCCTGCACATGGGAAATGATGCCGATGAGCCGCTTTCCGCCCGCCAGCTCCTGCAGAATGCGGATGGCGCGCATCCGGCTTTCCTCATCCAGAGAGCCGAAGCCCTCGTCGATGAACATGGCGTCGATCTGTACATAGCCCGCCGTGCTCTGGATCACATCCGCCATCCCCAGCGCCATGGCCAGGGCGGTGAGGAAGGATTCGCCGCCGGAAAGGGTTTTCACATCCCGGACCTTTCCCGTCGCCATGCTGTACACATCCAGATCCAGCCCCACCTCTCCCTGCTTTCCCAGAGCGTCCAGGCTGCGGCACTGTAAAAGGAACTGGCCGTCCGCCATCACGTTCAGCCTGCGGTTGGCGGCCCGGATCATTCGCTGAAAATACAGTCTCTGCACCCAGGTCTGAAAATCCAGTCCGGCCGTTCCGGAGAGCTTTCCGTTGGCGGTCTGAAACAGGTGGCGCACCAGACGGTATTCCTGCTCCTTCGTCTCCTGCCCCTTCCACAGCCGCTTCAGATTTTCCAGCGCCTTCCGGTTTCTGCCCCAGACCGCCGCAAGCTGTCCGCTGTCCGCTTCCAGCTTTTCCCGCTCCTGCCTGCAGCTCTTCCGGCTCTCCGACAGGGTCTGCAGGGCCTCAGCCGAAGTCCGCTCCTTCCCCGCAAGCTGCCCTTCCAGCTGGGAGGTCCGCTCCCGGCTGCGAAGAAGCTCCTGATCGTAGGCGGCCCGGGCGCGCTTCCAGGCTTCCATGTCCGAGGTCGAAGCACGGGCCTGCAGACAGGCCTCCTCCGAGTCAAAGCCCTGCTCCTTCCAGCCGTTTTCCCAGGCAAGGGCCGCCGCTTCCAGGGTCTTCTCCAGCCGTTCCGCGTTTTCCTGCGCCGCCCGAAGCGCGCCCGTCTGCTCCTTTTCCTGCTGAAGCAGGGCGTTTTTGCGCTCCTCCGCCTGAGAAAGTCCTTCCTCCAGACGCTTTTTTTCTTCTGTGAGACGGGAAAGCGCGCCGCGCGCCTCTTCCTCGCTCTGTCCGGGAAGGCGCTTTCTGATCTGCTCCAGCGCGCTCTTCGCCGCGGCAAGCTTCTCCCGCGTCTCCAGAAGCAGACGGTCCGCTTCCTCCTTCTGCGCTTCCGCCTTTTCCCGTTTCTCTTCTGTCCGGATCTGCTCCTGCTTCTTCTGCTCCAGAAGCGTTCCGGCCTGCCGCGCCTCTTTCAGACGCGTCTGCGCCTTGCGGATATTCTCCTTACAGGCGGAATAAGCCTCCTGCCCCCAGGCGGTGACCCGTTCGCCGAAGGCCTCCTCGCTGAGGGCTTCCTTTCCGCAGACATCCGAAACGGTAACATCCTCTCCTGCGGCAGAATGCCTTTCAGGGACAGCGGCAGAAGCGGCATCAGTGGCTGCGAAATCCCGGACGGGTTCTACAGCCGTATTCCCTCCCGAAGCAGCTCCGCCCGCCTCCCGCGTCAGCGCGCCGAACTCCTGCTCGATTGAAAGCCGTTTCTGGCGGCAGCTCTCTATCAGCCCCGCGGACTCTCCGGCGATCTGCCGGCTCTTCTGCTCCGCCTCGTCCCGCTCCTTCTTCGCCCGTTCCACCGCTTCCTGCGTGACCGCGCTTTCCGAAAGGGCCGCGGGAGCGGGGTGGTGGAGGGAGCCGCAGACCGGGCAGGGGCTTCCCTCCGTCAGCTTCCCCGCCATCA
>DXDD01000127.1 GCA_019115665.1 Candidatus Eisenbergiella pullistercoris | reverse complement strand
CCGGCCATTCATGCCGGAGAAAGCATCATTTTCCATATCACAGGCATACACCAGAATCCCCCTGTTCTCCAGGAGCTGAATCAGGTTCCCAACCGGACCGGATGCGGAAATTCCGAGATAATCTCTCATTTTTTTCGCATTTTCTTCCGGACTTTCTGTAAGCATGATCTTATGAACTTCCGGTGCGTCCGGCATCACCTCGCCGCCCAGAATATCAACCACAGAAAAAAATCTTCCCATATATTCTTCTACATCTTCACGAATATATTCCTGCTGACCAGCAGCAAGTTTACTGCCTTTTCGGAATTCACCATGTACAAACACAAGGTTTTCGTTTCGATTGCTCAAAAAATCAGAAGTCTTCACACCAAGCGCTTGGGCCATGGCTTTAATCGTTTTCATATCGGGCTTTCTTTCGCCGCTCTCATAATGAGTGACCGCCATTGGAGTTACCCCAATCAGTGAGGCGAGCTCCCTTTTTGACATTTTTTTCTTTAAACGGTAATACTTTAAATTTTTATTGAACATATGATCGCACGCCTCCTCTTCTGTTTATATTATAGCATTTTGCAATAAAAAGTAAACAGCACCGGATGGAAATTATGCAGCAAAAGATAGATTTTTGGGTGAGTCCCTGAAGAAAGCCTGTCCTGCTGACAGGGCAGAAGAAGAGAAACAAAAACCGGAGCTGACATGCCAAAATGGCAGCAGCTCCGGCGCGGACAGTGACTCAGAATCCGGCGTGAAAACAGGCATCACGGAATCCACTTCACCCGGGAAGGATCATAAAAGCCCCGGGCCTGTGGAGACTCCGCGGCCTTACCTACCGCAACCACCGCGAGCGGGATGCTGGTGACATCGAGAACCTTCTGCAGCGCCTCCGCCCGCTTCATGGCGGGGTAGCAGCCGCACCAGCAGGTACCGTAGCCGAGCTCCGCGGCCTGCAGGAGCAGGTTTTCAATGGCAGCGCCGCAGTCCTGCGGCCAGAAGCCGTCGCAGATGCCCTCCTGCAGGTCCGGCCTGCCGCAGACCACGATGGCAAGGGAGGCCGTCGCAAGCATCCGGGTGTAGGGATGGATCTCCATGATCTGTTCCAGCATCTCCTGCTTCTGAACCACCACAAATTCCCATGGTCTGCAGTTGCAGGCGCTGGGAGCCATCATGGCGGCTTCCAGGAGCTGTTGGATGTGCTCTTTGGGGACTACAATGCCTTTCTCGTATTTACGGATACTTCTTCTTGCTCTGATCGCTTCCGATGTGTTCATGAGGTTCCTCCTTTTTCACTGAAAATCAAAAAGATTCAGGCCGATCTCTTCGCTGAATTTCCGCTCCACCGTGCCGGAGATCCGGTTCAGAATGATCTCGGCCGTAGCGCTGACGACCGCCCGATTCAGATGGCCGCCCACCACATGGCCCTTCTCATCCCCTGCGGCGAAATGGGCGTGCAGATAGGGCTTTCCGTCCTGTGTGGTCAGCGTCCCGGTCAGGGAAACGATCTCATAGGGGCCTTCAAACGCGTTGGCGTGATATTCCTTTGTTTTCGTGTCAAAAACGCCCACCGTAAAGGCCTTCACCGCGCCAAGGCCGCTGATCTGCGCAAGCGCGATGCCCTCCTTTTCGGCAAGGGCAAGAAGCTGTCCGCAGATTTCCTCATCCGGGTCGAGCCGGAGCACATAAGTGCCGTCAAATTTCCGATATTCCATTGTCATTTCCTTTCTCCGCCTGTGGCGGCATACGGATTAAGCTGTCTGAAACGCTCTGTCAGCGCCATTCCTTTCGGATCTGCGTCATCATCCGGGAAACGTCCCGGCTGTAGTTCAGATACATCTCATTCGGCCCGCCGGATACGGCCGCTTCCATATCCCGGATCTCATAGCGCAGGGCGTCCGCGGAGGATCCTTCCTCCACCGTTTCCAGACGCCCGTCCTCTGTCCAGGTGATCACAGCCCTGTCGGCCCGGGGATATTCCGGAATCTCGATATAACAGTTTTCATACGCCGCCACGCCGCGTTTGGGCTGCTTTGCATGAAGGCTCAAAGAGGCCGTGGCCATTTCTCCCGCCGGATTTGACAGAAGGATCCCCACCTGCTCGTCCACGCCGCTTGGCGCGTACTTTACCTGGGACGCGATCCGGTCCGGAGGGCAGCTCATAAACCACCGGATGAAGGAGAGGGCATATACGCCGATGTCCCAGAGCGCGCCGCCGGCCAGCCTGGGGTTAAAGAAGCGGTTCGTCATATCGTATTCCTTGAAGCTTCCGAAATTCATCTGAACCATGCAGAGCCTTCCCAGGACGCCGCTGTCCGCAAACTCCTTCAGCCGCCTGTAGAGCGGCATATGGTAGATGGTCATGGCCTCCGCCAGGATGAGCCCATTTTTTCCCGCCAGAGCCTGCGCCTGTTCAAGCTCCTCAGAATCCAGCGTGATGGCCTTTTCGCAGAGCACATGCTTTCCGTGCCGCAGCGCCTCGCTGATGTAGCCGCTGTGGGTGTTGTGGGGCGTGGCGATGTAGACGATATCCACGTTCTCATCCGTGAAAACGTCGGAGACGCTTTCATATACCTTTGCTGCGCCGTATTTTCCGGCATAGGTGACGGCGTTTTCGTATGTCCGGTTCGCGACGCCGTACAGCGTCCGGCCTTCCTGCCCCATGGCCTGCCCGAACTGGCGGGCGATATCGCCGCAGCCGATCACGGCCCAGCGGTACGGTTCCTTCTTTTTCATCTGATTCACCTCATTTCAAAACAGGATTTACAAATCATGATTTGAAATAATCATATCTGGAAAGACGGAAAAAATCAAGGCGGAGAGGGGATGACTGAGGAAGCTGCCGCCCAATCATAAGAAAACCCCTGCCCTTGCCGCATCCGGGCCTTAAAATAGAAAAAACGGCGGAATGCGCGGACAACCGGCATTCCGGAAGGAAGAAGGAGCGGGAAAAAATGGGCCGATTTGTAAATCCGGATAATGGCGCCTTTCAGGTGGCGCTGAACTCGGAAATATATGTGGATAAAACAGGGCTTCTGGAGTATACGAACAGGGTCATGGATACCAGGCAGGCCATGATCTGCAACAGCCGCCCGCGCCGGTTCGGTAAATCCATTACGGCGGAAATGCTGACCGCCTATTACAGCAGGGGCTGTGATTCGGAGAAAATGTTTGAAAGCCTCGCCATCGGCAAAAAACGGGATTTCAGAAAATATTTGAACCGGTGCGATGTCATCCATTTTGACGTGCAGTGGTGTATGGAACCGGCGGGAAGCGCCGAAGAGGTGGTCCCATTTATGGAAAGGAACGCGGTTTCCGAACTGGCCGGGCTCTATCCGGAGATCGTAACGCGGGAGATGAAGTCGCTTCCGGATGTGCTTTCCTGTATCCATTCAGCGACAGGGAAAAAATTCATCGTGATTATTGACGAGTGGGATGTTCTGATCCGCGATGAGGCGGCGAACAGACAGGTACAGGAGGATTATATCAATTTCCTGCGCGGAATGTTTAAGGGAACGGAGCCCACAAGATTCATACAGCTCGCCTGGCTGACGGGGATCCTGCCGATCAAAAAGCTGAAAACCCAGTCAGCGCTGAACAATTTCACCCAGTTTACCATGCTGAATCCGGGGATTCTCGCTCCCTATATCGGTTTCACGGAGGACGAGGTGCATGCATTGTGCAACAGATACGGCCGGGATTTTGATGAAACGAAGCGCTGGTATGATGGATATCAGCTGGGCGGCTGTGCGGTTTATAACCCCAATGCTGTTGTGAACCTGATGATGCAGGGAGAGTTTCAGAGCTACTGGTCCCAGACCGGGACCTATGAATCCATTGTGCCGCTGATCAATATGGATTTTGACGGCCTGAGAGCCGCAGTCATGGAAATGCTTTCCGGCTCCGACGTTATGGTCGATGCCGGAACCTTTCAGAACGATATGCTCAGTCTTTCAAACAGAGACGATGTGCTCACGCTTCTGATCCACCTTGGATATCTCGGATACCATCAGAGAGGTCAGAACGCTTTTATCCCGAATGAAGAGATCCGGCAGGAGTTTGCCGCGGCCGTCAGGAAGAACCGGTGGACGGAGTGGGGGAATTTTTCTGGTCGGGATCAGCTATGACAAAAAAACAAAGCGCATCGCTGCAGGATTGAAAAATATGAGAACTGAACGGCCCTACCGCCGCTCCGGATGCTTCTGCCGCCTGTATTCGGTGGCGCTCATATGATAATGCTGCCTGAATTTACGGCAGAAATATCCCGAGCTGGCAAAGCCCGTTTCGGCGGCGATGGCGGATACGGCCTTCTGCGTCGTGGAAAGAAGCGCCGCCGCCTGGGAAAGACGGTACTGGATCAGGTATGCCACTGGAGAGGTGGCAATACCCGAGTGAAAGAGATTCAGCGCGCCGCTTTTGCTGAGCGATGCCGCCGCCGCGATCCTGTCAAGGGTGAGTTCTTCGGCATAATGGTCATGGATATACTGGATCATGAGCTGCAGCTTGGCCTGCCTGTGGTCCGGCCTGGAAAGCTCCGGAGAATGGGCTGCGGTCTCCAGATGCTCCGACAGGATCTCCCACAGCTGCATCAGATACCGCACGGTAGGCAGCTCGCTGTGAGGAAGGGCCTCCTGAAGGGCGAATATCCGGCGCAGGAGCTGGAGGATCCGGTTCTGCCAGGGAACGTCAGGGGAAAAAATCCGGTACGGCACAGAGGACCGGATGACCGGAGCGATATATTTTTCATAGATCAGACTGCCTTCCGGGGCCAGAAGGGCGGGAGAAAAAACGATGTTGGGAGAATACGCGCTCTCCCTGGCCTCGTATCGGTGGAGAAGCCCGCTGTTAATAAAAATCCCATATCCCTTCGGCAGTTCGATCCGATCCGTTCCCACGAGGCAGGCTACGGCGCTTTCGGAAGAAAGCAGAAATTCCAGTTCGTGATGCCAGTGCCAGTCGATCCGGTGAAAGTCGAACTGCCAGATATTTTCCCGGTAGTAGGCAAACGGATAGCCGCTGGTCCCATGTCTGACGCTTTCATGGAGCGTATCGTCCGTGGCGGTTCTGTATCCCTGCATGAGTCTTCTCCTCTCAGAAATGCGATATGCGATATTGTACCATATATAAGTGGTTTTGTGCCATGATTTTTCATGAAATCTGTTCTATAATCGCATCCGACAGCATGGGATGCCGCAGAGGCTTCCGGCGATGCCGGAGGGGTTCGGAGGGCGTCCCGGGATGGAGGATGAAAATGAAAAACAAGTACAATCAGACGATCACGGCCTGCTTCGTCGGATATATCGTTCAGGCGGTCATAAACAATTTTGCGCCGCTTCTGTTTCTGACGTTTCAGGAGAGCTACCAGATCCCGCTTTCGCAGATCACCCTGCTGGTGACCTTTAACTTTGGAATCCAGCTTCTGGTCGATCTTCTGTCCGTCGGCCTGATCGACAGGATCGGATACCGGGCGGCGATGATCGCGGCGCATATCTTTTCGGCGGCCGGACTGATCCTTCTGACGGTTCTGCCGGAGCTTCTGCCGGTCCCGTTTATCGGAATCCTGATCTCCGTGGGAGTGTACGCGGTCGGAGGAGGGCTTCTGGAGGTGCTGGTGAGTCCGGTCGTAGAGGCCTGCCCGTCCGATAATAAGGAGAAGGCGATGAGCATGCTCCACTCCTTTTACTGCTGGGGATATGCGGGCGTCGTGCTGATATCCACGCTGTTTTTCAGTATTGCCGGAATCGGGAACTGGAGGATCCTTGCGCTGATCTGGGCGCTCCTTCCGCTTGGCAACGCGTTTGTTTTTACCAGAGTGCCCATTGCGCCGCTGATCGAGGACGGGGAGAAGGGAATGGGGCTGAAGGGCCTGTTCAAAAGCAGGCTGTTCTGGATCCTGATGGTCATGATGGTGTGCGCGGGAGCGGGAGAGCAGTCGGTAAGCCAGTGGGCTTCCACCTTTGCGGAGAAAGGGCTCGGGATTTCCAAAACGGCGGGAGATCTTGCCGGTCCCCTGGCGTTTGCGGTCATGATGGGCACATCCAGACTTTTTTATGGAAAATACGGAGACCGGATCAATCTGGAGCGGTTCATGATCTGCAGCAGCGGCCTGTGCATCCTTTCGTATCTGGGAATATCCCTTCTGCCCGTTCCCGGACTTAACCTCATTGCCTGCGCGGCGTGCGGGCTGTCGGTCGGGATCATGTGGCCGGGAACCTTCAGCAGAGCGTCCGCGGCCCTGCCGAAAGGCGGAACCGCCATGTTCGCGCTGATGGCGCTGGCCGGCGATGTGGGCTGTTCCACAGGCCCTACGTTAGTCGGAATGGTATCGGGCGTGATGGGGGACAACCTGAAAATGGGAATCCTGGCAGGAACCGTTTTCCCCTGCCTGCTGCTCATCGGGCTTCTGGTCAGCAGAAAAGGGGTAAGACAAAAATACCTGAACAGGCTCAGAAACGGGGAATTTACAAGGCGGTCATAAACAAATTTGAGGCCGGCACGAACCGATGGTTCGTGCCAAAGAACAGCTGACGCTGTTCTTTTCAGAATGAAATGCCGCCCGAGGCGGCAGTAAAAGGAGGAAGCAGAATGAAGTTTCAATGGATCAACGAAAGCACGGTTACAAGAGAAGGAGACAGAATTACAATTTTCGCGCCTGCGAAAACGGATTTTTTCCGGGGAGCGATCAATGAATGCGAGGATGGATTCCTTCCGGAGGTTCTGAGCAACGCGCCTTTTTACTATACGGAAATGGAAGGCGATTTTGTCCTTCGGGTGAAGGTGTCCCACGCTTTTAAAAACGTATATGACTCCGCTTCGATCATGGTCATGAAGGATCTGGAGTGCTGGGCCAAGGCCTGCTTTGAATATACGGACTTTGGAACCCATGCCGCTGTCAGCGTTGTCACGAAGGGAGATTCTGACGATGCCAACGGATGCAATCTGGAAGGAAACACAGCCTGGCTTCAGATGTGCAGGGTTGGAAATGATTTTGCCTTCCATTATTCCGCCGACGGAGAGCATTTCTACATGATGCGCTATTTCCATCTTCCCGTAGATCCGGTGGTCAAGGTCGGCCTTCTGGCACAGGCGCCCACGGGAGACGGCGGGGACCGCGTCTATGAGCATCTTACGATCGAAAGGAAGACGGTAAAAAATATCCGTATGGGGATTTAAACGGCGGATGCCTGCGTCATTATGCGCAGGATTATGGGAATAAAGAAGGTTATTTCATACTTCTGAAACTTACGGAGAAGGGAGCGGACTGCAGATGCAGGCGCTGGAATGAGAGCTGTGCCTGTTCCTTGACAAGGGGCAGGCGCAGCGCTATAATTCTCTCGTGGTTAGTTAATGCTAACTAAAAGCGGTCCGCCGTTCTCCTGCAATACATATCCGTAAGGGTGAAGAAGGTCACCTTGTCCCGGAACAGGAACGAAACTGCGGCGAACCATGGAGAGGAGGCGGACGGATGCTGGCGGAATTTTTGTCGGACAGGGGGAGCTGGGTCCAGGTGATGCCCGGCGCACGGGCCTGCCTGTTTTCTCTGCGCGAGGGGCCGGTTTCTGTGTCCCTCCGGCTGGAGCCCCTTCACTTCGAGGCCCTGTTCTGCCTGGCCGGAGCGGTAACCCTGACCCGGCGGGACGGCTCGACTCTGACAGCAGGAGCCCGGCAGGTGCTTCTTATCACCGACGTGTCCGGCCTGACCGGGGCCAGTGCGGACGCATCTCTGGAGGGCGTCCTGGTGGCGGTGGACGCCCGGAATGCCCGGGAAAGCCTGAACACCATCTGCAGCCTGCTGGGAAACCTTTCTCTGGACACCAGGCAGGTGCGGCGCTGGATGGACAGCCGGGGCGGCTGCGTCGTGGAGGGCCCCACTCACTGGAGCCGGGCGGCCTTTGCCGACCTGGACCGCCTGCCCCGGCAGGAGCGGGCCCGCTGGTGCGTGTGGAAGTCGGCGGAGCTGCTCTACCTGCTCTCCGCCCCGGAGGAACAGCCGGCGGACACGGCCCCGGCGCTGGAGCGTGAGGTTGCCCGGGCGCTGGCGGAGACCCGCCGGTACATGGAGGCACACCTGGACGAGCCCCTCACCATCCCGGCCCTGAGCCGCCGGTCCTGTCTCTCTGCCACCACTTTCAAAGAGGGCTTTCGCCGCCGGTATGGCCTGCCGGTTCACACCTGGCTGCGGCAGCGTCGGATGGAGCGGGCAGCGGAGCTGCTGCGGAATTCTTCTCTCAGCGTGCTGGGGGTGGCCCAGTCGGTGGGATACGGCAGCGCCAGCCAGTTTACCGCCGCTTTCCGGCGACAGTACGGCGTGACGCCGGCCCGGTTCCGGAAAAATGTCTGAACCGGCACAACCCCGTCCGGTTTGGTGATACATGAGGTTCTTCCTCTGCTATAATTTTTCAATATGCAAAGAGACGAGCTTGTTTCCCAACAGGAGGTAATCTCAATGAAACAACATCGCTTCTGGGCCTGGGGCGCCGTGATCTGCATGGTCATGGTGATGATCACGGGCTACAAACGCAAATAAGTACATTGCAGCAGAAAGGAAGAATCCCCTATGATGAAGCACTATGTCAGACTGGCCTGCTTTGTGGGCGGCGCCCTGTTCGGCTCCGCCGGCGTGAAGCTGCTTGCCAGCAAGGACGCGAAGAAGGCCTATACCCACATCACTGCCGCCGGCCTGCGGATCAAGGACAGCGTGATGGAGACAGTTACCGATATTCAGGAGAACGCCGCCGACATCCTGGCCGCCGCCAGGGACATCAACGAGGCCCGCTCCGCCCAAGAGGCCGAGGCCCGGGTGGAGGGCCAGGAGGCCTGAGAAATTACGGAAGGGAGCCGGAGAACGGCTCCCTTTTTCCGGAATGAGGAGAGATCAACTATGAGAGCGACCATCGTACATGAGAGCCGGGGCCGGATGCGCCTGCGGCTCCGGCAGAAAACCATGACTCTCCGGCAGGCGGATCTGCTGGAGGCCTGGCTGAAAAGTCAGCCCTGGACAAAGGAGGCAGTGGTCCACGAGCGCACCCGCTGCGTCATCGTGACCTATGCGGGGGAGCGGGATACTGTCCTTGCCGCCCTGAGCGGCTTCACATGGGCCGGAGCGGAGGAAACAGTCACCCTGCCCGGCCGCAGCACCCGGGCGCTGAACCGGGAATTCCAGGAAAAGCTGACAGGCAAGGTGCTGATGAAGGGGGCGGCCGCCCTGTTTCTGCCCGCCCCCCTGCGGGCGGCCCGGGTGGTCTGGCACATGGTTCCCTTCCTCCGCAGGGGGCTCCGATGTCTGGGCCGGCGGCGGATCAGGGTGGAGCTGCTGGATGCTCTGTCCATTGGCATTTCCGTGGGCCGCCGGGACTTCGGCACCGCCGGCATGGTGATGTTCCTGCTGGAGATCGGGGAGCTGCTGGAGGACTGGACGCGGAAGAAGTCCGTGGCGGACCTGGCGGAGAGTCTGTCTCTCCATGTGGACCGGGTATGGCTGAAAACGCAGGCCGGCGAGGCGCTGGTTCCCATCGGGCAGGTAAAGCCCGGCGACCGGGTTCTGGTCCGTGCGGGGGGCGTCATCCCCCTGGACGGCGTGGTGGCGGAGGGAGAGGTCACCGTCAACCAGGCCTCCCTCACCGGCGAATCCGTCCCCGTGGCCAGGCACCCCGGCGGCGCGGTATACGCCGGCACCGTGGTGGAGGAGGGCGAGTGCGTTCTGGAGGTGAAGCAGGCCACCGGACAGGGCCGGTACGACCAGATCGTGGAGATGATTCAGCGGTCCGAGCAGATGAAGTCCGCTGCCGAGGCCAGGGCCTCCGGTCTGGCGGACAGGCTGGTGCCCTATACCTTCGCCGGGAGTCTCCTGAGCCTGGCCCTGACACGAAACGTATCCCGTGCCCTGTCGGTGCTCATGGTGGACTTCTCCTGCGCCCTGAAGCTGGCCATGCCCCTGGCGGTGCTCTCCGCCATGCGGGAGGCGGGACGGGAGCACATCACCGTGAAGGGGGGCAGGTTCCTGGAAGCGGTGGCCAAAGCGGACACCATCGTCTTTGACAAGACCGGCACCCTCACCCACGCCTGTCCCCGGGTGGCAAAGGTCATCCCCTTTGGCGGTAAGGAGGAGGCGGAAATGCTCCGCCTGGCCGCCTGCCTGGAGGAGCACTTCCCTCACTCCATGGCCAATGCCGTGGTGGAGGAGGCCCGCCGCCGGGGCCTGCGCCACGAGGAGCGCCACGCGAAAGTGGAATACCTGGTGGCTCACGGCATCGCCAGTTCGGTGGACGGGGAGCAGGTGCGTATCGGCAGCGCTCACTTCATCTTCGAGGATGAGAAGGCGACTATCCCTGAGGGGGAACAGGAAAAGTTCGACACCCTGCCTCCGGAGTACTCTCAGCTCTATCTGGCCATCGACGGGGTGCTTGCCGCCGTGCTGTGCATCTTTGACCCCCTGCGGGAGGAGGCGCGTCAGGTACTCTCCACCCTGCGGGGCCTGGGGATTCAGAACGCCGTCATGCTCACCGGGGACAGCCCCCGTACCGCCGCCGCCATTGCCGAAGAGGTGGGGGTAGACGGTTTTCAGGCCGGAGTGCTCCCGGCGGACAAAGCGGACTATGTGGCCGCTCTGCGGCGGGAGGGGCATACCGTCCTCATGGTGGGGGACGGCATCAACGACTCCCCGGCCCTGTCTGAGGCGGACGCCGGCATCGCCATCAGCGACGGGGCGGCTATCGCAAGAGAGATCGCCGACATCACCATCGCCGCGGACAGCCTGTGGGAGCTGGTGCGCCTGCGGCAGCTGGCCGTGGCCCTGATGGGGCGTATCCAGAACAACTACCGCTTTGTCATCGGCTTCAACGGGGCGCTGATCGGCCTGGGTGCGGCGGGCGTGCTGCCCCCGGCCGCCTCCGCCATGCTCCACAACCTGTCCACTCTGGGCGTGAGCCTTCATAGCATGAGCGCCCTGCCCCTGTCAAAAACAGAATAACCGGGCGGGATTCTTTTTTTCAATCCACCCCTTGACAAATACTCCCGCCAGTCATATTATAACAGTGTTATATAACGATGTTATAAGGAGGGCTTTCCATGGAAGAAAAATCCACCGCTACTCTGGAAAAGATCCAGGAGGCCGCACTGACAGAGTTCCTGGACAAAGGGTTTCAGGGAGCCTCCCTGCGGCAGATCGTAAAGAACGCCGGGGTGACCACCGGGGCCTTCTACGGCTATTTTTCCAGTAAGGAGGCCCTGTTCAACGCCCTGGTGGAGCCCCACGCCGCCGCCCTCATGGGCAGGTTCATGGAGGCCCAGACCTCCTTTGCCGAGCTGCCCGAGGAGCAGCAGCCGGAGCACATGGGGGTGGAGTCCTCCCACTGCGTCCGCTGGATGGTGGACTACATCTGCCAGCACCGGGAGCCGGTGAAGCTGCTCCTCACCTGCGCGGAGGGTACCAGCTATGAGCACTTCGTCCACAACATGGTGGAGGTGGAGGTAGAGTACACCCTCCAATACATGGAGGTGCTCCGCCGCCTGGGCCGGGACATCCCGGAACTGAGCCAGTCTCTGTGCCACATCATCGCCAGCGGGATGATGAGCGGCATCTTCGAGATCGTGGTCCACGATATGCCCCGGGAGCAGGCTCTGCGGGATGTGGATCAGCTCCGGGACTTCTACACCGCCGGGTGGCTGAAATTGATGGGGGCGTAGTTTCGCTTCGAAAAAGCAGCCGCGCCGCTTTTTCGAGGGGATGCAGCCCGCTGCGCGCAGACACGGCCCGCGTAGGCGGACAGTGTCCACACTGGCGGGCTGAGCTTTTGGCTTTTCTTTTTTTGGATTCAGGTTAGCGATAACTAACTTTTGAAAGGAGGTTTTTTCATGAAGCAAACAAAACCAGGCAGCCTGGCCCGCATCCTAAGCTATGCGGGCGGGCATAAGAACCTGACGATCCTGGGCTGTATCCTGTCCGCCCTGTCGGCGGTGCTGGGGCTGGCGCCGTATCTGTGTGTCTGGCTGGTGGCCAGAAGCGTGCTGTCCGCCTGGCCCGGTCTGGACGGGGCCGGAGATCTGGGCCGTTTTGGCTGGATGGCGGTGTGGACTGCCGCCGGCAGTATCCTGCTGTACTTTGCCGCCCTCATGTCCACCCACATCGCGGCCTTCCGCACCGCCCGGAACATCCGGCGCGCCGCCATGGCCCATGTACTGAAGCTCCCCCTGGGCTTTTTCACCGGGAATCAGTCGGGGCGGCTGCGCAAGCTCATCGACGACAACGCCGGGCTCACCGAGGATCTGCTGGCCCACAAGCTCCCCGACCTGGCCGCCACGGCGGTGACGCCCATCGCAGCCATCGTGGTGCTGTTCCTCTTTGACTGGCAGATGGGCCTTTTGTGCCTGCTCACCATGGCGCTGTCTCTGCTGTCCATGTGCCTGATGATGGGCGGCAAAAACGCCGGCTTCTTCCACCGCTATCAACAGGAGATCGAGCGCATGAGCGGCGAGGCGGTGGAGTATGTCCGGGGCATTCCGGTGGTAAAGATGTTCCAGCAGACGATCTACTCCTTCAAGGCCTTCTACGCCGCCATCCAGGATTACAGC
>DXDD01000013.1 GCA_019115665.1 Candidatus Eisenbergiella pullistercoris | reverse complement strand
GGGTACTGACCGTTGACCTCATAGTAAGCGTCCACATATTCCTGGATCGCCTGCGCGTCGGAAAGACTGGCCTGGGTCACTCCGCTCCCGCCGATTCCGTCCGCTTCGTTTGCGTAGTCCAGCATCCCGCGCAGCATGCTTCCCTCCGGGATCAGCCGTCCGTACAGGGTTTCCAGCTCCACCCCTTCCTTCAGCAGGACGGTTTCCGCATCGGACGCGGTATGAAGCTGTCCGGGCAGGGCCACGTAGGCGGGATAGCTTCCGCCGAAGCCGTCCGGCGCGTCAAAGCCTATCGCCGCTTCGTCCAGTTCAAAGCGGAGAATCTCTACCGCGGTCTGTCCGTCCTGTGTGGACGCGCCGAGCACATAAGCCAGAGTCTCCACAGTTTTGCGGCCCACATGCAGGCCGTTCACTTCATAGCTGTGAAAATAGTCGGCCTGGATGTCCTCCAGCACCACGGGATTCCTTTTATAATACAGATGCAGGGTGAGCTCCTGTACCAGAGGCGTCTGCTCCCAGACGTTAATCTCTTCCAGGGCAAATTCCGCCTCAAACCGGCCGTTTTTATCGGTAACAAATTCCGCCAGCACCTTGCCGCTTTTTCCCACCACCTCCACGCGCACGTTTTTCGCGGGGCGTTCGTTCTTCCAGTCCAGGATCTGTCCCCGCAGGCCGCAGAAATTGTAAAGCACGTTTTTGTAATGCTCCTGCCGGTACGGCCCGGCGGAAAGGAGCTGTCCGGGGAGCCGTCCGAAGGGAACCGCCGGATTGGAGACGCGGGCGGCGATGGAAGAAAGCTCTTCGTTGATCGCGTTCTGCTTCGTCTGCAGCTGCGGATATTTTTCCAGAATGGCGGGGCAGCCCGCGCAGCCGTAGGTACGGGTCACCAGGCAGGCCTTCGCGGCGTGGAAAAACAGGTTCCGAAGCTCCTTCTCCTGCGCTTCTCCCAGAGCGGTATTCTGCTCCGAAAGCATGCGGTCCAGCTCCTGTCCGGCAAGCGCCACGGCATCCGCTTCATACTGCATGCCGAACATCCCCACCAGAAAGCTCTCCGACGCGTCGATCCACTCCCCGCCCACCAGTCTGGCCGACGCGCTCCAGAGGGCGGAGCCGCCCGCTGCGGTCTTGGACGCGCCGTATTCCGCGATAGCCGCCACATCCAGAAACAGGCGCGCTCCGTTGTCCAGAATGAATTGATCCACGGCTGCTTTGGAGGCCGGGCCGGAAAACTGGCGGATCTTCCTTTGCACCGTCCGGTACTGATCCTCCCGCATCGTCCTTTCGGAAAGAAGGTTCCTGTTTTCATAAAAGTCTTCCGCGGCCTCCGCCATCTGCGCGTCCGCATTTCCAAAGGTCAGTCCCAGAGCGGCCAGGGTAAGGAGGTGGGAAAACGCCGTCGCCGTGTTCTGATAAGCGGTGATATAGCGGCCGAAATCTCCCGCATAGCTCCCTGCTCCCTGCGAGGAAAGCGTCGTTTTCGCTTCCGCCAGGGCCGCCTGCAGGTCTGCGGTTCCGGCTGCCGCCTGCGTGCCCGCCGCGGACGCTGCTCCGGCTGCTGCCTGTAGGTCTGCTGCGGACGCCGTGCTTCCGGCTCCGGAAGTCCCGGCCTTTTTCATGGCAGAGGTACAGATGTCCAGCATGCAGCCCATATAATCCAGGGTCTGTTTGCTGTCCTCCAGACGTTTTACGGCGATTTCCTCGTTTTCCTGAAGCAGACAGTTCAGAAAGGTTTCCGCGCAGCCGCTTTCATAGTACCGGATGGCGTCGTATCCGCCGAAGGCGATGGCGAGCCAGGTTTTCAGGTCGAGGGAACCGACGCCCTCCACATACCGGATCACGGAGGCCTGTCCGGCAAGCTCCGCCGCCTGCTCTTCGGTGTAGCCCAAATCCTTCACATAACTGAACGCGTATCGGGAATAGGCGTCCCGGTAAAAAGCGCCGATGTCGTCCAGCACCGTCCTCTGGGGCGGGATCAGGGCGAGCTGCTGTTTGCCGAGCCAGTTTGTCTCCCCGTATTTCTGGATCGTCCCGGTCAGGCTCAAAAACTCGTCCAGCGGAACATACCACATTTGATCCAGCAGGACGGGAGCGCGTCCCATCTCAGCCATAACGCTGAACAGGGGCGTGGTATATCCGGCCTGGAGATCTCCCGGCGTCAGGTATATATCCGTTTCAAAAAAGGAGACGAGAGCGGTGCTGTCAAAATACTGCACATTCATGCCAAGCAGCCCGGCCAGGGTGTCCAGCTCCCCGTACACGCTGTGATCCTCCGCCACCACTACCGGAAGGAAGGCTTCCTCATAAAGATAACTGGTCCCTCCGTCCGCTCCGATGCTTTTGGAACGAGCCACCTGCAGGCACAGCGCGCCTTTTGCCGGCCAGGTTTCCGGAACGTCCAGCTCGCCCAGATCGGTCAGCGTCACCGGCTGGCCGTCGCCTGTTTCCTCCGGGGCTCCGGAGGCGGTTTGATGTATACCGAAGGCAGCTCCGGATGCCACGAAAGCGGTTCCGGATAGCCCGGAGGCGGTTCCAGAAGCCGCAGATTGTACCGGAGAAAATCCGGCGAGCAGTGTCATGCACAGAAGGGCCGAAAGGAGCCGCAGGCCCGGCCCGAAGGAGGTACCTTCCCTGCGGTGAATTTGTCTGATTTTTTCCGCGTTCTTTTCTTTTTTTCTGTAATTTCTGATTGGAACTGAAAAAAGCATCTTCCCTGTCCTCCATGCCTTTATTCCCCGATGGTGATACGGCTGTACGCCGTTACCATCCAACCACGCCCGCGACGGCAAGGCTTCCATCCGCACGAATGCCAAGGGTGCATTCATTGCCTGCCGCTACGAAAACAATATCCGTCCAGTCCTGCACGTCGCACTGTCCGGAAGCGTTGCTTCCGACGGCAACCACAGTGCCGTCCGCGCATAACCCCACCGTATGACGCTCGCCCAGGGCAAGCTGGGTCAGGTTCTCCCAGCCGCTTACGTTTTTCTGGCCGTATTCGTTGTCCTCCGGCCGGTCAATTACGGCGGTTCCGTCCTTTCGGATCGCGCCCACATCCGGCCCGGAAAAAATCGCGGAAATATCGGTCCAGTCTTCAAACCGACGAAGCTCTTCTCCGTTAAGCGTTACTCCCTGCACGGTTCCGTCTTCATGCAGGCCCGCAATGCTGCTTCCCGTACATGCGATCTGCCGGATTCCCGTCCAGCTTTCCGCCTTCCCCGGATCCTCCCATTGCTCTTCATACCAGTCGGCCAGCAGCAGCCTGACGGTTCCGTCCTCAAAAAGACCTGCCGCAAAGGTTCCCCCCGCCGGAGGGCCGGCCATCTGTCTGACGCCTTCCCAGGCAAAGCCCTCTCCCGCCGGGCTGGACGGCGCCCCCGGCAGATTTGTCAG
>DXDD01000126.1 GCA_019115665.1 Candidatus Eisenbergiella pullistercoris | reverse complement strand
GAAAGCGGCGGAGCTTCTGGAACAGACAGATCTGAAGGTGAATGAGATCATGTATCTGACCGGTTATCGGAAGAGCCAGCATTTCACGAAGCTCTTTAAAGAAAAATTTGGCGCAACGCCTGTGGAATACCGCAGAAAAAAGCAGATCAGTATGATAGAAGAGAGAAAGTAACGTGTTGTGCAGGAGGCGGCAGCGCTGATCGAGGAAAAGGGGCTGGATGATTTTTCCATGGGGGGAGCTGGCAAAGCGGCTGAATGTAAAAACAGCTTCCCTGTATAACCACGTGGAGAGTCTGGACAGCCTGCTGGAAGAAGCGGAAGCTTTTGACTGTGCCGGAGCGTCACAAATAGCCCTGATGGCAGAATAGAAATCGCATTCGCGATTTCTATTCGCCCCGTCGCTGCGCTCCGGAATGGAGATTGGAATGAAAATATCAGAAAAGAAGGAAATCCTGCAAAAAAAGCAAATGATCCTTTTGAAACTGACAGAAGCCCTGCAAAAAGAGAATGCCGGCTTCTGGCTGGAACGGCTGGAAGCGGTGCAGGTCATTCTTCCAGCCATTTGGCATCCAGCTCCACCACCTGGGCGTTGGGCGCTTTATATCTTTTCACCATTTCCTCAAAGGGCGTCCGGTTCAGGTAGGAGAGGAGGGATATGAGGACGGAGCTGTGGGTAACGAGGAGGATTCTGCTGTCAGAACCGCTGCCGCCCTCCGCCCTGACAATGTCCTGCAGGGCAGGAACCGTCCGTTCCAGGAGTTCCTGATAGGATTCCCCTTCCGGCGGACAGAAGTATCTTCGGTCGGCGATCCAGGTCTGATAGGGCTCAGGATAGCGTTCTTCCACCTGTTCCCAGGTAAGGCCCTCCCAGAGACCGAAATTCATTTCCTCCAGCCCGGGATGGACGAGGCAGGGAACCCCAAGCCTTTCAGAGACGATCCGGGCCGTTTCCCTGGCCCGCTTCATGCCGCTGGTATAGATGATGTGAGGACGGTTTTCGGAAGGGAGCAGGTTTTCAGAAAGCTGCAGGGCCTGGCGGCGTCCGTTTTCATTCAGGTCTGTGTCCGTGCTTCCCTGGATCCGTCTCTGCAGATTCCAGTCTGTTTCCCCGTGTCTTGTGAGAAGAAGTTTCATTTCAGTTCCTTTCTTGCCGGTTATTTGATCTCCTTATCTTAGCATGCAGGCAGAGGAGGCGCAAGCGGGAAGAAGGAGAGAGGCTGGACAGCCGCGGCTTTCTTACACCAAACAGCTGCTGCTTTCTTCCGCCCCCTTGCCGGGACCGCCCCTTTGTGATACACTGATCGGGCAGCGATGATTTTCCCGGTATCGGTCTGAGAAGCTGTTCGCGGCCGGGATCCTGCGGGAATAATAGAAGAGGAAGCAAGATGCGTTTTTTAAAGAAACTGGTTCTTTTTACCATACTCGTTCTTTTTGCGGCGGCGGCTGTTCTGGGCGGCCGTCTGCTTTTTAACGGCTATCAGATTTACAGACAGGTGACGCAGGAGGTTCCCCTGTCTGAAAAAGTGGCGGAGATCCGCGCCAATCCCCATTATACCGCGCTGGACGATCTGCCGCAGATCTATAAGGAGGCGGTGGTCGCCGTGGAGGACAGCCGCTTTTATCAGCACGGCGGCTTTGATATCATTTCCACCGCGAGAGCGTTTTTCATTAATCTGCGGGAAGGGGAGCTGGCGGAGGGCGGAAGCACCATCACCCAGCAGCTTGCCAAGAATATGTATTTTACCCAGGAAAAAAAGTTTTTAAGAAAGGCGGCGGAGCTGTTCGTGGCCTTTGAGCTGGAGAGGGATTACAGCAAGGACGAGATCCTGGAGCTGTATCTGAATACCATTTATTTCGGGAGCGGCTACTACTGCGTTTACGATGCGGCGGAGGGCTATTTCGGGAAGGAGCCGTCTCAGATGACGGATTACGAGAGCACTCTGCTGGCGGGGATCCCCAACGCGCCTTCCGTTTACTCCCTCACCAACAGCCCGGAGCTGGCAGCCATGCGGCAGAAAACGGTTTTGGAATGCCTGGTGGAGCAGGATTATATCACGCAGGCGCAGGCGGACGGGATCCTTGCGCAGGGAGAGGTGCAGCAGGCGGCGCAGTGAGTGCGCCCGGGACAGATCCCGGAGCGGAGGGCCGGCCGCAGGATGCTCCGGCAGACCGCCGCAGGCCCCGACAGGACGCAGGACGCTCCGGCGGACTGCGGGGCGTTCAGACCGCCGCATTCGCCGGCCGGAGCTACAGGTAATATGGGATCATCACCCGGAAGACGGAATAAGCCAGAGCGGCGATGATAAAGAACAGAAACAGACCGCCCATGATGACGGGCAGGAGGGCGGACAGCCGGGGCCGCTTCAGCCGGTCGGCAAGTTCCTGCAGCAGGAAGACCGCTTTTTTCTCCCCCAGCGTTACCAGATACATAAAGGCGGGGAGCATGGGGAGCAGATACCTTCCCTGCGGCTGAAAATCCCAGGTATAGGAATAGATCACGCACAGAACAATGGGGACCGCGCAGGCAAAAACCATTACCGCGTTGGTAAAGAAGCGGCGTCCCCTGTCCTGCCAGGTCAGGTACAGATCCTCTCCGACCGGAAGGACGGCAGCTGCCAGACCGGCGGCAAAGACGAAATAATAGCAATTGTAAATATAATAGTGGGTGGGCAGGCTCATGGGGCCGAACATGGCGACGAAGCTGCGGCACAGCAGGATGAAAAAATCGGTGCCGAATACCATTTCCCAAATGCTCATGCCAAGCTCCCTGCAGGTGGCGCGAAGCAGCGGATGATATTCCGGCAGACAGGTTTTGGCCACGCAGGCGTTTCTGGCCGCGATCCCGAGAAAATCCCCCTGGTAAAGGACGGCGTTCCGGATAAACCACCAGCCTGCGCCCAGAAAGACGATCCCGCTGATAAACAGCCCCTTTCGCAGCAGGGAAAGCCAGTCCGCATGCAGCCGTTCCCTGGGGAAAGCGGTCCCGTCCGGAAGAAGGGAGCCGGCAGGCACCCGGGAGACAAAGCCGGAAACGAACAGGAGAATGACCGCGAGCACCGCGCCGTAGGCATTATAATAGGAAAGGGCGCAGAGGACGACGCCGATGGCAAGCCGCACGCAGACAGGCCGCCGGAAGCCGTTTCGGATCCCTTCCAGGGTCTCCGCGAACATCATCATCACAGAAAAAATGGCGCAGGAATCCGTATTCACATAGGTATGGATGAAGATGCTCTGGGGCAGGAAAACGGCGAGACAGGAAAAGATCCACTGGGAAAGCCGGTCCGGAAAGAGCATTCGGGACAGCTTTCTTGCGTAAAAGGCCGCGCCCAGCCCGAAGGCCGCGTTCACCATGCGCGCCCAGATCAGCAAAAGATCGAACCGATCCGTAAAATGCCGCAGCGCCCACAGCAGATATCCCTGCAGGATGTAGGTCAGCATGGGCTGAAAGGCGTAGGAGCCGCCGTAGCCGGGGATCAGCACGGCCGGGTCGTCTCCCCGGGGAAGCCGTCCGGTCTGCGCGATATACCAGACGACCCGGAAACGGTTGATCTCGTCCGGTCCCTCGCCGAAAGGCTGTATGAAGATGAAGGCCGCCATGCACAGAAAGGCAAACGCAAAAAACAGCAGCTCATAAAAAAGATCGTTTTTGAAAAGGCTTCGTACTCTGGTCATTTTTACCCCCATGCCGAAACGTTGCTGAGGCTCGCGCCGCGCGGGAATCTGTCCGCGCGCATGTCGTCAAAATTCAGCAAGGATGTTCAACCTCATTATAAACAATCCGGCCCGAAGGTGTCCAGAAAAAATGGGATTTCCTGAAAAACCGCTTGTCAGAAAAATCAGGATGGGATATACTACAGATAGAAACGGGCGGGCGCTGCGCTTCGTCCCTTAAAGCAGTACATACGACTGGCGGATCAGTGGAGCACCACAGGGAGTATGTATGAAGGAAACCGGCCGCCTGGGTACCCGCAGATAAAGAGTAGCCAGGCGGTATTTTTATTTGAGTGCCGCCGTACGGCGGCAGGAAGGAGCAGCGGAGAAAACCCTGCGGTTTTCTCCTGGGAATTGGACTGGCGTCCAATTCCTCATGATTTTAATGCCGCCGTACGGCGGCAGGAAGGAGTTGTAATGAAGCTGTTATCACTGGAAGAGGAACTGAAGAGCAACGCCTATCCTGGCAGGGGAATCGTCCTGGGAAGGACGCCTGACGGAAAGAAGGCTGTGGCGGCCTATTTCATTATGGGAAGAAGCGCGAACAGCCGGAACCGGGTGTTTGTGGAGGACGGGGACGGAATCCGCACGCAGGCTTTTGACGAGGCGAAGCTGGAGGACCCCAGCCTGATCATCTACGCGCCGGTTCGTGTGCTTGGAAACAAGACCATTGTCACCAACGGCGACCAGACCGACACCATTTACGAGGGAATGGACAAGCAGCTCACCTTTGAGCAGAGCCTGCGGACCAGAGAGTTTGAGCCGGACGGCCCGAACTATACGCCCCGGATTTCCGGCATCATGCATATCGAGCGCGGAGGCTATAATTTTGCCATGTCCATCTTAAAGAGCGACGGAGGCTGCCCGGATTCCTGCCTGCGCTTTACCTATGCCTATGAGAATCCGGCCCCCGGCACGGGACGGTTCCTCCACACCTACATGCATGACGGGAATCCCCTTCCCAGCTTTGAGGGAGAGCCTAAGCCGGTGGAGATATCCGGAGATATCGGCGCGTTCACGCAGCTGGTATGGGAGAGCCTGAACGAAGAAAATAAGGTTTCCCTGTTTGTGCGTTATATCGACATTGAGAGCGGTACCTGGGAAAGCCGGATCGTAAACAAGAATCATTAAATCCGAACCGGCGTTTCCGGCAGGAATCGAAGAACCCGGGAGACGCCTGCGGCAGACGGAATGTGCCGGCGACGGATGGAATGCGCCGGCGGGCGCGGCGAAAAAGAAAAGGTAAGAGAAGAAAGGACAAAACGATGAATGAGATTCAGCTGAAATACGGATGCAACCCCAATCAGAAGCCTTCCCGCATCTTCATGGAGGACGGGAGCGAGCTTCCTGTTACCGTACTGAACGGAAAGCCCGGCTACATCAATTTTCTGGACGCTTTAAACGGCTGGCAGCTGGTAAAGGAGCTGAAGGAAGCCACGGGACTTCCGGCGGCGACCTCCTTCAAGCATGTTTCCCCGGCGGGCGCCGCAGTGGGGCTTCCCCTTCCGGAGACGCTGGCGAAGATCTACTGGGTGGACGATCTGGGAGAGCTTTCGCCCCTGGCCTGCGCCTATGCGAGGGCGCGCGGCGCGGACCGCATGTCCTCCTTCGGAGATTTTATTTCCCTCTCCGATGTCTGCGACGTGGATACGGCAAGGCTCATTAAAAGAGAGGTTTCCGACGGCGTGATTGCCCCCGGCTACACCCCCGAGGCGCTGGAGATCCTGAAGCAGAAGAAAAAAGGGAACTACAACGTGATCCAGATCGATCCGGATTACCGTCCTGCCGAGATCGAGAGAAAGCAGGTGTACGGCGTTACCTTCGAACAGGGAAGAAACGAGCTGTGTGTGGATGAAAAGCTGCTTTCCAACGTGGTGACGGAAAATCAGGACATTCCGGAAGCGGCGCTCATTGACATGAAGATCGCCCTGATCACCCTGAAATATACCCAGTCCAATTCCGTCTGCTATGTGAAGGACGGACAGGCCATCGGCATCGGCGCGGGCCAGCAGTCCCGCATCCACTGTACCCGTCTGGCGGGAAACAAGGCCGACAACTGGTTCCTGCGCCAGTC
>DXDD01000125.1 GCA_019115665.1 Candidatus Eisenbergiella pullistercoris | reverse complement strand
GAAATGATATTACAAAAATGCGTACGGACATCGTTTTCATGGAACTGCTTTCCCGTTGAAAAAAACCAAATTTCATATACGCCTCCCAAAACTGTCCAAAATGTCAATAGACATTATATTTGCCACGTTTTATTTTGTCAATTCAAATATAAAAATATAATTTTTTTTAAAAAAAGATACATTTTTCACAAAAATAGATACCTTCCCCACTATATTTAAGATGCTATACTGAATTTACCAAAAGGCTTTCAAAAAAGAAGAAAGAGAGGTAAAAGGGATGAAAAAGAAAAAACTGATGGCGCTCTTATGCACGGCAGTCATGTCGGTCAGTCTGCTTGGAGGCTGCTCTTCCACTGCTGAAACACAGCAGACACCGGCCTCAGAAGCAGACGGTGCATCTGCAGCTCCGGCTTCCGAGGCCGCAGATGATGAAAACGCTTCTGCAGAAGCTGCACATCCCGCATCCGACGTAGTACTCGAAGTCGAAACTGGATTTACCGGAGACCAGCTTGACGCTCTTCAGGCGCTCATGGACGATTTCACTGCTGAAACCGGTATTGGCATTGAACTAATCGCTCCGGGAGATGATTATGACAGCGTTATGAAGACGCGGATGGCTTCCGGCGACCTGCCCGACCTGTGGGAGACTCATGGATGGAGCACAACCCGTTACGCCGAGTATCTTCTTCCTCTGAACGACCAGGAATGGATCGGAAAGATCAAGGAGTCCATCAAGACGACGGTAACGGATCCGGAAGGCAACATATACGTGGCTCCGCTTTCCATCGATCCGGCGTCCATCTGCTATAACAAGGATCTTTTTGACGCGGCCGGCGTAGATGCGTCTCAGATCTATACCTGGGATGATTTTGAAGAGGCCTGCGAGAAGATCCTGGCAACCGGAAAGGTTCCGGTTTATGTGGGCGGCAAAAAGGTTGACAACATCGCCAATCTGTTTGAGGTAACCGCTCCCGGCTTCCTTACCAACGAGGATGTCGCCGACAACCAGGCGCAGGCGCTGCTTGACGGTACATTTGACTGGGATACCTACTGGACTCCCATTGCACAGATGCTGGATGAATGGCAGCAGAAGGGATATTTCAACACGGATATCCTGACTGCAAGCGATGACGCCGCCCTTCAGGCTCTTGCGAACGGAGACGGCGCGATCGTCATCAGCGGCAACCACACCATCACTCAGGCTCTTGCCTATAATCCTGATGCCCGTCTCGGGATCATGGCCATTCCTTCTCCCAACGAGGGCGGCAAGGTATATGTCAGCTCCGGCGAAGGAACCTGCTACGGTATGTGGAAGGATACGGAATATCCGGATGAGTGCAAGCAGCTCCTGTCCTATCTGGCCAGCGATGAGATTTCCGTACAGGTGGCAACCATCAACGGAAAGATCCCGGCCATGGAAGGCGTCAGCAACGATGATGAGTATGTGACCATAGAGTTTAATACCATGATGGATAATTTCGGCGACGATCTGGTTTTCATCAGCTATTTTGACAGAGCCTATCTTCCCAGCGGCATGTGGAATGATCTCGGCGTATCCGGCAATGAGATCTTCATGAATCCCGGCCAGGGCGTGGAACGCTGCGTAGAATCCGTCAAGCTTGCTTATCAGGAAAAGATCAACCAGTAAAAAAATCTGCGGGACGGGACGCTGGTGTACCGGCGTCCCGTTTTCCCGGCTCATAAAGGACTTCAGAGTGCACGGCATTTCGTTGTGGAGGCGAATCTATGAAGAAAAGAAATCACCGAATGAATTTTTTCTACATACCGGCATTGCTTCTGATCCTGTTTTTTGTTCTGGGGCCTCTGCTGGAAGCGATCCGGATCTCTTTCACGCAGTGGAACGGCTATTCTCAGGATTATAAGTACATCGGCTGGAGAAATTATCTGAAGCTGTTTCAGGATCCCAATTTCAGGACAGCCTTCAGGAATACCATCATTTATGGCTTTGGAAGCACCCTGCTCCAAAATCTTCTCGGTCTGGCCTACGCGGTTTTTCTCAATACCAGATTCCGCGGCCACTCCATTGTGCGTACGTTTATTTATATGCCGGTCATGATATCCAGTCTGATCATGGGATACATCATATACTTTTTCGTTCAGTATAACGGCGGTATTTTTAACGAAATCATCGGTCTGTTTGGAAAGGAACCGATCGACTGGATGGCAAACGGCAACAGGGGCGTAATCATCATCACGCTGATGAACTCCTGGCAGTATGTGGGTATTTCCATGGTAATCTACATGGCAGGCCTTCAGAATATCCCAAAAATGTATCTGGAAGCCGCGGAAATAGACGGGGCAAGTCCATGGCAGCGCTTCTGCCGAATCACCCTGCCGCTCCTGCTTCCTTCCATTTCCTCAGCAGTAGTGCTGAACCTGATCGGCGGCCTGAAGCTGTATGACATCATTATCTCACTTTCTGAAGGCGGACCGGGATTTTCCACCCACTCCCTCGCCTCCTATGTGAGCAACCAGTATTTTAACGCTCAGAACGCCGGCTATTCCGCTGCTGTCGGAATTTTCACCTTCCTGTTTATCATGCTGGTATCCAATCTGTTTACGACTTACTTCAACAGAAAAGAGGTGGACATGGGATGAAAAAAGAATTCAAGAGAGACTGGTGGAAATATCTGCTCGGACTCGCCATTATCATCTTCCACGTACTTCCCATGTATGTGCTGATCGTCATGGCGTTCAAAAGCATGTCGGATTCCTCGTCCTTCCTTTCTCTGCCGCAGGAAATCTATACGCAGAATTTTATCGAGGTTTTTGAATCCGGAAACATTCCTACGGCGCTGAAAAATACGGTTATCGTCACTATTTTTGTATTGCTGATCGAAATCGTCGCCGGAGGCCTGGCCGCGTACCCCCTTTCCAGAAACAAAAGCAAATGGAACAGCAGGGTAAAAGGTGTTATAATCGGAGTTATGATGATCCCGTCGTTAAGCATACTGGTCGGCGTATATTCCCTTCTGGTGTCCATTCACGGCATTTCCCAGCTGTGGGGAATCATACTGGTATCGGCTGCGTTCGGGCTTCCCATGACCATTTATCTTTTTTCCAATTTTATATCGGCAATCCCTTCCTCCCTGGATGAGGCAAGCGCCATCGACGGCTGCGGCGTGATAAAAACATTTTTCTACATCATACTGCCCCAGCTGAAGCCCGTAACCGTTACTGTCATCATCCTGAACGGGGTATCCATCTGGAATGAATATGCATACAGTCTGTATATCCTGCAGAAACCCAAAATGTATACCCTGACGCTGATGATCTCCCAGTATTTCTCGACGAGCGGCAAGGATCTCAATGGAGCTGCCGCCGCTGCCTGCGTGGCAATTTTCCCGCTGATCATTCTGTATGTATTTCTTCAGAAGTATTTCATTCAGGGAACCATCGACAGCGCAGTAAAAGGCTGATTCCTTTTCCGTCGTCCTGCGTCCAGAAGATCTGCGGCCGCGCGGCAGACGCAGATCCGTCCCTTCCTTATGTGCCGCGCAGAAAAGAGGAAAACCATGATCAGACCGGAAAAAATAACCGCCTGCAGCGCTGACGGAAATGCTCTGTCAGTCAAATGCGCCCGGGGAATGATTCACATCATTCCTTATGGGCCGAACATTCTCCGCTATATCTTTGATCCGGCCGGAAACGGCGGAGAAGCCTGTCTTTCGGATGCTCCCTGGGGAATTTCCGCCGGACCGGACAGCGAGATTCCCATGCTTTTGAAGGAAACCGGAGACTCTTTTACGGGAGACCTTCCGGAGCTTCATTTCTTCCTGAACAAAGATACCGGAACCATACTTTTCAGCGGTCCGGAAGGAAAAGAGCTTCTTTCCCTTCTGGAATGCTCCCTGGAGCCCGCCGAAGTGCTCGGCGAGCAGACCTTCCATATCAGAGCCGTCTTCTCCGCTCCCGAAGGCGAACGGTATTACGGACTCGGACAGCACCAGGACGGAGTTCTTGACCTGGGGGGCAGGGAACAGATCCTTTGGCATGATTACAGCCACAAGGGCGGCGAGATCATCGCGGTTCCCTTCCTGATCTCAAGCCGCGGGTACGGGATCATTTTTGACAATCCATCCCGCATGAAGGTATTTCCAGGCATGAACAAAACCACTGTCTGGGAAGCGGAAGTCGGAGAAACGATCTCCTTTTTTCTGATCTCCGGCAGACAGACCGACGATATTTATCGGGGATATCGTCTGCTCTGCGGAGCGGCGCCCCTGCCGCCGAGACGGGGCCTTGGATTCATTCAGTGCAGGCAGAGATACGCTTCACAGGACGAGCTTCTTGCAGTCGCGTCCTCCTATCACGAGAAAAAATATCCCTGCGATATTTTTGTCGTTGACTGGTTCCACTGGAAGGTTCTGGGTGATATGAGCCTGGATCCGGAATACTGGCCCGACAGCTCCGATATGAACCGGAGGCTGGAAGAAATGGGGTATGAGACCATGATCTCCTGCTGGCCCCGTTTTATGAAAGAAAGCGCGAATTATGATTTTCTGGAAAAACATGGCTGGTTCATGAAGGATTCCGAAGGGCATACGGTGTACGGAACTCCCGACGATCAGCGCGGCGCGCTCATCGACACCACAGACCCCGCCTGCGGAAAATGGTATTTTGAAACCATCCGGAAAAATTATGCCGATCTGGGCTATAAATACTGGTGGACCGATGAGGATGAGCCGGATATCAGCCCTCACGAATCCTTTCTGTCCGCCGGCACCGGGGCCAGAATACATAACATTTATCCGCTCACCCATACCCGCTCCATCTACGAAGGACATCGGAGCGCTTTTTCCTGGCGCTGCCTGACTCTGTCCCGGTCGGCCTATCTCGGCGCACAGCAGTACGGAACCACCTTCTGGTCGTCTGACATTTTCCCGGAATGGGATGTTCTGAAGCGCCAGATCCCGACCGCTCTCAATTTCTGCGCAAGCGGCATGCCCTACTGGTCATCAGACATCGGCGGGTGGCAGGCTCTGCCGGATGAGGAGTCTCAGGAGGATTACCATTCCCTTCTGATCAATACCTCCAGCGACGGAAAAGGCAAGGTTACCAGCCTGAATTACCCGGAGCTTTATGTCCGCTGGTTCCAGTTCGGCGTATTCTGCCCCACCTTCCGGACCCACGGCACCAGAAAAGGGAATGAAGTCTGGTCATACGGAAAAACGGCGGAGCAGATCCTGGTAAAGTACTTAAAGCTCCGTTACCGTCTCATGCCGTATATCTATTCCCTCGCCTATCAGACCTTCCGGACAGGAGCTCCTTTTATGCGCGCCCTCTGGATGGATTTTAAAGAGCCTCAGGCCGCTGCCGTTCAGGACCAGTTCATGTTTGGTCCGGCCCTTCTGATCGCGCCGGTAACAGAACAGGGAGCGCGAAGCAGACAGGTCTATCTTCCCGCCGGTCATGACTGGTATGACTTCCGGACCGGAAGCAGATTCACCGGAGGCCAGACAATCCTGGCAGACGCTCCCCTGGACACCATTCCTGTCTATGTAAAAGCCGGAAGCATACTGCCCATGGGGGAGGAAATAGAAAATAACGGAACAGAGCAGAAAATGATCGAGCTCCATGTTTATCCGGGAAAAGACGCGGAATTTGCATTATACTCGGACGACGGATGCTCTTACGCTTACGAAAACGGGGCTTATTCCCTCATCAGATTTATCTGGTCCGAACAGGAAAAGCAGCTCAGCAGAATAAGGGAACATACTTATCCGGGTGATACGGAAAAATGGTTCCGGACTCTGATCTTCTCTCCGGATTCCTCTTTCTGATGTCCTGATCTTCTGCGACTGCCCGGCGCTGAGACTGCTGCCGGGCAGTCGTCTGTCGGTCCGTCGGTCCGCTGATTTTTTAAATTTCCCCATTGACAAGTCCGCTTTTTTCCGGTATTATTGAATAGCTTGGTAAACAAGTGACGAAGCGTGGCTCAGTTTGGTAGAGCGCTGCGTTCGGGACGCAGAGGTCGCAGGTTCAAATCCTGTCGCTTCGACTTCAGAAAATCCCCTGAAATCAATACTTTCAGGGGATTTTCCTTTTTGCGCTTCAGGGCTTTTTTCGCCTGTTCTAAGATTTGTTCTAAGAAATTTTCTCCGAACCCGGAGCCATAATCTTCACTTTATGGGCTATCTTCTTCGCCGTCATGTTATTCGCATACCTCTCAATGTCGGCATACCGCTTTTTGGTCGTGGACGGGCCCGCATGGCCCATCCAGCATCCCACGATGCGGATATGACGGATGGGTTTGGATATACTCCGCTGTTTAGCGCCCTTATCAATACCTGCCTCGCAGTCAAAAGCTATTTAGATAATCAAAAAGACAACCACCCTCGGCAAAGGCAGCGATTGTCTTTTTGATAAGCAACTATATAAACCGGAGCCAACCACTTGCTGTTGGCGGCATCCTTTTTAATACATCTTTACCTTAGAACAGTTCCGGCATTTTGTCAATCGGCATTTCGCTCCCATATGGGGGACTCCCCGGAACCCATTACTGTTCACACGCAATATTTCCATATTCTCTGTTCCATAAAAATGTTCCGCAAGAATTGCGGCTTCCGATTACTTAACCTTCCCGGCTGTGTTATGATATTGCCTGAAAAATGATCCAAAATCCTCTCAGGAAAGGCGGCACGCCGCGGAGGGGAAATCCCATGAAAGTAAAAATTGAGATCGATCCGGCGCTTGCCGAGGATGAGGTGATCATCCGATGCCGGAGAATGGAAGAGCATATTCTGAGGCTGCAGCAGGACATCGCGAAGGCGGAGCCGGAAAAGAACTGCATTTCCCTGCAGGATGCGGGCACCAGCTACTTTGTGCCGCTGGATGAAATCCTGTTTTTTGAAACCGAAGGGAAGCATATCCAGGCACACACGGCTTCCCGGCTGTACCTCACGGAGCACAAGCTGTATGAGCTGGAAGAAAGCCTTCCGGGAAGCTTTATGCGGATTTCCAAATCCACCATCGTAAATCTATATTTATTCCATCACAAGGAATCTGGCCGCATCCAGCGCCGTAGCGTTCTATGGGACGCCAAAGAAGGTCTATGTGTCCCGCAGCTATTATAAGGCGCTGATCGAAAGACTGGGAGAAAGAAGGAGAAAATTATGAGAGATCGAAAAAATGTATTCTGGGGCATTCTGTTTCTGCTTGGAGCCTGTGCCGTCATCGCCGGACAGCTCGGCTTTCTGGAAGGGATCGGCTTCTGGTCCATCCTGTTTTCCCTGGTGCTTGCCGCCGTGCTGATCCGGGGCCTCGTCAGACGCAGCTGGGGCATGATCCTGTTTTCCATCGCCTTTCTGTGCATCGTCAACGACCGGCTTCTGGGAATCGAAAAGCTGACTCCCTGGCCTATACTGGGCGCGGCTCTTCTTGGCACCATCGGGCTGAACCTCCTGTTTCCCGGACGAAGCTGGAAACATATGAACCGGCACAGAATCATCATGAAGAACAGCAGCCCCGTTTCCGGAGATGCGGAGGGCTCCGCTTCCGAAGATGCGGAAGATTCCGCATATGAAACCCGAATCGGCGACGACGGCGCGGAAAGCATCCGATGTGAGGTCAATTTCCACTCCTGTGTAAAATATCTGCAAAGCTCCGCCCTGCAGCATGTACATCTGGAAAATTCCTTCGGTTCCCTTGTCATCTATTTTACCGACTGCGCGCTGTGGCAGCGCAGGGGGGCCGTTGATGTTGAGGTATCCTTCGGCACGGCCGAGCTGTATGTCCCCGCCTCCTGACATGTGGTCTGCAATGTTTCCTCTTCCTTCGGGAGTGTGAACGAGCATGGCCGCCCGGCGCTGTCTTCCGAGGAGGTGCTGACCATCACGGGAGACGTATCCTTCGGGTCGCTGGAGATTCATTATATCTGAGCCATTCTTCTTACATTTCCCTTTCCTGCTCCGCCGCAGGGGCGCGGTTCTTTTCACAGAAGCGGAAACGGATGCCCAGGACAATGGGAACCCGTTTCCGCTTCTCATGCTTTACTTAAACTTTACATATCTTTTAACTATTTTACGTTTTATTTGCATTTCTTTCCCTTTATACTTTTAAATTGGGATGATAACCCCGTTTTTTTAAAAATCAGTCCGTATTCTATCAATATATAAAGGGGGAGACTCTGCGTGAATGAGGAAAATACCATTATCCAACAGGTATACGCGGCCAAAACGGATAATCAGGAAGCCGACCGTCTGATCGGGGCATATATGCCTTTTATCAAAGCGGAAACGGCAAAATTTCTGAAGCGTCCGCCTGCCTCGCAGGATGACGAACTGAGCATTGCGATGATCGCTTTTCACGAAGCCATTCAGGGGTATTCCCGCATGCGGGGAGCCTTTCTGAAATATGCTTCCATGCTCATCAGAAGCCGTCTGATCGACTATCACAGACGGGAGCGCCGGCACGGAAGCCTGATTTCTCTGGATACTCCGGCGGATGAGGACGACGTCCCTCTGGGGGATACGCTGACGGATACCCGGGATCACAGCGAAGAGGTTTCGATGCGGGACGCTACCCGGGATGAAATTGAGGAGCTGAGCCGGCAGATGGACGCATTCGGCGTAAAGCTTTCCGATGTGGCGGATAACTGTCCCAGACAGCAGCGCACGCTTGAGGCATGCCGGAAAGCCCTCCGGTACGCGGTACATACCGACGGACTGCTGGACGAATTTCTCCAAAGCAGGCGGCTTCCCATCGCCAGGCTTTCCTCCGGAAGCGGCGTGGAGAAAAAAACACTGGAACGGCACCGAAAATATATGGTTGCCCTCATGCTGATCTACACCAACGGATATGAGATCATCCGCGGACATATCAAACAGGTCATGAAAGGAGGTGCGGCACAATGAAATACATGGTAATGGAATGTCATACCGGCTATGCGGTTCTTCTGGATGAGGAGGGCCGGTTCTGGAAAGCGGCCGATCTCCACTATGAAGTGGGCCAGACCGTAGAAAATCCCGTGCTGATGAAACAGCCGCAGCCCTCCGGCAGACGCCGTATCACCCGTCTGATGAGCAGCGCCATCGCCGCGGCCGCAGCCTGCCTGTTCCTGTTTTTCGGCTTCGGCTATTACCAGAATTATCTCCGCGTCTATTCCTCCATTTACCTCTCCATCAATCCCGAGGTACTGATGGATCTGAACCGGTACGGGAATGTGGTCAGGCTGACCGGGACGAACGAGGACGGCGTAAGGCTTTTGGAAGGCTACAGCGGCAGAGGAAAGGATAAGCTGACAGTCGCCGATGAGCTCATCGACCGCGCGATCGAGATGGGCTTTCTCTCCGAAGGCGGCCAGGTCTCCTTTTTCATTGATTCCCCGGAGGAGGCCCTGTTCCAGGAATACGGCACGGAGCTGAGAACGGAAATCAGCGGACATCTGGACGGCAGGATCACCATCACTGTAGAAATCATGAATTATCAGGACGCGCCGGCTGACGATATGGAAGACGATTATGACGATACCGACTATGGGCCGGAAAATGATGGCGTCACCGATTATCAGACTCCCGAAGCGGCCCCAGCCCCGGCTCCGCAAGCTCCGGCCCCGGTTCCGTCGGCTCCCGTCCCGTCCGTTCCCGCAGCCCCCGCCGCGGAAAGCATCCCGCCGGATCATACCGATGGGGATACGGACTATGAACCCGAAAACGCCGCAGCTCCGTTTTCCGATGACGATGCGGGCGAAGGCAGAGATTCTGATGATGACGATGACGACGCGGATGACGACGATGATAATGGAAACGATGATGATAACGACAGTGACGATGACGACGGTGACGACTGACAACGGCGATGCCGCAACTCCCGTTATCGCAGTGCCGAACCTTCAGTTCGGCACGCGTGCCTCAGCGTAAAACGCTTCGGCATGGAGGTAAGATGATAAAGAGTAAATATATCAATATAATCTGCATCGGTGCGGCAGCGCTTGCCGCCCTCCTCACCCTGCTTCTGATGATCCTTTCGGGAGCGGCGCAGAAGCTTCAGCCAGCCGGCTCCTTCAGTTCTTCCCCCGAATATGCCGGCCGGCTCTTCGATCCGGACCGTGTCCACACCATTGATATCCGGATCGGGGACTGGGCGGGCTTTCTGCAGAATGCCGGAAAAGAGGAATACGTTTCCTGCACCCTCGTCATCGACGGGGAAGAGTTCAGTCAGGTGGGCCTGAGGGCCAAGGGAAACAACTCCCTGCGCCTGACCCGGGAATACGGGCTGTCCCGCTACAGCCTCAAGGCCGAATTCGATCATTTTCTGGACGGCGGGAATTACTACGGCCTGGACAAGCTTTCCCTGGACGCTTCCTTTCAGGATAACAGCTATATGAAAACCTTCCTTGTCTACGATATGATGGCCCTCATGAATGTTCCCGCGCCGCTTTGCAGCTACGTTCAGGTAACGGTAAACGGCGAACCCTGGGGACTGTTTCTGGCCATAGAGGAGCCGGAGGAAGCCTTTGTGCAGCGCTGCTTCGGCAGTCTGGACGGCAATCTGTACAAGCCGGACTACCGTTCCCTGAACGCGGAGAATAAAGACCTTGCGCTTCAATATATCGACGACGATCCGGACAGCTATCCGAATCTTTTCGACAACGCGAAGCTTCCCTCCTCGGCTGCGGACAGGAAACGCCTGATCCGCGCCCTGAAAACACTTTCCACCGGTGAAAATCTGGAAACGGCGGTTCATGTGGATGAGGTGCTCAGGTATTTTACGGTTCAGGTTTTCGTTATGAACCAGGACAGCTATCTCGGCCACACCGGTCACAATTATTACCTTTATGAAAAAGACGGCGTTATGAGCATCCTTCCCTGGGACTATAACCTTGCCTTCGGCACCTATGCGCTTGGAATGACGGACCCGATCCGTGATCCGAACGTGCTGATCAACTATCCCATCAACACGCCGGCCGAGGGCGAGGTCATGCTGAACCGCCCTCTGTACCATAACCTGATGAAACAGGACAAATATTTCGCCCGTTATCATGCGTATTTCGACACGCTCCTTTCCGACTACTTTGAAAACGGACGGTTTGAGGCTACGCTTCGCAGAACAGAGCGGCTGATCGCCCCTTATGTACAGAACGATCCCACCGCCTTCTGCTCCTATGCGGATCATCAGCTCGCCGTGGATACCCTGGAAGAGATCTGCCTGCTCCGGGCCAAAAGCATCCGCGGCCAGCTGGAAGGAACCATTCCCGCCACCATCCGCGGCCAACAGGAGCAGCCGGCGTCCAGGGTGGACGCTTCTCACATACGGATTGCCGATCTGGGAGATTTTGACGATCTGGAAAAAAATTTTTGAAAAAATTTTCCGCATCACCCCTTTTTTTCAAAATCCCCTGCGTAATCTATCCATGTAAGATGAAAAATGGTAATTCACACCAGAAATTATTTAAAAATGAAAGAGAGGTATCACTATGAAAATGAGAAGAAATTTACTTGCTGCGGTATCTTCCCTGGCTGTTATGTCAGCAGCCTTTCTGACCGGCTGCGGCGCTCCCGCTGATGAAGGAACGGCGATTCGGGACACGGGCTTTCTCACGTTGAGCGTCAATCCGGAGATCCGGATCGAATATGATGACGAAGGCAGAGTGATCGACCTTACCGGCCAGAACGACGACGGCAAAACGATCGTCGCATCCTATCAGGATTATATCGGAAAGGAATGCGACGACGTTTTAAACGACCTGATCGTAAAAATCAATGAGGCCGGTTACTTTGTCGAAGACATAGACGGCGGCAGAAAGAACATTGTCATTCAGCTGGAGCCCGGCTCCGTTGTTCCCAGCAGCACATTTCTTGAGGAAGTGACCGCAAGCACTCAGAACGCGGTGAAGAACCTGCATCTCTCCTCCGGCATTGTGACCATTGACGATGACGACTATGACCCGGACTATGCCAGAAACGGTTCTCCTTCTCCCTACATCACCCTGGAAAAGGCTAAGGAAATCGCCCTTGCCCACGCAGGCGTAAACGCGGCGGACACCGTTTTTGACGACAGGGAATTTGACCACGACGATGGAACCGCCGTTTTTGAGCTGGAATTTACCGCCGGCGGCGTGGAATATGAATACGACGTGGACGCCGTGCACGGGACCATCCTTCAGGCGGAAGGCGGCGCCTCCGGAAGCGGCTACGGCGATACGGACTACGGCCCCAACAACGACGGTGTCACCGACTACAACGACACCGACTACGGCCCTAACAATGACGGCGTCACCGATTACAACGACACCGATTACGGTCCCAACAATGACGGTGTCACCGACTATAATGACACCGACTATGGCCCTAACAACGACGGCGTCACCGACTATGACGACACCGACTACGGCCCCAATAATGACGGCGTCACCGATTACGATGACACCGACTATGGCCCCAACAACGACGGCGTTACCGACTACGATGACACCGACTACGGCCCCAATAATGACGGCGTCACCGATTACGACGACTGGCACGAAGAACTCACCGACGACTGGGACGACAACCACGACGACTGGGACGACGATGACTGGGATGATGACGACTGGGATGATGACGACGATGACGACGATGACGACGACTGAGGTTCCTGCTTTTCAGGCCATGCGCCACGAATCCAAGCACCAGATCAGCCTTCGGGAGGATCTGGTGCTCTCCGGGAGGCTGCGCAGTCTCTTTTCCCATGACAGCTATGCGGGAGAAGACGGGAGCTACCGGATCACCAGCCTGTACTTCGACACGCCCGATGACAGCGCGCTGCGGGAAAAGCTGGACGGAATCGGGAAACGGGAAAAATTCCGGCTCCGATATTACGGAGCATCCCCTTCCTTCATCAGGCTGGAGAAAAAATTCAAGATCAACGGCCTGTGCGGAAAAAGAAGCGTAAAGATGACGACAGAGCAGGCACAGAAGCTGCTTTGCGGAGAATACGGTTTTCTTCTGGAATCGGGAGACCCTCTCTGTGCGGAATTCTACAGCAAACTCATGGGAAAATGCCTGCGGCCCAGAACCATTGTCCGCTATGACAGAGAAGCCTTTGTCTATGAGCCGGGAAACGTCCGGATCACGCTGGACCGCAGCATACGCACCGGCCTCGGAAGCACGGATTTTCTGAACGAAAAGCTTTTCTGCGCGCCGGTTCTGGAGCAGGGCACGGTTCTGGAAGTCAAATATGACGCGTTTCTTCCGGATCTGGTCCGCATGGCCGTACAGATCCCGGGCCGGCAGGCAGTCTCCTGCTCCAAATATGCCCTCTGCAGGCGGTTTGACTGACCGTTGCCGTTCACCCAAAGACTGGACGGTAACGGCATCCGCCCCCTGAACGCTTGAAAAAAGGATGGTAAACGGCATGACTTTTCAGGATATTTTCAAATCAGACTTTCTGGAGAACATAAACAGCATTTCCATGTTCGACATGGTACTCGCCCTCGCGCTTGCGTTTCTGCTGGGACTGTTCATTTTTTTCATTTATAAAAACAGCTACAGCGGCGTCATGTATTCCGACAGCTTCGGCGTGACGCTGGTCGCCCTTTCCCTCATCACCACGCTGCTGATCCTGACGGTTGTGAGCAATGTGGTGCTGTCGCTGGGCATGGTTGGCGCCCTGTCCATCGTCCGTTTCCGGACGGCCATCAAAGAGCCGATGGACATTGCCTTCCTGTTCTGGTCCATCGCCGTCGGCATCGTGCTCGCCGCCGGCCTGATCCCCCTGGCGGTATTCGGCAGTATTTTCATCGGCGTTGTGCTGTACGTGTTTTCCAAAAAGAAAACCGTGGATTCCCCCTATATCCTGATCGTCTACTGCGCGGACGGCGATACGGAAAAACTGGTCCGCAGCTTTACGGCCTCCCAGGTCAGAAGGATGAATCTGAAAAGCAAAAGCCTGGAGAACGGCTTCGTGGAACTCAATTATGAGGTCCGGCTGAAAAATGACGACAGCTCCTTTGTGAATGAGCTCGACGCCATGGAGGGCGTCAGCCGGGTGACCCTCGTTTCCTATAACGGGGACTATATGGGATAGCATGCGGGAAAAGGAAGCCCGCATGCCTGTTCCGAATATGGTTTGTCCGTAACAGGTACACAGTTTTTACATATCTTTTACGAAAATCCTCTGTTTGCATCCGCCCCGAAACAGATACAATAAATCAGACCGCTGCGCCTGCAGATACGGACAGGCGAGGCCAAAGTATACAGGAGGATAAAAGTTTATGAAATGGAATGGAAAACGGGTAGCCGCAGCAGCGCTCGGGCTCATGATGGCCTTCCAGGCCGCTCCCGCGGTTTCGGTACAGGCCGCGAAAGCTCCGGAATGGAATACGGAGATTCTCAGCGTTTCTCAGATTGGCGGATATGAATCCGGACAGTTCAATGTGAACGGCGGCGTCATGGAAATTGTGGCCTATAACCGGAACACTGGCCGTGCCTATGCGATCAATGGCCAGTCCGGCGCCCTTGCCTCAATTTCTTTGAAGGATCTGGAAAGCGGAGCCTTTGAAAAGCTGGAAGGCACGGATATCGATGTGAAAGGTCTGGTAGAAGCCGCAGATTCCGGCTTCGCATACGGAGATATGACATCTGTCGCCGTCTCTCCCGATCAGACCACGCTCGCGGCCGCACTGCAGGCCGAGGACTACAGAGATCCCGGACGGGTGGCGCTGTTTTCCTGCAATGCCGATGGAAGCCTTACACTCAAGGGTCTTGCTGTTACCGGCGTACAGCCTGACATGGTAACCTTCGCCAATAATACGACGGTTCTTACCGCAGACGAGGGAGAACCCAGAGAGGGTTATGGAAACGGCATCATGGATCCGAAAGGCTCCGTGACGATCATAAACACGGACAGCCTGATCAGCAGAACCGTTGGCTTCGACGCATTTGACGGCAGTGAACAGAGAACAGCGCTCGCGGAAGCAGGTGTGGTGCTGAAAAAGAACACGGCTCCTTCCGTAGATCTGGAACCCGAATACATCGCGGTTTCCGGTCAGAAGGCGTATGTCACCCTGCAGGAAGCCAATGCCATCGCGGTTTTGGATCTGGTAGCGGCAGCCTATGACGGAATCTTCTCCGCCGGATTTGAAGATTACAGCACCGTTCCCGTTGATCTGGACAAAAAGGACGACGCCTATGCCCCGAAAACCTACAAAAGCCTGAAGGGAATCCGCATGCCGGACGGTATCGCCGCATATACCTCAGGTGGCAGAACCCTGCTGGTAACCGCCAATGAAGGCGACGGCCGGGAATGGGGCGACGAAGATCTGGGAACAGACTATCTGAACGAGGACGAACGCAATTTTGAAGACGGGGAAGATACCTCTCCCACGGGAGCGATCACCGCTGAAAATTCCGGCCTGAACGGAAAGGTTGTTTTCTTTGACAGTTCCGATTACGATGGACTGGATCAAAATACGGACTACGTGTTCGGCGGCCGTTCCTTCACCGTCTATGAAGCAGCGGCTGACGGCATCCGCCAGATCTATACCAGCGGCGGAGAATTTGAAGCGCTGACAGCGGCGGCTGTGCCGGAATATTATAACTGCTCCAACGACAACAGCGTTCTGGACGACCGCTCCGGCAAAAAGGGACCAGAAGCCGAAAGCGTTACAACCGGCGTCGTTGGCGAAAGTATCTACGCATTCGTGGCTCTGGAGCGCACCGGCGGCGTGATGATCTACGATGTGACAGTTCCAGAAAAAGCTGGCTTTGTCAATTACATCAATTCGCGCGACTTCGCTTCCGCCGTGGACGGTTCTCAGGTATATGAGGACAGAGAACTGGACAAATGGGTGACCGGAGGCGACGTAGCGCCCGAAGGCCTGGCCTTCGTGGACGCCTCCGCCAGCCCCACCGGAAATCCGCTTCTGCTCGCGGCCTGCGAAGTATCCGGAACGGTAGCGGTTTATGAATTGAACGCTGCGGGCTGAGCGAAAGCTCTGCCCGTATCAGGCGTACCTGTGGTTTCATAAGACAGCTTCAAGACACCGTCTCTGAAAAGAACCGGTGTCTTTCTTTTTTCATCAATTACCTCAGAGGTTGACTCCTGCTCCTGTTTTCTTATAATCAGGTTATCAGCTATATATATTGTCACCGTTTTTCATCAAATGATCGTGGAAATATCTGTGTCCCCCACGCCGCGAATGGAGATTCCCATGAAAATCCTGACCAACCGGAAAATCAAACGCCTTTTCATCCGTATCCTGCTCTCCCTCCTGCTGTTCATCCTGATCTCTGCCGTCTGTGCGCTCCTGCGTCCGGCGCACGCGGCGCTGTATGCGCCGCTCCTTTTCGCAGGGGCCGGGCTTTCCATTTTCATCCTGCTGTATCTCCATTTCCGGGAACAGGACCGGATCATGGAGGACGCCGTCACGCAGATTCAGAATTATCTTTCCGGGGATAAGAGCGCCCGGATCGCCTGCGATGAGGAGGGTACTCTGTACCGCCTGTTTCATGAGGTCAATTCCCTGGTATCCATCCTGAACGCCCACGCGGAGCATGAGGCGCAGACGAAAAGCTTTCTGAAAAACACCATTTCCGACATCTCCCACCAGCTGAAAACGCCCCTCGCCGCTCTGAACATCTATAACGGAATCCTTCAGGAGGAAACGGCGAGCACGCCGGAAATCCGGGAATTTACGGACCTCTCCGAGCAGGAGCTTGACCGCATCGGAAGCCTCGTGCAGAATCTGCTGAAAATCACCAGGCTGGACGCGGGAACCGTCGTCTTTGAAAAGGCGGATGAAAATATCTCCGACATGATGCGCCGCATCGAAAAGCATTTTGCCTTCCGGGCCGGACGGGAGGGGAAAACGCTCTCCCTTTCCGGAGACGATACCCTCACCCTCTTCTTCGATCGGACCTGGCTGATGGAGGCGGTCAGCAATCTTGTGAAAAACGCGTTCGACCATACCCGGAAGGGCTGTACGATCCGTATCGAATGGCGGGCCTTTGCTTCCATCGTCCAGATCGTGGTGCGCGATGACGGAGGCGGCATTCATCCGGAGGATCTGCCCCACATTTTCAAGCGGTTCTATCGGAGCCGCCACCCTGCCGGAGCTTCCGCCGTATCCGGTTCCAGCGCCGGAACTGGCGCAGACGCTCCCTCCCTGAGTCAGCAATCCCCCGGAACGGAACCGATTAAGAATCCGGTTCCGGACGCACAGGGAATCGGGCTGGGGCTTCCGCTGGCAAAGGCGGTCGTGGAAGCCCATAACGGAACCATCGAGGCGGACAGCGAACCGGGAACCGGAACCGTCTTTACCTTAAATTTTCTGATTCCTGCAAAATTGTAGGATTTCTGTCATCTCAGAGTAAGGCGTACGTGCTATGCTGTTTTCTGTTCGGAGGTATCTGAACCGTAACGCATACTTTTCTTATGACATAAAGAAATGAGGTGCCAGAATCATGGATCTGCTTGAAGTAAAAAATCTGTCAAAAACCTACGGGAGCGGCGAAGCCGCCGTCCATGCGTTAAAAAACGCTTCCTTTCGTGTTCCCAAAGGGGAATACGTCGCCGTAGTGGGGGAGTCCGGCTCCGGAAAAAGCACCCTGCTGAATCTGATCGGCGGGCTGGATACTCCCACATCCGGTAAGGTCTGGATCGACGGAAGGGATATTTTTTCCATGAAGGAACGCAGCCTGACGGTATTCCGCCGCAGAAGCATCGGCTTTATCTTTCAGAGCTTTCACCTGATCCCGGAGCTGACCGTGGAGCAGAATATTATTTTTCCTCTGCTGCTGGATTACCGGAAGCCGGATAAAAAATATCTGGAGGAGCTTCTGAGCGTGCTGAACCTGAAGGAACGCCGCCGCCATCTGCCCGGACAGCTCTCCGGCGGGCAGCAGCAGCGGGTGGCGATCGGCCGGGCGCTGATCACGCGGCCCGCGCTGATCCTGGCCGACGAGCCCACCGGAAACCTGGATACAAAGAATACCAGCGAGGTCGTTTCCCTTTTAAAGGAAGCCTCCAGACGTTATGAACAGACCATCCTCATGATCACGCACAGCCGGAGCATCGCCCAGACCGCCGACCGCATTCTGCAGGTCTCCGACGGCGTGCTGACGGATTTCGGGAGGTGCCGCGAATGAAAAGCTATCTCAGCCTGATCCCCATTTCAGCCAGAGTCCGCCGGCGTCAGAACCGGATGACCCTGTTATGCATTATTTTTGCCGTATTTCTGGTGACCGCCATTTTCAGCATGGCCGAGATGGGCGCGAGAATGGAACAGGCAAGACTGGTTCAGAAGCATGGAGGTCTGTCCCTTCCGGAATTGTTTGACAGCGCCATGGGGCAGACGCTTCTTGTGACCGCAGCGGCGCTGTGCCTGATGATCCTGGCCGCCGGCGTTCTGATGATTTCGGGAAGCATCCACAGCAGCGTGGCGCAGCGGACGCAGTTTTTCGGCATGATGCGCTGCATCGGAATGAGCCGGCGGCAGGTCAGGCGCTTTGTGCGGCTGGAAGCCCTGAACTGGTGCAAAACGGCGGTACCCATCGGCCTTGCGCTGGGGATCGTGACCACCTGGATCCTGTGCACGGCCCTGCGCTTTCTTGTGGGAGAAGAATTTTCCCACATCCCCCTGTTCGGCGTCAGCGTGACCGGAATCGTAAGCGGCGCTCTGGTGGGCGTCGTAACGGTTCTGATCGCCGCGGGCGCTCCCGCCGGACGGGCCTCGAAGGTGCCGCCCGCCGCCGCGGTTTCCGGCGGCCCTGAGAACGGAAACGCCATGCGCCGCCCCGTCTTCTCTCCTGTGATCCGGATCGAAGCCTCGCTCGGCATCCGTCACGCCGTTTCGGCCAGGAAAAATCTGCTTCTGCTGACCGGCTCCTTCGCCCTCAGCATCGTCCTGTTTCTGAGCTTTTCCGTTCTGGTGGATTTTGTGGGCTTCCTGATGCCCCAGTCCGCCGCTGCCTCCGACATCGATATTTCAGACGGTGACGGAACCAATTCCATCAGCTCGCAGCTGGTGGAAACGATCCGGAACATGGACGGCGTCAGACAGGTCTACGGCCGCAGGAGTTTGTTTGACATATCGGCGAAGCTTCAAGGGAGCACAGCCGCCAAAGGCACGGATGACGGAGGCACCGGCAGTTCCATTACCGTCGATCTGGTTTCCTTCGACGATTTTGACCTGAAATGCCTGAAAAAGGACGGCTCACCCTTATCACCTCCGGCGAAACCTTCACCCGGCTGACCGGCGTTGCGGACTACTCTCTCCTCATGGTTCAGCTGAGGAGCGATGCGACGGAGGAGGACGTGGCGGCCATCCGCAGCGCCGCCGGAAGTGAGGTCATTTTCAGCGATAAACGGGAACAGAGTACTTCCGGCACTTATCTGGCATTCGTCGTCTGCGTGTATGGGTTTCTTTCGATCATCGCTCTGGTTACCATGCTGAACATCATCAACAGCATCTCCATGAGCGTGTCCGCCAGAATCCGGCAGTACGGCCATATGCGGGCGGCAGGCATGGACGGCCGCCAGATCACGGGAATGATCGCCGCTGAAGCGTTCACCTATGCCTTCTGGGGATGCGCCGCCGGCTGCGCCCTGGGCCTTCCCTTCAGCAGGCTGCTGTATGATTTTCTCATCACCGCCCATTTCCCCTATGCGGCCTGGACGCTGCCTGTCCGGCGGCTGACGGTGATCGTCCTCTTCGTCCTGCTGTCGGCGGCCCTCGCCGCCTTCGCTCCGGCAGGGCGGATCCGAAGGATGGCGGTGACGGAAACGATCAATGAGCTGTGAGGGGGCTACTCCTCCCTCTTCCTCCGAACCAGCGTCCCGTTCTTTTCCAATACCCCGTTTTCATACTTTCTGGAAAAAAGCACCTCGCCCTCTTCCTTTACGGAAACGGCTTCCTCTCCGCAGTTTAAGAGCACCTCCAGCTTCCGGTTTTGGGAATCCAGCTTGATGTACTCCACCAGGCGCTCCTCCCGGTATTCGCCGGGGAAATGGAAATACAGGCTCCGGCAGGCCTCCTCGCTCTTTCGCATCTCGATCAGGCTGCGCATCGCCGCGATTTTTTCCTGATTTTCAGGAGAAGAAAGCTCATGCCAGGGCATGGGACGGCGGCAGTCCGGATCATGTCCGCCCTCCATGGCGATCTCAGTTCCGTAGTAGATGCAGGCGCTGCCCGGCATGGTGAACAGAACCGCAAGCTGCTGATAAAACATATCCAGATCATGAAAACGGTTCATCAGCCGTTCCGTATCGTGAGAATCCAGCAGATTGAACATCACGTTGTTGTTCTGCTGCATGTACATGGTATAGCAACGGTTGACCATGTATTCAAATTCCGCCTTGTCCATGCTCTTATCCAGGAAAAAGTCATGGATACCGCTCAGAAGCGGATAGTTCATCACGGAATCGTACTCGTCTCCCATCAGCCACTGGCTGGCGTCATGCCAGATTTCCCCAAGCAGGTACAGATCGGGCTTAAGCGCTCTCAGCCGCTCACGCATTTTTTTCAGGAAACGGTGGGAGACCTCATTTCCCACATCATAACGGATTCCGTCGATGTCAAACTCCCGGATCCAGTCCTCGCAGACGCCGCAGAAATAGTCGATCACCTCATCGTTATTGGTGTTCAGCTTGGGCATCCAGTCCGCAAAGGCAAAGGAATAGAACCTGGCGTCCCTGGTATCCGCTCTTTTTTCCAGATTGTCCCAGTCCTGAATCATGAACCAGTCGGCGTAAGCGGATTTTTCCTTCTTTTCCAGCACGTCCAGCCAGGGAGCGAAACGGCGGCCGCAGTGGTTGAATACCGCGTCAACCATGATGCGGATGCCGTATTCATGCGCCTTTTTCACCAGCCGTGCAAAATCTTCATTGGTTCCGAACTGGGGATCGATGCGGGTATAGTCCTTCGTATCATATTTGTGGGTGGAATCCGCCTCCATGATGGGATTCAGGTAAATGCCCGTAATGCCCAGCTCCTTCAGGTAAGGAAGCTTCTCCTCAATTCCCTTCAGATTTCCTCCGAAACGCTCCTGATTGGTGACCGGCCCCGCGTGCCAGGGCGCGATGTCCGGCGTGTTTTTCTCCGGCGTTCCGTTGCAGAAACGGTCCGGAAAAATCTGATACCATACCGTTTCGTTCACCCAGTCCGGCGTCCTGTTCACATCGGCCGGGTTCATCCACGGCACGATGAAGCACTGGAGCATACGCCCTTCCATCTGCACCTGTTCCGGAGTCAGAAAGCCGTCCTCAAAATAGTACCAGACCTCGTCCTTCGTATGCAGCTCAAAATAATATTTGCACCGCTTATACTCCGGACGCAGGGTCGTGGTCCACCAGAGCTGGTTGCGGAGCCGTTTCTTGAAAACGATCTCCTCCCGTTTTCCCGTCCATTTCTCTCCCCCGCCCATGATGCCCGCTTCATAAGGGTCTCCGTGATGCAGGAAAACCCGCTCCACATCATAGCCTGTTTTCAGGTTTACGATCAGCTCGTCCTCGTTTAAGGGATAGCTCATCTGTTCCGATGTTCTGTGATATACTCCTGTAAATTCCAT
>DXDD01000124.1 GCA_019115665.1 Candidatus Eisenbergiella pullistercoris | reverse complement strand
ATATAATCAATCGGCTTCGCCGCAAATTTTGAGCGATTTGTCAAGTGCTTTGAGGCAAAAAGTGGGTGATTTTTTTAAGATAGAGTCTGAAAGCCTTATAAAATCAAGGCTGAGGATTCCGAGAAGTTATTGTCAGAAGAAAGGAGGACCGGAGCATGCTGGATGTGATCGATCTGAATCTGGTGTTTTCGGACCATCTGGTTCCGGAAACGGTGGTGCATCATCTCAATCTGCATATGGACGAGGGAGATCTGGTGGGCCTGGTGGGAGAATCCGGTTCCGGAAAATCCATGACCGCCCTGGCCGTCGCGGGGCTTCTGGCGCGTCATGATATGAAAAAGACCGGACAGATCCTGTTCCGGGGGACGGATCTTCTGACCTGTCCCAGAGCGCAGCTGCGCGCCCTGCAGGGAAACGAGATCGGGATCGTTTTTCAGGAGCCGCAGACCTCCCTGAATCCGGTTTACCGGGTGGGCTGGCAGGTGGAGGAAAGCCTGCGCATCCATAAGCCGGAGATGGACGGGGAGGCGAGAAAAGAGCGGGCTCTCGCGATGCTGCGCGCGGTGGAGCTTGCCGAGCCGGAGCGGATCTACGCCTCCTATCCCCATCAGCTCTCCGGCGGACAGCGCCAGCGCGTCATGATCGCGGCGGCCATGATCTGTTCCCCGTCCCTGCTGATCGCGGACGAGCCAACCACGGCGCTGGACGTGACGGTACAGCTTTCCATCGTGAAGCTTCTTGCGAAGCTTTCCCGGGAGCAGAGGACGGCCATCCTGTTCATTTCCCATGATCTGAGCCTGGTAAAACGTCTGTGCGGACGGATCGTGGTGATGAAGGACGGAAGAGTGGTGGAGGAGGGAAGCACGGAGCAGATTTATGCCCATCCCAGGGACGAGTACACCAGGAGACTGATCGCATCGATCCCGGAGATCAGACGGAAGAAACAGATTCCGGAAGGAAAGGAAGGCGCGCAATGAAACGGACACAGGCAAAGAACCCCTTGCCGGGAAGCCCTTCGCAGAGCTGTCTTTTGCAGGATCACATTCTGGAGGTGGAGGATCTCTGCGTTTCTTATGAACGGCAGAAGAGCCGCCTGTTTGAAAAGGAAGAAAGCATGCAGGTGCTGCATGACGTTTCCTTTTTTATCAGGAAGGGAGAGGTGCTGGGCCTGGTGGGGGAGAGCGGCTGCGGAAAATCCACCCTTTCCCGCGCCATTCTGGGGCTGCAGCCCAGGTATGAGGGGGCCATCCGCTGCGCGGCCGCGCGCCCGCAGATGGTATTTCAGGATCCCTACAGCTCCCTGAATCCCGCAAAAAGGGTGGGCTGGATCCTGGAGGAGCCCCTGAAGCTGAATACCGCTCTTTCGGCAAAGGAGCGCAGGCAGAGGGCCCTTGCCATGCTGGAGCGGGTCGGACTGGAGGAAAAGATCGTGGACCGTTTCCCCCGCCAGCTTTCCGGCGGCCAGCGGCAGCGGGTCTGCATCGCGGAAAGCCTGATGCTGGAGCCGTCCCTGCTGATCGCGGACGAGCCGGTTTCCGCCCTGGATGTGACCATTCAGGCGCAGATCCTGGAACTCCTTTCCCGGCTGCAGAAGGAAATGGGGCTTGCGATCCTTTTCATTTCCCATGATATGCGCGTGGTGTATCAGCTCAGCCAGCGGGTGATGGTCATGAAGGAAGGCCGGATCGTGGAAAGCGGGGATGTGGACGAGGTCTATTTTCATCCGCGGCATCCCTACACGAAGGAGCTTCTGGAGGCCGCCGGGATCGAAGGGGAAGAGGAGAGGCCGGAAACGGACGCGGGAGCGGACGGGGCAGCTGCGGGGAAAGGAACGGACGAAAGGAGACGGGCGGATGCTTGAGAGATTTTATCCTGACGAATACCGGGACAGCGCCTATGAACTGGATTATGAGCGCCTGTATGCGGCGGGCTTCCGGGGGATCATCTTCGATATCGACAATACGCTGGTTCCCCACGGCGCGCCGGCGGACGAAAGGAGCGTCGCCCTTTTCCGCCGGCTGCACGGGATCGGTTATTCCTGCGTCCTTCTGTCCAACAATAAGGAGCCGCGGGTGAAGCCCTTCGCGGATGCGGTGGGCGCGTTTTACATCCATAAGGCGGGAAAACCGTCCCCGGCCAATTACCGCAGGGCCATGGAACGGATGGGAACACAGGCGCAGACCACCCTTTTTGTGGGGGATCAGCTTTTTACGGATGTGTGGGGGGCGAAAAACGCCGGGATCCGCAGCATCCTGGTGAAGCCCATTCATCCTAAGGAGGAGATCCAGATCGTCTTCAAACGGTATCTGGAACGGATCGTTCTTTATTTTTATCAGAAGGAAAGGGGAAAAAGGGCATGATCGACGGAAAAACCATGGTCTGCGGCCTGATCGGAGATCCTGTGGAGCATACGCTGTCTCCCGTGATCCATAATACGCTGGCGCGGGAAACGGGGAGGAACCTGGTCTACGTTCCCTTTCCGGTGAAGGCGGACCGGGTGGGCGAGGCCGTAAGGGGCGCGCGCGCCCTTTCCATCGGCGGGCTGAACGTTACCGTTCCGCACAAGAGCGCCGTGATCCCGTATCTTGCCAGCGTGGAAAGGGAGGCGGAGCTGATCGGCGCCGTGAATACCCTCGTTCCGGAAAAGAACGGCTACCGCGGCTGCAATACGGATCTGACCGGCCTGGGCAGGGCGCTCTCCTCAGAGGGCGTTTCGCTGAAAGGAGAGCGGGTGATCCTGCTTGGCGCGGGCGGCGCGGCGCGGGCGGCTGTTTTTCTGTGCGTCCTGCGGGGCGCGAAGGAGGTCTGGCTTTTAAACCGTACCCTGGAAAAGGCGGAAGCGCTTGCCGAAGAAGCGAACCGGGCGGCGGGACGGGAATGCGTGAGGCCGCTTGCTCTTTCCTGCTGGCGGAGGATTCCGGAGGGCTCTTATCTCGCCATACAGTGCACGAAGGCGGGGCTGTTTCCCGATACGGAGAGCGCTCCCATAGAGGAACGGGAATTTTACAGGAGGATCCACACCGGTTATGATCTGGTTTACCGCCCTGCGCGCACGAAATTCATGCGGCTGGTGGAGGAAGCGGGAGGAAGGGCCTTTAACGGCCTGAAGATGCTGCTGTACCAGGGCGTGGAGGCCTATGAGCTGTGGACGGGCGCGGCGGTGACAGAGGAGCAGGCGGGGATCTGCTATGAAAAGATGGAAAAGGAGCTGTATCAGGATGGATGAGAGACGAACGACGGTCTTCCTGACCGGCTTTATGGGCTGCGGGAAAAGCACGGTGGGCGGCTGTCTGTCCCGCCTTCTGTCCTTGCCCTTTACGGATACGGACGCGCGGATCGAGAGGGAACACAAAAAGAGCATTTCGGAGATCTTCGCGCAGGACGGGGAGGCGGCCTTCCGCAGGCTGGAAACGCAGGTCCTTTCCGAAATCGGAGGGGAGAAGACCGGACAGGTGGTTTCCACGGGAGGCGGCCTTCCCATGCGGCCGGAAAACCGCCGTCTCATGAAGAAAGCCGGAACGGTCGTGTTCCTTCGGGTGCGGCCGGAAACGGTATATGCAAGGCTGCGCGGGGATACCACAAGACCCCTTCTGCAGAAGGAGGATCCTGAGGCGGAGATCCTGAGACTGCTTTCCGAAAGGAATCCCCGGTATGAGGAAGCGGCGGATCTGATCCTTGACGCGGATGAGAAAACGCCCCGGGAGCTTGCGGAGGAGATCGCGGTGAGGGTCCTGTCCGGCACGCCGGGAAGAAAGGAAGGAAAAAGAGGAATGAAGATACTGGTCATCAACGGCCCCAACCTGAATTTCCTGGGGATCCGGGAAAAGGCGGTCTACGGGACGAGAGATTACGAATACCTGCTTTCCATGCTGAAGAAAAAGGGGGAGGAAGCGGGCTGTCAGATCGAAGTCTTCCAGAGCAACCATGAGGGAGCCATCATCGACCGGATCCAGGAGGCCTATTTTGACGGCACGGACGGCATTGTCATCAATCCGGGGGCCTATACCCATTACAGCTACGCCATCCATGACGCCCTTGCCAGCGTGCAGCTGCCCAAGGTGGAGATCCATATTTCAGACATCACGGCAAGAGAGGAGTTCCGGAAGGTTTCCGTTACCGCGCCGGCCTGCGACAGGCAGATCTACGGACACGGGCTGGAGGGCTACCTGGAGGCCGTGGACGCGATTCTTCAAAAAAAGAGTTGAAATATGAGAGCTTTTATTATAAACTGGTAAAGAATTAAACGAAAAATTTCAGGAGGAAGATATTTTATGATTTCTGCAGGCGATTTCAGAAATGGCGTTACGATCGAAGTAGACGGCAATATTTTTCAGATAGTTGAGTTTCAGCATGTAAAGCCGGGCAAGGGCGCTGCGTTCGTCAGGACCAAGCTGAAGAACATCATTAACGGCGGCGTGGTTGAAAAGACGTTCCGCCCCACTGAGAAATTCCCGCAGGCACGTATCGATAGAAAGGATATGCAGTATCTTTATGCGGACGGCGATCTGTTTACGTTCATGGATACCGAAACCTATGACCAGATTTCCCTGAATAAGGATACCGTGGGCGACGCTCTCAAGTTTGTCAAGGAGAATGAGATCTGCAAGGTCTGCTCTCATAACGGCAGCGTATTCGCGGTAGAGCCGCCCCTGTTCGTAGAGCTGGAGATCACTGATACCGAGCCCGGCTTCAAGGGAGATACGGCGACCGGAGCTTCCAAGCCCGCCACCGTTGAGACCGGCGCGCAGGTTTCCGTCCCGCTGTTCGTAAACCAGGGAGACAGGATCAAGATCGATACCAGAACGGGCGAATATCTGTCCAGAGCATAAGGCATAAGCGGCACAGAAGCTTTTTCGTCAGCCTGTAAGACAATAAGATTCCCTTTATACCATCAGATGGAAGAAAGGGAGTTTTATTGTCTTTTTGTTTTATGCGGATTTTCAGGAGGCCGGCATCCGGCCGCATGGTCAGCACAGATTCATTTCACGCATCAGCACGGCATATTCACATATCAGCACTGCATATCGGGCGGAAAGCCCACGGAGCGCGGGAGCCTCCGGTCACATATTCAGGGAAACCTGATTCTGTACACACATCTGAAAAAGAAAAGAGAGGAAGCTTATGACAATGGAACAGTTTATAAACAAGGTCAGCAACGCGGTCCGCGCATATTTCGGAGGCGGACTTGACATCACCGTGCAGAAGGTCATGAAGAACAACGGAGTGGAAATGACGGGACTGATCTTCATGGAAAAGGGAAGCGATATCGCGGCCACCATTTATCTGGACAGCTATTACGAAGCGTACGGGGAGGGGACGCCCCTGGGGGAGATCGTCAGAAAACTGATCCGGACCTACGAGGAGCACAGGCCGGCGGAAAAGCTGAACCTGGATTTTTTCAGGGATTACGGAAAGGTCCGCACCCGCCTGGCCTGCCGGCTGCTCAACCTGGAAAAGAACAGAGAGCTGCTTTCGCAGGTTCCCCATCAGATATGGCTGGATCTGGCCGTGGTGCCCTGCTGCGTCCTGATGGGGGATGAGCTGGGATGCGCCTGTATCCTGATCCGGTACGGACACATGAGGGACTGGAAGATCGACGAGGAGGCGCTCCTTGCGGATGCGCGCGCCAACATGCAGAAGATCCTCCGGCCGGAGTGCGTGCCCATGTCGGATTTTCTTTATGACATGATGCGCCAGACGGTTGAGGAGCAGCTTCCGGAAGCGGAGCCCGGAGAGGAAGAGAACCGCGGCCTTGTTCTGGATCAGATCGCCGGCCTGCTTGCCGGACGGGGCAGACCGGGAGGAAGGCAGCTGCTCATCCTTTCCAACATCCAGCATTTTTACGGGGCTTCCGCCCTTCTTTATCCGGATGTGCAGAAGCTTCTGACCAGGGGCGAAAAGGGATATTTCATCCTCCCAAGCTCCGTCCACGAGGTGCTTCTGCTGGAGGAGACGGGAAACGAAGACCGGTGCGGGCTGTACCGGATGGTCAGAGAGGTAAACGAGAAAAATGTTCCGCGGGAGGAATTTCTTTCGGACAGCGTGTACTATTTCGACAGAAAAACGGGACGGATCCGGATCCTGTAAGGAGCGGAAAGGACAGGTCAAAAATGAACTTTTTCTAAAATTGAAAAAAGGCGCTGGACATCGGGAGAAGGTTGTGCTATCATATGAAACTGTGATGCGCATGTAATAAAACTGTAACAATCTTAATAAACAGTTCAGAAAGTGCGTGCGCGGCAAAATCATAATAAGCTTCACAGCTTTGCACCCGTAGTCTAATGGATAGAACGGAGGCCTCCGACGCCTTTAATGCAGGTTCGATTCCTGTCGGGTGCATTTTTGCTATTTTCCGGGAACTTTTCATAACCAGATCAGAAGAAAAGAAGGTGTCGCGATTGATCGAAGAACGAAAAAGGAACGATGAGAAAAAGCCCGATATACAGGATATGAAGGATTTCAGCGTGAAGGACGGCGGAGCGGGGCGGAAAACGCCTTCCGCATGGAAGGAGATCGGACGGATCCTGAAGGGAAACACGAAAAGCCTGGCGCTTGTCATCGCGGCCGCAGCCGTGCTCCTTGGGGCCGGCTTTGGGCTGGGGATGCTGATCGGAAGAGGCAGTACGGCCGGACAGACGGCTTCCGCGGAAACGCAGCCGGCGGAAACCGGGACGCAGACCGCGGAGGCGGGCGCGGCCTATGCCCCTCTTGAGGAGAACGCCTATCCGGAGGTCAACGCTCTGATTGAAAAATATTATCAGGCTGCGGCCGCAGGGGACATTGACACCATCAACGCCATCAAGGATTATTCCAGCGACACGGAGCTTCTGCAGATTCAGGAGAAGAGCAGATATCTGGAGGGCTATGAGGATATCGACTGCTACACCAAACCGGGGCCGCAGGAGAATTCCTTTGTGGTATACGCCAGCTATTATGCGAAATTCAGGGATATTGACCGTACGGTCTGCGGCCTGAATACCTTTGTGGTCTGCCGGAACGAAAACGGCGAATATTATATCCATGACTGCACCAACGACGAGACCATGCGGGAATACCGGATCAACGTCACGAAGCAGGACGATGTGGTGGAGCTGTTCAACCGGGTGCAGGTGGAATACAATGAAGCCGTGACGGAGGATGCCGAGCTTGCGGCGTTCCTGACGCAGCTTTCCGAGGATCTGAAGGCATCGGTGGGCGACGCGCTTGCCGGGCTGGAAACGGAAGCCGGGACAGAATCCGGAACGGAATCCGCGGCGGAAGGCTCCGCCGGGGAGGAACAGACGGAAGCGGCCGCAGAGACGGAAAGAGAAAGCGCTGAGGAAGAGCCGGCCGGGGAGGGAACCCTGGTGGAGGCCATCGATGTGGTGAATATCCGAAGCTCCGACAGCGAGAACGCGGACATACTGGGAAAGGCGCAGATCGGGGATACCTTTACCCTGCTGGAGAGCAGACAGAACGGCTGGTCCAAAGTGGAATATGACGGCGGCGAGGCCTTTATGAAATCGGAATTTCTTGCGGCGGCGGAAGACGGATCTTCGGAGGAAGCCTCCGAAGGGACTGACTCCGAAGAAGAGGCGGCGTCCGGAGACGACGCTTCTTCCGACGGGGAGGCGTCCGACGGCGCGGATGTGCCGGACAGCGGAACCTACCGCCTGACCAGTACGGTAAATATCAGAAGCAGCGCCAGCGAGGACGCGGACCGGATCGGCGTCGGCTATTCCGGAGACGAGGTGGAGATCCTGATGAAGCAGTCCGACGGCTGGACGAAGGTGCGCTTCAAGGGGGAAACAGGCTATATCCGTACGGACGTCCTCCAATAGGACAGGATCTTTGCGCCGCAAAGCGGCCTTTCAGAACAGAATATCGGTATAAAAGCCGGAGCCGGGGAAATGCTAGGAAGAAAAGGCGTTTCCCCGGTCTTTTTCTGCGATACTTTTTCTGCAACAGGCCCTGCAAACTTCCGATCGGACCGGGGAAACGGAGAAAGGAGTCTGGGACAATGGCGATAAAAAGGGATGACGCCGGCCTGCTCCGGCAGATCCGGGAAAATACGGAGATGGGGATGATCGCCCTGGAAACGCTCTTTCCCAAGGTGGAGGACGCGCCTCTTGGCCGGTATCTGAATCAGAAGGAGCTGCAGTATTCCGGCATCCGGGACAGAGCGAAGCGGGAGATGCTGAAGGAAGGGGAGGAGGGTGGCCGAACCGGCGCGGTTTCAGAACTCGCGCTGAGAGGCGCCATTCATGCGGAGACGCTCTTTGACACCAGCGCAAGCCGCGTGGCGGAGCTGATGATCCGGGACAGCGCCAGAGGGATCTCCCGGCTGTGGAGGGCGATGAACCGCTGCGAAAATGCGGGACATACAAGCAGAGAGCTGGCGGAGGAGCTTCTTCTTCTGGAACAGAAAAGCATTGCGGAGCTGAAGAAGTATCTCTGAAGGCCGGCGCTTCACTCCGCGCCATTCGCAAAGCCGCGCTTCGTGCTTTCCGCTGCTCCGAGAAATCGCCCTGGCGATTTCTTGTTCATTAGACGGGCGCTGCCGCCGGGGCTTTAATAATATAACAGATTAAAGCGTTGATACGCTGTCTGCGTAAAGAAATGCTTGCATCCGTGCCGATCCCATTATATAATAAAAAACGGAATTTTTTTGAAGATCCTGTCATACGGCAGAAAAAGGAGGAAAAAAGCTATGTCTTACGTAGATGAGGTTATCGCTCAGGTCATTGAGAAAAACCCCGCGCAGCCGGAATTCCATCAGGCTGTAAAGGAGGTTCTGGAGTCCCTCAGAGTCGTGATCGAGGCAAATGAGGAGGCCTACAGAAAGGAAGCGCTGCTGGAAAGGCTGGTAAATCCGGAGCGCCAGGTGATCTTCCGCGTACCGTGGGTGGACGATCAGGGACAGGTTCAGGTGAACACCGGCTACCGCGTACAGTTCAACAGCGCCATCGGACCCTACAAGGGAGGCCTGCGCCTGCATCCTTCCGTGAATCTCGGCATCATCAAGTTCCTTGGCTTTGAGCAGGTGTTCAAGAACTCCCTGACCGGACTTCCCATCGGAGGCGGCAAGGGCGGCTCTGATTTCGATCCCAAGGGAAAATCCGACAGGGAAGTGATGGCCTTCTGCCAGAGCTTCATGACCGAGCTGTACAGACATATCGGAGCGGATACGGACGTTCCCGCCGGAGATATCGGAACGGGAGCCAGAGAGATCGGATATCTGTTCGGACAGTATAAGAGGATCCGCAACGTATACGAAGGCGTGCTTACCGGAAAGGGACTGACCTACGGCGGCTCCCTGGCGAGAACGGAGGCTACCGGATACGGCCTTCTCTACATCACGAAGGAAATGCTCAAGTGCAACGGCATCGACATCGCCGGCAAGACCATCGCGGTTTCCGGCTCCGGCAACGTTGCCATCTACGCCATCCAGAAGGCGCAGCAGATGGGCGCGAAGGTGGTGACCTGCTCCGACTCCACGGGCTGGGTATACGATCCGGAAGGCATCGATCTGGCGGCTCTCAAGGAGATCAAGGAAGTGAAGCGCGGCCGTGTATCCGAGTATCTGAACTACAGGCCCCAGGCGCAGTATCACGACGGAAAGGGCGTATGGAGCGTAAAGGTGGATATCGCGCTTCCCTGCGCGACGCAGAATGAGCTGGCGCTTTCCGACGCGGAGGCCCTGGTCGCCAACGGCGTTACCGCCGTGTGCGAAGGCGCGAATATGCCTACCACCCTGGAGGCGACGGAATATCTGCAGAAGAACGGCGTCCTGTTCGTTCCCGGAAAGGCGGCGAACGCAGGCGGCGTAGCCACCTCCGCTCTGGAAATGAGCCAGAACAGCGAACGTTTAAGCTGGACCTTCGAGGAAGTGGACGAGAAGCTGCAGAACATCATGATCAACATCTTCCACAACCTGGACGACGCCGCGAAGCGCTACGGCATGGAAGGAAACTATGTGGCAGGAGCCAACATTGCGGGCTTTGAAAAGGTTGCCACCGCGATGACCGCGCAGGGAATCGTCTGACTGTTACGGTTCGGCCTTCGGCAGAGCTGCAGCGGCATCCGGCCTGAAGGCAGCAAAAAGCCCGCATGACGGCTGCAGACGGCTGATCTGACGGCCGCATGCGCCGGACGGCGGGAAACAGAAGAAAAGGCCCCTTCTTTTTCAGGGATCATCCGTGAAAAAGAAGGGGCTACTTTTCTTTCCCGTTTTGTGGTAAGATAAGGACGTTGGCAATGACCCGGAAAGGAGAAGCATATGCAGAAAAGAAGGACAGACAAAGCCGTTCTCATATATATCTGTCTTGCCGCGTTCCTGATCCTGTGTATTGTAAAATTCGATGCGATCGTATGGGGCGCGGGAAGGCTGTGGAATGTGATCCTGCCGCTGGTTCTCGGCATGGGGATCGCCTATGTGCTGAATATCGTGCTGGTAAGGGTGGAGCGGCTGTATTTTCCCAGGTCGCAGAACCGTTTTATCCGCTCCACGCGCCGCGGCGCGGGGATCGTGGTTTCCATTCTTCTGGTGCTGGCCCTGTTTACCCTGGTGGGAAGGCTTGTGATCCCGGAGCTGGGCAAGGCCTTCGGGGTGATCGGACGCAGCATCCCCGTGGTGTTTGACCAGGCGGCGGACTGGCTGGAAAAGAGCGGCGCGCTTAACGCTTCGAACTATGTGGAGGATATCGACTGGAACAGCATGATGGAAAAGGTCATGGAGGTGGCCCGCTCCGGCATCGGAGGCATCCTCAATTCCACCATCAGCGTGGTGGGAAGCGTGGTGGGAGGCGTGGTCAATTTCTTCATCGGACTGATCTTCGGCGTCTATATTCTGGTGAGCAAGGAGCGGCTGAGCTCCCAGGCAAAGCGGATCCTGCGCGCCTATCTGAAGGAAAAGACCGTAAAGGAGATCGCCAGGATCATCCGGACGGCGGACGACACCTTTTCCAGCTTCATCATCGGACAGTGTACGGAGGCGGTGATCCTGGGAACGCTCTGCGCGGTGGGAATGCTGATCTTTGATTTTCCCTACGCGGTGATGATCGGCTCCTTTATCGGCGTAACCGCCCTGATCCCCATTGTGGGCGCTTATCTGGGAGCCGGACTGGGAGCCTTCATGATTCTGACGGTGGATCCCTTAAAGGCTCTTCTTTTCCTCGTTTTCATCGTGATCCTGCAGCAGATGGAAGGGAATCTGATCTATCCCAGAGTGGTGGGCTCATCCATCGGCCTGCCCGGCATGTGGGTGCTGGCGGCAGTGACGGTGGGAGGCGGCCTGATGGGAATCGGCGGCATGCTGCTGGGCGTCCCTCTCACCGCTACGGCCTACAAGCTGCTGCGAAGCGACGTGAACGCCAGAAATGAAAGAAAGGACAGCTGGCAGAGGCGCGCGCCGTCCGGAAGAAGGCAGAGGCCGGAAAAAAGGAAGGAATAAGTCCGCAGACAGAAGGAAGAACGGGAAGGGAAGACAGCGGATGAAAAACAATTACAAAAGACTTGTGATGAACCGCATCATCATAACGGTGCTGCTCATCCTGCTTCAGATCGTATGGCTGGTGTTCATGCTGGAGAAGCTGACGGAATACGTGAGCTGGATCACCACCGTGTTTACGTTCCTGAGCATTGCGATCGTATTATATATTATCGGAAAGGACGACAACTCCGCCTATAAGATCGGCTGGATCGTGCTCATCATGGCGCTGCCGCTGTTCGGTGGTCTGTTTTATCTGTTTTCCGGAGACAAGAAGCCCGCGAGAAAGCTGCGCAACAGGCTGCACGCCCAGCATGAGCAGTACCGGGCCTGCCTGAAAAAGGAGGAGGGGATCCGCCAGCTTCCGCCCGGGCTGCAGAAGGAAAGCGCCCGCGCGGCGGAAACCTTCCGCTACGTGCGAAAGGTGAGCGACCTGCCCGCCTATACGGATACGGAGGTCAGATATTATCCCACGGGCGAGGAAATGTTCGCGGACATGATGGAGGATCTGAAAAGCGCGCGGCATTTCATTTTTCTGGAATACTTCATCGTTTCGGAGGGAAAGATGTGGGAAAGCATCCTGGAGGTGCTGAAGGAGAAGGCCGCTCAGGGCGTGGAGGTCCGCATGATCTACGACGACATGGGCTGCGTCGCCAGGCTTCCCGCGGGATATGACGCCTGGCTGGAAAAGGCGGGCATCAAATGCATGGCCTTCAACCCGGTGGTGCCGATCTTTTCTCTGGTCATGAACAACCGGGACCATAGGAAGATCCTGGTGATCGACGGCCATACGGGCTATACCGGCGGGATCAATCTGGCGGATGAATATATCAATGAGATCGTCCGCTTCGGCTACTGGAAGGATACGGGAGTCCGGCTGAAGGGGGAGGCTGTCTGGAGCTTTACCGTGATGTTCCTGGAAATGTGGAACGCCTTCCGGAAGGAGGATGCGGATATCGACTGCTTCCGCCCCCATGTGTGGCATCCGGAGCCCTTCGGCGGAACCGGGCTGGTGCAGCCCTACACCGACTCGCCTCTGGATAATGAAACGATCGCGGAAAACGTATATCTGGATATCCTTCATCAGGCCAGGGATTATGTCTATATTTTCACCCCCTATCTGATCGTGGACGACGTGATGAGAAACGCCCTCTGTCAGGCGGCGAAGCGGGGCGTGGACGTGCGCATCGTCACGCCCGGGATCCCGGACAAGCCGACCATTTTCCGGCTGACCCGTTCCAATTATCCGCCCCTTCTGCGCGCAGGCGTGAAAATTTATGAATATCAGCCGGGCTTTATCCATGCAAAGAGCTATATCAGCGACGACGTGTTCGGCGTGGTGGGCAGCGTGAACATGGATTTCCGCAGCCTCTATCTGCATTTTGAATGCGCCACCCTTCTGTACCGGACGCAGGGCCTGAAGGAGCTGAAGGAGGACAGCCTGCGGACCATGGAGCAGAGCAGGCAGATCACCCTGGACGACTGCAAGAAGGGCATCGTCGGCGGGCTGGTGGATTCCGTCCTGCGCGTGTTCGCGCCCCTGTGCTGACGAGCGGCGGGCGTATTCCCGCGGTCTGCGCCGCAGCGCGCTTTCGCTGCCCTGCGCCGCGGGCGTTGACAAGGGAAATGATTGTAATTATAATGGGATAGATTCAGGCAATTTTGGAGGATAAAGACGTGGAAAAATACGGTGTAAACGAACTGAGGAAGATGTTCCTGGACTTTTTTGAGAGCAAGGGGCATCTGGTGATGAAGAGCTTTTCCCTGGTGCCGCACAACGACAACAGCCTGCTGCTGATCAATTCGGGCATGGCTCCCCTGAAACCCTATTTTACCGGGCAGGAGATCCCGCCCAGAAGGAGAGTGACCACCTGTCAGAAGTGCATCCGCACGGGCGATATCGAGAATATCGGAAAGACCGACCGGCACGGCACTTTCTTTGAGATGCTGGGAAATTTCTCCTTCGGAGATTATTTCAAGCATGAGGCGATCGCCTGGTGCTGGGAGTTTCTGACCGAGGTGGTCGGACTGGACCCGGACAGACTGTATCCTTCCGTATATCTGGACGACGACGAGGCCTTCGATATCTGGAATAAGGAGATCGGTATCGCGCCGGAGCGGATCTTCCGTTTCGGAAAAGAGGACAATTTCTGGGAGCACGGCTCCGGCCCCTGCGGCCCCTGCTCCGAGGTATACTATGACCGCGGCGAGAAGTACGGCTGCGGAAAGCCCGGCTGTACGGTGGGCTGCGACTGTGACCGTTATATCGAGGTGTGGAACAATGTGTTCTCCCAGTTCGATAATGACGGACACGGCCACTACACTGACCTGATCCAGAAGAACATCGACACGGGCATGGGCCTGGAGCGTCTGGCCACGGTGGTGCAGGATGTGGATTCCATTTTTGACGTGGACACCATTCAGGCGCTCAGAAACCGGGTCTGCGAGCTGGCGGGCAAGACCTATAAGGAAAAACACGAATGGGACGTTTCCATCCGCATCGTGACGGACCATATCCGTTCCGCCACCTTCATGATCTCCGACGGCATCATGCCCTCCAACGAGGGAAGAGGCTATGTGCTGCGCAGGATCATCCGCCGCGCGGCGCGTCACGGCAGACTGCTCGGCATCGACGGGGAATTCCTTTCCAACCTGAGCCGCACCGTGATCGAAGGAAGCCGGGACGGCTATCCGGAGCTGGAAGAGAAGAAGGAGTTCATCTTCAAGGTGCTCTCCCAGGAGGAGGATAAATTCAACCGGACCATCGACCAGGGGCTGAGCATCCTTTCCGAGCTGTCGGAGCAGATGGCGAAGGACGGAAGGACGCAGCTTTCCGGACAGGACGCGTTCCGTCTGTACGACACCTACGGCTTCCCGCTGGATCTGACCACGGAGATTCTGCAGGAAAAGGGCTTTTCGGTGGACGAGAACGGCTTTGCGGCCTGCATGAAGGAGCAGAAGGACAAGGCCCGCGCCGCGAGAAAGGTGACCAATTACATGGGAGCCGACGCCACGGTTTACGAGCAGATCGATCCCGCGATCACTTCTGAATTCGTGGGCTATGAAAAGCTGACCTGGAAATCCCCCATCGTGGCCATGACCACGGAGGATGAGGTGGTGGAGGCGCTCACCGACGGGGAGAGCGGCACCATTATTGTGGAGCAGACCCCGTTCTATGGAACCATGGGCGGACAGTGCGGAGACACGGGCGTGATCCGTACCGCGGAGGGCGAATTTGAGGTGCGCGATACCATTCACCTGATGGGCGGTAAAATAGGCCATGTGGGAAAAATGACGAAGGGGATGCTGCGCATGGGCGATCAGGCGGAGCTTGCGGTAAACGCCGAAAAGCGCGCGGATACCTGTAAGAATCACAGCGCCACCCACCTTCTGCAGAAGGCGCTGCGCAGCGTGCTCGGCACCCATGTGGAGCAGGCGGGATCCTACGTGGATCCTTACCGTCTGCGCTTCGACTTCAGCCATTTCTCTGCCATGACCGAAGAGGAGCTTTCGCAGGTGGAAAAGATCGTGAATGATGAAATCGCCGCCCATATTCCGGTGGAAACCAGCGTCATGACCCTGGAGGAAGCCAAGAAGACCGGAGCGATGGCCCTGTTCGGCGAAAAGTACGGCGACCGGGTGCGCGTGGTGCGCATGGGAGACTTTTCCACGGAGCTGTGCGGAGGAACCCATGTGTCCAACACGGGAGAGATCTCCGTCTTTAAGATCCTTTCCGAAAGCGGCGTCGCGGCCGGCGTCAGAAGGATCGAGGCGCTGACCGGCCCCGGCGTGTTCTCTTATTACAGAGAGCAGGAGAGCCGCCTGGAGGAAGCGGCGAAGATCGTGAAGGCGACGCCCGCGACCCTTGCGGAGAAGCTGGAGCATCTGATGGCGGAGGTGAAGCGCCTGAACGCGGAAAATGAGTCCTTAAAGAGCAAAGCCGCGAAGGAAGCTCTGGGCGACGTGATGAATCAGGTGCAGGAAGTGAAGGGCGTGAAGCTGATCGCGGCCCGCGCGGACGGCGTGGACATGAACGGATTAAGAGAGCTGGGAGACCAGTTAAAGGAGAAGCTGGGCGAAGGCGTGATCGTGCTGGCATCCGCGCAGGACGGCAGGGTGAACCTGGTGGCCATGGCGACGGACGCGGCGATGAAGGCAGGCGCTCATGCCGGCAACCTGATTAAGGGAATCGCGGCCCTGGTGGGCGGCGGCGGCGGCGGACGGCCCAACATGGCCCAGGCTGGCGGAAAGAAGCCCGAGGGAATTGACGGCGCCCTGAAGGAAGCGGCGGCGGTTCTGGACGGACAGATCAAATAATCACTCAAATGTTACAGTTCACTCCGCGCCATTCGCAAAGCCGCGCTGCGCGCTCTCCGCTGCTTCGCAGCTACAGGAAATCGCCTTGGCGATTTCCTGCTCATTAAGCAGGCGCTCCCTTCGTCCGCTCAGAGCCAGTCATCTGTTCGTGCAAGCACGACATCTGCCTGGTTCTGGCAGACGAGTGAACTGTAACACTCAAATAACCAAAAAAACTCTTGACGTGAGGTCATTTTTTGGTATAATAATGGATGTGCATTGATGTGCGCTAAAAACCCAATCAGTCGAGAGCTTGAAGGGACTGAAGGGAGGTCAGGTGTGAGCTATGTCTAATATCATCGTAAAAGAGAATGAGACTTTGGACAGCGCGCTTCGTCGTTTTAAGAGAAGCTGTGCGAAGGCGGGGATTCAGCAGGAGATCCGCAAGAGAGAGCATTACGAGAAGCCCAGCGTAAGGCGCAAGAAGAAGTCCGAAGCAGCAAGAAAGCGTAAATATAATTAAGCGGACGTAAGTCCCTGGCAGGGAGCTGTCAGGGGCTTGTGTTTTGTAAGACGGAAATTTCCAGTTTCTGCCGGATGCAGGAAAAGGAACACAGGCAAAGGAAGCGGAAGCTGTATTCCGCTTCGGAAAGGTACGGGAAAGAAAAGAATGGGAAATCACTGGAAGATGAGAGCGGCCGGTCTTGTCCTTGCGGCGCTGATCGGCGTGGGTACCCTGCTTGGCACGGGGGTGAATGCGAAGGCGGCCGGAGTGGTCGCGAAAGGAATCGACGTTTCCATGTATCAGGAGGCGGTCAACTGGAGCGCCGTGGCTGCGGACGGCTACAGCTTCGCGTTCATCCGGGTCGGAAGCGCAAAGAGCGGCCTGGATCCCTATTTTGCCCAGAATATGGTGGGCGCGGCGGCAGCCGGACTCAAGACCGGCGTATATCTGTATTCCTACGCCACAACGGTGGAGGGAGCCATGGCGGAGGCCCAGTTCACGCTGGCGGCGATCGCTCCCTTTACGGTGAATATGCCGGTGGTATTTGATATTGAGGACGCGGTACATAAGACCATGTCCACCCAGGAGCTGGTGTCTCTGGTGGTGGCGTATTGCTCCGTCATCGAGAGCGCCGGTTATTATCCCATGGTCTATTCCAATAAGAACATGCTGGCAACGCAGATCGGCGTCGTTCCCTATGATGTCTGGGTGGCGCAGTACTCCGATACCTGCGAGTATCCCAATCCCGCGTTCTGGCAGTTCACCAGCAGCGGATCCGTGAACGGGATCAGCGGAAATGTGGATCTGAACTACCAGTTCAAGGACTATTCCAACATCATCATTCCCTACGGCTTTACCACCAGAAACGGGAACACCTATTTCTACAACAACTACAGGATGCAGCGCGGCTGGGTGGAATATGAAGGAAACCGCTATTTCATGAACGCGGACGGCACCCTGTTCAAAAACGGCTGGATCACGGACGGCGTGAACACCTGGTACATGGATACCTCGGACGGCCACATGCTGAGAGACCTGGTGACGATCGCGGGAAAAACGTATTATTTCGGTACGGACGGCCTGATGCGGACCGGTCTGGTCAATATCGGCGGGCTCACCTATCTGTTCGGCGCGGACGGCTCCATGCAGTACGGCTGGTATACGGACGCCCAGGGACTGCGGTACTTCAAGGAGGACGGCAGCATGGCGGCGAATGAGTCTCTCGTGCTGGACGGAAAGACCTGGGTATTTGACGGAAACGGTCTCGGTACGGAATATGTGGCGCCTGAGATCGACCTGACGGGAATCGATCCTTCCACCTGGGTCCTTGACCCGGCTACCGGAAACATGATGGATTCCGCTACCGGCCTTCCCGTGGATCCGGCCATTGCGGCTGCGGTGATCGCGCAGGCGCAGGCGGCTGCGGCACAGTAACAGGCCGGCGACAGGAAGTCCAAGGACCGCGGCAGAAAAACAGGATAAAAAAGACGGGTCCGCCCGGCTTCCCGCAGAACGGAGGCCGGGCGGATCCTTTTTCCGAAGGCATGCCGTTCATGAATCCGGCGGGAAAGACATAGAATGTGTTATAGACTGGATCGGAGGGAGACTCCCCTATGTTGGACCGGATCAGATATAACGGCGGAAAACGGGCGGCGCAGAAGTTCTTTTTCCGGAAACTTCTTTCTCTGGCGCTTGCAGCCCTTCTTGCGGCGGGGACGCCGGCGGTTAAGCTTCACGCGCAGGAGAACGGAAATCAGGAAGCGGCCGTACAGCTGTCCGCGCCGGCGGCCCTCCTGATGGAAGCGTCCACAGGAACGGTCGTATATGAAAAGAATGCGGATGTGCCCTGTTCCCCGGCGAGCATTACCAAGATCATGACCCTTCTTCTCATTTTCGAGGCGCTGGAAAAAGGAGACATCCGGCTGGAGGATGAGGTGATGACCAGCGCGCATGCCCAGTCCATGGGCGGAAGCCAGGTGTTTCTGGAAGAAGGGGAAATGCAGACGGTGGATACCCTGATCAAATGCATCGCCGTGGCCAGCGGGAACGACGCGGCGGTCGCCATGGCGGAATTCATCGCCGGAAGCGAGGAGGAGTTCGTTTCCCGCATGAATGAAAAGGCGCAGGAGCTGGGCATGAAGAATACCCATTTTCTGGACTGCTGCGGGCTGTCGGACTCCGACGACCATCACACCTCCGCAAGGGATGTGGCGGTCATGGCGAGGGCGCTGGTCACCGGGTATCCCCGGATCTTCGACTATACCACGATCTGGATGGAGGACATCACCCATACCACGGGCAGAGGCAGCAGCACCTTCACCCTGTCCAGCACCAACAGGCTTCTGAAGCAGTATCAGTGGGCCACGGGACTGAAAACCGGCTCCACCAGCAAGGCGAAGTACTGCGTCTGCGCCACAGCGGAAAAGAACGGGATCCAGCTGATCGCCGTGATCATGACAGCGCCGGATTACAAGACCCGTTTCGACGACGCGGTGACGCTTCTGAATTACGGCTACAGCGTCTGCGCCATCTACCGGGATGAAAACGGGGAAACGCTTCCGGATCTGCCCATTGCGGGCGGCGTGAAGGAAACGGCGGGGATTGCCTGCGGGGAGCCTTTTGTCTGGCTTGACACGAAGGGCAGCGACCTGAGCATGGTGGAGAAGACGCTGAATCTTCCGGAGGAGGCGCAGGCTCCCGTGGAGGCCGGGCAGAAGGCGGGAGAGGCGGTCTACCGTCTGAACGGAAAGACGCTGGGGACGGTAAATGTGATTTATACCGAGTCCGTCGCCGCGGCCGGCCTGAAGGATTACCTGAAAAAAGTTCTCGCATATTTTCTTTTATAACAGGCGGGAATATGATATACTTTAGTTCAGTTCAGGCAGAAAAGCTGCCGGCTCTATTTCAGAGAAAAGGAGAAAACGGGTGGTTTATTTTATCATCGGCCTTCTGTGCGCGGCGGCTCTTTTTTTCACAGGGATCATGCTGTACGATTCCAACCGCTTCGTGACGGTGGAATACCGGATCCGCTGCAGAGGACTGAAAAGAAAATATCGGTTTGTCATGCTTTCCGATCTGCACAACAAAAGCTATGGGGAGCACAATGAAAAGCTCCTTGCGGCGATTGAGAAGCAGAAGCCGGAGAGCATTCTGATCGCCGGGGATATGCTCACCTCGGAAAAACCGGAGCGCACCGGACCGGCGCAGGAGCTTGTGGAGAAGCTCGCCGCGCGGTATCCGGTCTATTACGCCAACGGAAATCATGAATACCGGCTGAAGATGGAGGAAGCGCACTACGGGAGCGGATACCGGCGCTATCATGCCAGACTGGAGAGGAAGGGCGTTGTCTTTCTGGAAAATGACAGCGTGCTTCTGCCGGAGGCGGGGATCCGGATTTACGGCGCGGAGATCGGGAAGGAGTATTATAAAAAGAGGAAGGGGCCGGCCATGGACGCGGGATACCTGAAAAGACTGCTGGGAAGACCGTCGAAGGGGGACTATCATATCCTGCTGGCCCACAACCCGGATTATTTTCCCGCCTATGCCGAATGGGGAGCCGACCTGGTGCTCTCCGGCCATGTGCACGGAGGCATCATGCGTCTGCCGCTTCTGGGCGGCGTCATTTCCCCCACGCTGCGGCTGTTTCCCAGATATGACGGCGGCCTGTTTCAGGAAGGCGGCAGCACCATGATCCTGGGACGGGGGCTCGGAAGCCATACGATCCCCATCCGCATCTTCAATCCGGGCGAGCTTGTCGTGGTAGAGCTGGAGCCGCAGTGAGAAACGAAAGGAAGGGTTATGGCGCTGGAGGTGAAGCTGCAGGCGTTTGAAGGACCGCTGGACCTTCTTCTGCATCTGATTGAAAAGAATAAGGTGGATATTTACGATATCCCCATTGTGGAGATCACGGATCAGTATCTGGAAACCATCCGTCAGATGGAAGAAGCGGATATGAACGTGATGAGCGAATTTCTGGTGATGGCGGCCACGCTTCTGGATATCAAGGCCAGGATGCTCCTGCCGAGGGAAAAGGACGAGGAAGGGGAGGAGGTGGATCCCCGCTCGGAGCTGGTGGAAAAGCTCCTGGAATACAAGGCCTATAAATATATGGCGCAGGAGCTTGCCGATCTGGAGGTGGACGCGCAGAGGGCCTTCTACCGGGAACCCTCCCTTCCGCCGGAGGTGGAAGGCTACCGGCAGCCCGTGGATTATGAGGAGCTTCTGCGGGGCGTGACCCTGAGCCGCCTGAACGAGGTGTTCCTGGCCTGTCTGAAGCGGCAGGAGGACAGGAAGGATCCGGTGCGCAGCCATTTCGGGCGGATCGAGAAGGACGAGGTCAGCATCGAGCATAAGGCCGGCTATGTGGCGGCCTGCCTCAGAAGCCGCAGAAGGCTGAATTTCCGGGAGCTTCTGGAAAACGGGAAAAGCAGGATGGATGTGATCGTCACCTTTCTGGTGGTGCTGGAGCTGATGAAGACGGGAGCGGTGAGCGTCAGCCAGGAGGGCATCGAAGAGGACATCATCATCACCGTCTCCGATACGGCGGACGGACTGGAAAATCTGCGCCTGACCTCGCTGGGAGAACAGGAGGAAGGCGGAAGAAAGGATATGGAGGATGGAAGAGGAACAGAAGAAGGCGGCGCTTGAGGCGATCCTGTTCGCCATGGGGGATTCCGTGGAGCTGGACAGGCTGGCGGCGGCGGTTGAGGAAACGCCGGAGAAGACCAGGGGCCTTCTGGAACAGATGAAGGAATGCTGGGAAAAGGAAAAACGGGGCGTCTGTCTGGTGGAATACGAGGGAGCCTTTCAGATGTGCACCAGGGGCGAGCTGTACGAATATCTGATCCGCGTGGCGAAGGCGCCCAGAAAATACGCGCTTACGGAAACCCTTCTGGAAACCCTCTCCATCGTCGCCTATAAGCAGCCTGTCACCAGGCTGGACGTGGAAAGGATCCGCGGCGTGAACAGCGACCACGCCATCAGCCGCCTGGTGGAATACGGGCTGGTGATGGAGCTGGGCAGACTGGACGCGCCGGGAAGACCGCTTCTGTTCGGGACCACGGAGCAGTTTCTGCGGACCTTCGGAGTGAAATCCCTGGAGGAGCTGCCGCAGCTGAATGAGATGAAGCTGGAGGAATTCCGCGCGGAGGCGGAGGAGGAGGTCCGGGAGATGGACGCGGGACAGGAAGACGGCCGGGAATGACCGGGACCGTGTCTGCATAAAAAACGAAGCCGCCCGCGGGCGGCAGCATGAAGGAAAGCTTCATGCAGGAAGGAGGAAGGTATGCTGTTTCTTATCATCGGGATCCTTGTGATCCTTGTCATCGCCATTTTGTGCTCCGGGTATAAGAAGGCTCCGCCGGATACGGCCTTCATTATTTCCGGTATGCGCAAGAAGATCATCATCGGCAAGGCCAGCGTGAAGATCCCGTTTCTGGAGCGGATGGACAGGCTGAGCCTGAAGCTGATCGCCATCGATGTGAAGACCACCAACGCGGTTCCCACGGCGGATTATATCAATATCCAGGTGGACGCGGCGGTCAACGTGAAGATCTCCAGCGAGCCGGCAAAGCTTGCGCTTGCCGCCGAGAACTTCCTGAACCAGAACACCCAGTACATCGCCAATATCGCGAGAGAGGTGCTGGAAGGAAACATGCGTGAGATCGTGGGCCGCATGCGCCTGGAGGAAATGGTCAGCGACCGCCAGAAGTTCGCCAACCTGGTGAAGGAAAACGCGGAGCCCGATCTGGCCGCCATGGGACTTGACATCGTCAGCTTCAATGTGCAGAACTTTTCCGACGGCAACGGCGTGATCGAGGATCTTGGTATCGACAACATATCCCAGATCAAGAAAAAGGCCGCCATCGCCAAGGCCGAGGCGGAAAAGGAGATCGCCGTGGCCAAGGCGGAAGCGGACCGTCAGGCCAACGACGCCAGGATCAACGCGGAGCGGGAGATCGCCAAGAAGAACAACGAGCTCTCCCTGCAGAAATCCGAGCTGAAGAAGCTGGAGGATACCAAGAAGGCGGAAGCGGACGCGGCCTACAGCATTCAGGAGCAGCAGCAGAGAAAGACCATCGAGATCGCCACTGCGGAGGCGAGCATCGCCAAGCAGGAAAAGGAAGTCATCCTGAAGGAGAGAGAGGCCGAGGTTCAGGAGAAGGAGCTGGACGCCCAGGTAAAGAAGAAAGCCGAAGCGGAAAGATACGCAAGACAGCAGCAGTCCGAGGCGGAGCTGTATGAGCGCCAGAAGCGCGCCGAAGCGGAAACCTTCGAGACGGAAAAGAACGCCATCGCGATGAAGGCGACGGCGGAGGCCCAGAAGTTCGCCAAGGAGCAGGAGGCCGCCGGAATCCGTATGGTCGGCGAGGCGGAGGCCGAGGCCATCCGGGCAAAGGGTATCGCGGAAGCGGAGGCCATGGAAAAGAAGGCGCTGGCCTATCAGAAGTACAACGGAGCGGCCATGGCGGAGATGCTGGTGCGCGTCCTTCCCGATATCGCAGGAAAGATCGCGGAGCCTCTGACCCGGATCGACAAGATCACTATTATCGGCGGAAACGGCAGCGGCGCAGGCGGCGTGGAAAGCGTTGCGGATCATGTCCCGGCGGTGATGGCGAAGCTTTTTGAGACCATGAAGGAAACCGTCGGCATCGATATGGCCGAGCTGGTGAAGGCCGGAACCTATGACGCCGCGGTAACGAGGAATATCAACATCACGAGCACCTCTTCGGATGGAAAGGAGCCCGGCGGGGCAAAGGCCGGAGAGACAGGGCGCGGGGAGACAGAGGAGGCGGCCGGACGGTCATCAGAGGAATAACCCTCTCTTCTGCGGCATAGAAATGTAACAATTCGGTGCGGCAGGGTGACAGCGGCATGCAGCTTGACCGTTTTTCCTTTATCAGAGTTTTTTTCAGAACAGATTCAGCCAGGCCCACGGATCCGGAAGCCCGGATCCGCAGGCCGCGGATTTCAGAACGCAGGCCCTTTCTCTGGAGGGGGCCTGCTTCTGTCCTTTCTGCGCTCCTTCTTTTTCTGGCCTTTCCGGGGCCTGTTTTCCCGGCGTGGGGGCAGGAGGCCGGCATGGCGGCGGCGCGCGCGCAGGAAGCCGGAGAGACGTCTGCGCAGGAAACCGCAGACGGGCTCTACGCCCTGTCCGCCGTCCTGATGGATGCGGACAACGGGCGCGTCCTGCTGCAGAAAAACGGAACGCAGGTCCTTCCCATGGCGAGCACCACCAAGATCATGACCTGCATCCTGGCCCTGGAGCTTGCGGACGGGGAGGAGTATGCCGAAGTGTCCGCCTATGCGGCAGGCATGCCGAAGGTTCATCTGGGGGCAAGGCAGGGACAGGTGTTCCGCCTGAAGGATCTGCTGTATTCTCTCATGCTGGAATCACATAACGATTCCGCCGTGATCATCGCGGAGCATATCGGAAGAAAGCTTTCCGGGGCTTCTGCGGACAGTGAGGAGGCGGTGCTTCGTTTTGCGGAAAAAATGAATGAGAAGGCGGAGGAGATCGACTGCACGGACACCTTTTTCATCACGCCGAACGGCCTGGACGCCATCCTGACCGGCACGGACGAAAACGGACGTCCGGTGGAACGGCAGCATTCCACCACGGCGGCGGACCTGGCCAGGATCATGAGCTACTGCGTGACGGATTCTCCCAAAAGAGAGGAATTCCTTGCGATCACCAGGACGCAGGAGTATTCCTTTACGGATTATGTGCCCGCGGAACAGGAAGGGGATCCCGTTCAGGGGGAAAACACCTATTCCTGCAGGAACCACAACGCCTTCCTGAACATGATGGAGGGCGCGCTTACCGGAAAAACAGGCTTTACCTCAAGGGCGGGCTACTGCTATGTGGGGGCGCTCAGGCAGGACGGGAAGACCTTTTCCATCGCCCTGCTCGCCTGCGGCTGGCCGGACAACAAAAGCTGGAAATGGCATGACGCCAGACTGCTCTATGAATACGGGCTTGAACATTATGAAAAAACAGACGTTTACCGGAAGGAGACGCTTCCGGCGCTTTCCGTGACGGACGGCGTGAAGGATGCCGTGCGCCTGACGCAGGAGGAGGCGGAGCTTTCCCTTCTTCTGTCCGAGACGGATGAGGTGCGCACGGAACTTCAGCTCGCGGAAAGCCTTCCGGCTCCTGTGGAGGCGGGGGAGACGGCGGGCTGGCAGAATTATTATGTGAACGGAGAACTGTACGCCGGCATTCCGGTGCGCACGGCGGAAAGGGTGGAAAAACGAACCTTCCGTTACTGCCTTGCAGAGATCCTGGAAAAGGCCCTTCCGTAAAAAAGAAGGCGAAAAAGCAGCGGAAAAAATTGTGTTTTGCATCTGGCAGATTTTCGGGTTTCGTGGTATACTTTTAAAATACGGGTGCCTGTGGAATATGTCAAAACGGACAAGCTGTTTTTGAACCGCAGATTTCAGCCTGCAGTGCTTCCGGGCGGCCGTAGGCCAAGTTTAATTTTTAAGTAAAGATAAAATGGAGGGCTGAAAAAATGAGTACTACTTCACAAGCGAGCCAAAGAATCAACGCTTTGCTCGACGACAACAGTTTCGTTGAGATCGGGGCGATGGTGAAAGCCAGATCCACCGACTTCAATCTGAAACAGACAGAGACTCCATCCGACGGATGCGTCACCGGCTATGGGGTGATCGAAGGGAATCTCGTATATGTATACAGCCAGGATGCTTCCGTGCTCGGCGGCAGCATCGGCGAGATGCATGCGAAGAAGATTACCGGACTCTATGACCTGGCGATGAAGACGGGGGCTCCCGTGATCGGTCTGATCGATTCCGCCGGTCTGAGGCTTCAGGAGGCGACGGACGCCCTGAACGCCTTCGGCGAGATTTATATGAAGCAGACGCTGGCTTCCGGCGTGATCCCGCAGATCACGGCGGTCTTCGGAACCTGCGGCGGCGGACTCGCTCTGGTTCCCGCGCTTACCGACTTCACCTTCATGGAAGGAAAGAAGGCGAAGCTGTTTGTGAATGCGCCCAACGCCCTTGCCGGCAATGAGATCTCCAGGTGCAACACCTCCGACGCGGCGTTCCAGAGCGAAGAGGCGGGACTTGTGGATTTCGTGGGCGAAGAGTCCGAGATTCTCGCTCAGATCAGAAATCTGGTATGCATGCTTCCTTCCAACAATGAGGACGACAATTCCTATGTGGAGTGCATGGACGACCTCAACCGTACGGACGCTTCCCTGGCGGCCTGCGTGGGAGACAGCTCCATCGCCCTTTCCACCATTGCGGACGACCGCCTTTTCATCGAGGTAAAGGCCGCGTACGCGAAGGAAATGGTGACCGGATTTATGAAGCTCAACGGCATGACCGTGGGCGCTGTGGCCAACCGTTCGGAGATCTATGACGAGAACGGACAGAAGACGGCCTCCTTTGACGCCGCCCTTTCTCCGGAAGGCTGCGACAAGGCCGCTGAATTCGTGAACTTCTGCGACGCGTTCAACATTCCGGTGCTCACCCTGACCAACGTGAACGGCTTTACGGCGGACAAGTGCTCCGAGAAAAGAATCGCGAAGGCTGCCGCCCGCCTTACATACGCGTTTGCCAATGCGACGGTTCCCAAGGTCAACGTGGTGACCGGCATGGCTTACGGAAGCTCCTATGTGGTGATGAATTCCAAGGCTCTCGGCGCGGATATCACCTACTGCTGGCCGGATGCGAAGATCGGCACCATGGATGCCCGCCTTGCGGCGAAGATCATCTGCGACGGACAGGGAGCGGATGCGGTGAACGCATGCGCGAAGGAATATGAGGCTCTGCAGACGAGCGCGGCGAGCGCTGCCGGACGGGGCTATGTGGACACCATTATTGAGCCTGCCGATACGAGAAAATATGTGATCGGCGCGTTCGAAATGCTCTTCACAAAGAGGGAAGACCGCCCTGCGAAAAAACACGGCACGGTTTAAGCTGCCGCAGACTTTGAAAGGAGCATGTCGATTCATATGAAAAGGAAGTTGTTAACATTAGGAATGGCTCTCATCTGCGTTTTCAGCATGACGGCCTGCAGCGGGGAAGCGGATACGTCCGCGAATGCGGAAAGCATGTACGGCATTACGCAGGATTCCGCAGTCAGCTATGCGGATCAGGTGATCGGTTCCATCCAGACCATCGTGGCGCAGGGCATGCAGGATCAGTATGCGGCCGACGCGGTGATCTCCACCGCCCTGGACAGCTGGGAGAGCGCTATGGAGGACATCGGGGAGGTTCAGTCCATGTCCGGCCATACGGTATCCGCGGATGAGGACGGCGTGACCATCGACGTTCATGTGGACGGGAGCGAGCACGATGCGGAAATCGTGATCACTCTGGATGACGAGCTGGCTTTGAGCAGCATTACGACGAACGTGGAATATTCCTTCGGGGAGCTGATGCAGAACGCGGCTCTGAATACGATCCTCGGCATGGGAACCGTATTCGTGATCCTGATCCTGATCTGCCTGATCATTTACTGCTTCAACTTTATCCCGAAGATCCAGGCAGCCTTCTCCGGCAAGAAGAGCGAGCCGGAAGAAAAGAGAGAAACAGCGCCGGCCGCGGCTCCCGCGCCCGTGCCCGCAGCGCCTGCTCCGGCAGCCGCGCAGGAACTTATGGATGACGGCGAGCTCGTGGCAGTGATCGCGGCGGCGATCGCGGCGAGCGAAGGAGCTCCGTCTCCGGAAGGCTTTGTGGTAAGAAGCATCAGACGCGTGCCCGCAAGCAGATGGAAAGCAAATCAATAAAAAAGAAAAGGACGATACAGGAGGAAAAGTATCATGAAGAATTATAGAATTACCGTAAATGGAAACGTGTACGATGTGACAGTAGAAGAGGGCGCGCAGGGTGCGGCTCCCGTTTATGCGCCCAAGGCGGCTCCCAGACCGGCAGCTCCGGCTCCCGCCCCTGCGGCAGCTCCCGCTCCTGCAGCGGCCCCTGCTCCGGCGCCTGCCCCTGCGGCAGCTCCTGCCGGCGCAGCCGGAAGTATCCGTGTGGAAGCCGGTGCGGCCGGTAAGGTTTACAGCATCGACGCCAAGGTCGGACAGGCTGTCAAGGCCGGCGATTCCGTTGTGACCATCGAAGCCATGAAGATGGAGATCCCGGTCGTGGCTCCTCAGGACGGCACCGTAGCCAGCATTGACGTAGCGGTCGGCGACGCCATCGAAGCGGGCGCTCTGCTTGCAACGTTAAACTGAGTACGGAAGGAACGTCCTGCCAATCCCATAAGGCTGTGCGGAGCTTCTGATCCGCAGAGACGACGTTTCTGCCATGATCCGCGCCGCGCAGCCGGGCACTCAGGCCTGTGAGTTTGGCAAAAAGGAATGGGAGGTCAACATCAATGGAATATATTGTAACTACACTGGACAATCTGATCCATCAGACGGCGTTCTTCAATCTGACCTGGGGAAACTATCTGATGATCGTGATCGCCTGCGTGTTCCTTTATCTGGCGATTGCCAGAGGCTTTGAACCCCTGCTTCTGCTTCCGATCGCCTTTGGAATGCTGCTGGTGAATATCTATCCGGACATCATGCTCCGTCCGGAGGACGCCGCAAACGGAACAGGCGGCCTGCTTTATTACTTCTATGTGCTGGACGAGTGGTCGATCCTGCCGTCGCTGATCTTCATGGGCGTGGGAGCGATGACGGACTTCGGCCCGCTGATCGCCAACCCCAAGAGCTTCCTGCTGGGAGCGGCGGCGCAGTTCGGTATCTTCGCAGCCTACTTCGGCGCCATCGCCCTCGGCTTTAACGACAGGGCTGCAGCCGCCATTTCCATCATCGGCGGAGCGGACGGCCCTACCTCCATCTTCCTGTGCGGAAAGCTGGGACAGACGGAGCTGCTCGGACCCATCGCCGTGGCGGCCTACTCCTATATGTCTCTGGTTCCGATCATCCAGCCTCCGATCATGCGGCTGTTTACCACGGAAGAAGAGAGAAAGATCAAGATGGAACAGCTTCGTCCGGTTTCCAAGCTGGAAAAGATTCTGTTCCCCATCATCGTTACCATCGTGGTATCCCTGATCCTTCCTACCACCGCTCCCCTTGTGGGCATGCTGATGCTGGGCAACCTGTTCCGGGAGTCCGGCGTGGTAAGACAGCTGACGGAAACCGCCGGCAACGCGCTGATGTATTCTGTTGTTATCCTGCTTGGTACTTCTGTAGGCGCGACCACCAGCGCGGAAGCCTTCTTGAATGCTGACACGCTGAAGATCGTTGCTCTGGGCCTGATCGCATTCGCCTTCGGCACGGCTGCCGGCATCCTGTTTGGTAAACTGATGTGCATCGTTACCCACGGAAAGGTCAATCCGCTGATCGGTTCGGCGGGCGTATCCGCTGTTCCCATGGCGGCCAGAGTATCCCAGAAGGTCGGCGCGGAGGCGGATCCCACAAACTTCCTGCTGATGCACGCCATGGGACCCAACGTGGCCGGCGTAATCGGCACTGCGGTTGTGGCCGGTACCTTTATGGCGATTTTCGGAGTATTCTGATGCTTCCGGTCAGAATGCGGATTATGGACACAGAAAGTTAGGAAGATGGCACGGACCGCCGGTCCGTGCCAGAGAATGGCCGGATGCCATTCTTCTATATTTGAATGCCGCCTGAGGCGGCAGAAATCAGGAGGAAATGGAAATGTCAGACCCGAAACCTGTTAAAATTATGGAAACTGTACTGCGTGACGCCCATCAGTCCCTGATCGCCACCAGAATGCCCACCGAGATCATGCTTCCCATCGCGGAGAAGATGGACAAGGTCGGCTATGCGGCTGTGGAGTGCTGGGGCGGCGCTACCTTTGACGCTTCCCTTCGTTTCCTGCATGAGGATCCGTGGGAGAGACTGAGAAAGCTGAGAGCGGCCTTCAAGAACACGAAGCTGCAGATGCTTTTCAGAGGCCAGAACATTCTGGGATACCGCCATTACGCGGACGATGTGGTGGAATACTTCGTACAGAAGTCCATCGCAAACGGAATCGATATCATCCGTATCTTCGACTGCCTGAACGATCTGCGCAACCTGGAATGCGCGGTGAAGGCCTGCAACAAGGAAGGCGGACACGCGCAGGTAGCCCTGTCCTATACGCTGGGCGACGCCTACACGCTGGACTACTGGATGAACATCGCAAAAGAGATCGAGAGCATGGGAGCCAATTCCATCTGCATCAAGGATATGGCAGGCCTGCTGGTTCCCTATGAGGCGGACCGCCTGATCCGCGCGCTGAAGTCGGCCACGAAGCTGCCGGTTCAGCTGCATACCCACTACACCTCCGGCGTTGCCAGCATGACCTACCTGAAGGCCGTGGAAGCCGGCGTGGACATCATCGACTGCGCGATTTCCCCGTTCGCTCTGGGAACCTCCCAGCCCGCGACCGAGGTTATGGTAGAGACCTTCCGCGGAACCCCGTACGACACCGGCTACGATCAGAACCTTCTGGCGGAGATCGCGGATTATTTCCGCCCTTACAGAGAAGAATGCTTAAAGAGCGGCCTGATGGATCCCAAGGTGCTCGGTGTAAACATCAAGACCCTGATCTATCAGGTGCCCGGCGGCATGCTTTCCAATATGGTGAGCCAGCTGAAGGAGCAGAACGCCAGCAACCGTTACGACGACGTGCTTCAGGAGATCCCCCGCGTGAGAAAGGACTTCGGAGAGCCCCCGCTGGTTACCCCGTCCTCTCAGATCGTCGGCACGCAGGCTGTGCTTAATGTGCTGATGGGCGAGAGATACAAGGTCGCCACCGACCAGACCAAGGATCTGCTTTCCGGAAAATACGGAAAGACGGTCAAGCCTTTCAATCCGGAGGTACAGAAGAAGGTAATCGGCGACAAGGAAGTGATCACCTGCCGTCCTGCGGATCTGATCCCCAACGAGCTTGCGACTATCGAGGCGGAGATGAAGGAATGGAAGCAGCAGGATGAGGACGTGCTCAGCTACGCCCTGTTCCCGCAGGTAGCCATGGACTTCTTCAAGTACCGTCAGGCGCAGCAGGAGAAGGTCGATATGACCCAGGCTGACACGAAGAACGGCGCTTATCCGGCATAAGGCGTGACAGCTGCCGTAGGGAAGACTTTGCAGTAAAAAAGACTTATTCATACGGAAAAGGAATGCAAAGAAGGCGGGCGTTTTCAGGAATGCCCGCCTTTTCCGGTGTTCCTGGCGGCGCACGTTTTTAGCGGGTGAAGGTTCCGAAGCCCGGCCCAAGGCAGCGCTCCTGTCCTTCCGTGCGGGCGGCTGCAGCCGCGGACGTCGTGAAAAACGGAGTTTGGAAAGAAAAAATGATTGATATTAAAAATTACGGACGTAAAATACAGTACTATGAAACAGACCGCATGGGAATCGTGCATCATTCCAATTATATCCGCTGGATGGAGGAAGCCAGGATCGACACGCTGGCCCAGATCGGGATTCCCTATGATAAAATCGAAGCGGCGGGTATTCTGATTCCCGTTCTGGAGGCTTCCTGTGAATACAGGATCTCCTTCCGCTTTGGGGAGGAGTTTTCCATCCGCGTGCTTCCTGACCGCTTCAGCGGAATCAAAATGAGCATGAAATATGAAATCTATGGCGCTCATGACGGGCTTCTGCATGCCGCGGGACATACCGGACACTGTTTCCTTAACAGGAACATGAAGCCGGTCCATCTGAAAAGGGATTACCCGGAAATCTATGGAAGGCTGTCAGAATATATGAGCGCGGAATAACCTTTTTTTTTCATGAAGAGAGGAACGTCAGAATGATCCCGGAAAAGTTTAAGGAAAGAATGAAGCTGCTGCTGGGCGGAGAATATGAGGAATTTCTGGAGGCGCTTGGACAGGAGAGATATCAGGCGCTGCGGGTAAACCCCATGAAAATGGACCGGGAGGAATTTTTGCAAAAGGCGCCTTTTTGCCTGTCTCCTGTTCCCTGGGAAGAAAACGGGTTTTATTATGAAAAAAAGGAAGAGCAGCCGCAGCCCGGCAGGCATCCCTGGCATGAGGCCGGCGTTTACTATATTCAGGAGCCCAGCGCCATGTCCGCCGTTCCTTTTCTGGAGGCGAGGCCTGGAGAACGGATCCTGGATCTGTGCGCCGCTCCCGGCGGGAAGAGCACCCAGATCGCGGCGGCCATGCGGGGGGAGGGACTTCTTGTCTGCAATGAGATCCATCCGGCCCGGGCGGCCATCCTTTCTGAAAATATCGAGCGGATGGGCGTGCGAAACGCGTTGGTTTTAAACGAAACGCCGGACCGGCTGGCGGAACGGTTCCCCGGCTTTTTCGACCGGATTCTGGCGGACGCCCCGTGCTCCGGAGAAGGAATGTTCCGGAAAAACGAGGCGGCGGGAGAGGAATGGAGCCCGGAAAATGTGCAGATGTGCGCAGAGCGGCAGAGAGAGATCCTGGAATATGCCTGTCAGATGCTCCGTCCCGGCGGACGGCTCTGCTACTCCACCTGCACCTTCGCCCCGGCGGAGGACGAAGGAAGCGTTAGCTGGCTGATAAAAAAGCATCCGGACATGCATGTCCTTTCCGTTCCCATGCCGGAAGGCTTCGCGCCCGGACATCCGGAATGGGCGGATATGGAGGAGGCGGAAGATGCCGGGGATGAGACTGCTCCGGCTTCCCGCCCGGCGGCCGGAACAACATCCATTTTGGCCTCTGAACTGGAGCGCACCATGCGGCTCTGGCCTCACAGGCTCCGGGGAGAGGGGCATTTTGTGGCGGTGCTGGAAAAGAATGGGCAGGAGGCAGAGAAGCTTCCCGCGAAGCGGACACGCCGCAGGGATGGCGAAAAAGGGCTAGGAGAAAAGGATTATGCGGAGTTTTCCGCATTCTCGCGGGAGAATCTGCGAGTGCAGCTTTCCGGAATCTATCTGCGCTTTGGAGAGCAGCTCTATCTGGCGCCGGAGGAAACGCCCGTACTTCGCGGCCTGAAGGTGCTTCGTCCCGGCCTGCATCTGGGAACCGTGAAGAAGAACCGCTTTGAGCCTTCCCATGCGCTGGCGCTTACCCTGAAGCCGGAGGACGCAGCGCATGCCGTCAGCCTGGATACAGAAGGCCGCCAGGTAAAGGACTACCTGAACGGCCTGACCTTCCCCGCAGAGGGAGAAAAAGGATGGTATCTGATCTGCGCGGACGGCTGCAGCCTTGGCTGGGGAAAGCTTGCCGGCGGGATCATGAAGAATCATTATCCCAAAGGACTGCGAAAAAACTGGTGAGGGGGAAACCTTCACCAGTTTTCTTGCTTTTCCTTATGTTTTACGCTTCTTATTTCTCCTGAATCATCCCATGAAGGGCCTGCAGGGAGTGCACTTCGCCTCTGCCGTGCTGCTGGACGTAGAGGATGCCTTCCGCTGCTGCAAGGCCGGCGGCCATGGTGGTGATGTAGGTGATCTTTCCCTTGATGGCGGCCTTGCGCAGATAGCTGTCGTCGTTGGCGCTGTCCTTGCCCACCGGCGTATTGACGATGAGCTGGATCTTGCCGTTGGTGATCAGGTCCAGAATGTTCGGACGGCCCTCGGAGAGCTTCTTCACCTGCTCGACAGGAATGCCTGCCTCACGGATGAGGGCGGCGGTGCCTGCGGTGGCGATAATGGAAAATCCTGCCTTATGGAAGGCTTCCGCCAGCGCCTTTACCTCGGGCTTGTCCTTCCGGCTGACGGAGATGAGCACCGTGCCGGACAGAGGAAGCCGGGACTGGGTCGCCTCCTGGGACTTGAAAAAGGCTTCGCCGAAGGAGGAAGAAAGGCCGAGTACCTCTCCGGTGGAACGCATTTCCGGCCCGAGGACGGGATCCACCTCCGGGAACATGTTGAAGGGGAAGACAGCTTCCTTTACGCCGAAGTAAGGGATGTGCTGCTCCTTCAGAGAAGGCACCGGAGACGGATTATGGGTGTAATCCTGCATGATCACGTCGATGGCAAGGGGCACCATGCGGATGTTGCAGACCTTGGAAACCAGGGGCACCGTGCGGGAGGCGCGGGGATTGGCTTCCAGGACGTAAACCTTTCCGTTTTCAATGGCATACTGCATGTTCATCAGGCCCTTTACATGCATCTCCTCCGCGATCTTTCTGGTATATTCCTTGATGGTTTCCAGATTGTCCGCCGGAATGTGGACGGAAGGCAGGATGCAGGCGGAGTCGCCGGAGTGGATTCCCGCAAGCTCAATGTGCTCCATGACAGCGGGCACAAAGGCGTGTGTACCGTCGCTGATGGCGTCGGCTTCGCACTCCATGGCATGGTTCAGGAAGCGGTCGATCAGGATCGGCCGGTCGGGCGTGACGCCTACGGCGGCCTTCATGTAGCCTTCCATGCTCTCCGGGTCATAGACCACTTCCATGCCGCGGCCGCCCAGAACGTAGGAAGGGCGGACCATGACGGGATAGCCGATGCTTTCCGCGATGGAGAGGGCCTCCTCCACGGTGGTCGCCATGCCGGATTCCGGCATGGGGATGTGCAGCTTGTCCATCATGGCGCGGAACAGATCACGGTCCTCGGCCAGATCGATGACGGAAGGAGAGGTCCCCAGGATCTTTACGCCGTTTCTCTCCAGCTCGGAAGCCAGGTTCAGAGGAGTCTGACCGCCGAACTGAGCGATGACGCCCACCGGCTTTTCCTTCTCATAGATGCTCAGCACGTCCTCCAGCGTCAGAGGTTCAAAATAGAGCTTGTCCGAGGTGTCGTAATCCGTGGAAACGGTTTCCGGATTGCAGTTTACGATAATGGTCTCAAAGCCCAGCTTTTTCAGGGCGAGGGACGCGTGTACGCAGCAGTAGTCAAATTCGATTCCCTGGCCGATCCGGTTCGGGCCGCCGCCAAGGATCATCACCTTCGGCTTTTCCGTACGGACCGGATTTTTGTCCGAAGCGTTATAGGTGGAATAGTAGTAGGCGCTGTCCGGCGTTCCGCTCACATGAACGCCCTCCCAGGCCTCCGTGACGCCGAGGGCGAGCCGGCGGGAGCGCACGGCGGCCTCCGGGATCTCCAGAAGCTGGCTGATGTATTTGTCGGAAAATCCGTCCTTCTTGGCGGAGATCAGAAGCTCATCGGAGGGAAGGCTTCCGCGGAAGGAAAGCAGAGCGGTTTCCTCCTCGGTCAGCTCCTTCATCTGCTCGATGAACCACTTTTTCACCTTTGTGATCTCGTAGATCTCGTCAACGGAGGCCCCCTTCAGAAGCGCCTCATACATCTGAAAATGCCGTTCGCTGGAAGGGGTCGCCAGCATGGAAAGCAGCTGCTCCTTTGTTTTATTCTGGAACTTTTTCAGTCCGCCCAGACCGTACCTGCCGGTCTCCAGGCTGCGGATGGCCTTCTGGAAGGCCTCCTTATAGGTCTTGCCGATGCTCATGACCTCGCCAACCGCGCGCATCTGAGTGCCGAGCTTATCCTGCACGCCCTTGAATTTTTCAAAGGCCCAGCGGGCGAACTTGATGACCACATAGTCTCCGTCGGGGACATATTTGTCCAGCGTGCCGTATTTTCCGCAGGGAATGTCCTTTAAGGTCAGGCCGCAGGCCAGCATGGCGGAAACCAGAGCGATGGGAAAGCCCGTCGCCTTGGAGGCCAGCGCGGAGGAACGGGAGGTACGGGGATTGATCTCGATGACCACGATGCGGTCTGTCTCCGGATCATGGGCGAACTGCACGTTGGTGCCGCCGATGACCTGAACGCTCTCGACGATCTTGTACGCAGCCTCCTGAAGCCGCTTCTGACATTCTTCGGAAATGGTGAGCATGGGCGCGGCGCAGAAGGAATCGCCGGTATGTACGCCGAGGGGATCGATGTTTTCGATGAAGCAGACGGTGATCATGTTGTTGTCCGCGTCACGAACCACCTCAAGCTCCAGCTCCTCCCAGCCGAGGATGGATTCCTCCACCAGGACCTGCCCCACCAGACTGGCCTGAAGCCCTCTGGCGCAGACGGTTTTCAGTTCCTCCTTATTGTAGACCAGGCCGCCGCCCGCGCCGCCCATGGTATAGGCGGGACGAAGCACTACAGGGTACCCCAGACGGTCCGCGATCCCAAGCGCTTCCTCCACGCTGTAGGCGACCTCGCTTCTTGCCATTTCAATGCCGAGGGCGTTCATGGCTTTCTTGAATTCGATCCGGTCCTCGCCCCGCTCGATGGCGTCCACCTGAACGCCGATCACCTTTACATTGTATTTATCCAGAATGCCCGCCTTGCTCAGCTCCGAGCACAGATTCAGGCCGGACTGGCCGCCCAGATTGGGCAGCAGGGCGTCAGGGCGTTCCTTGGCGATGATCTGCTCCAGCCGCTGTACGTTCAGCGGCTCAATGTAGGTAACATCGGCGGTTTCCGGATCCGTCATGATGGTGGCCGGGTTGGAATTGACCAGCACGATCTCATATCCCAGCTTCCGCAGGGCCTTGCAGGCCTGGGTCCCGGAATAGTCAAACTCGCAGGCCTGGCCGATGATGATCGGGCCGGAGCCGATGATCAGAACTTTGTGGATGTCGGTTCTCTTTGGCATGTTTTCCTCCATTCTGCTTTTCCATATAGCTTATGCCGTCCTTCTCCGATTCGCAGAAGGACTCCATTTTTCTAATTATATACGAAAAGAGCCGGAAGCGGAAGGGAAAAAAGAAAAAACTCGCCGTATGCCCGGAGGGCCGCAGACTCTTCCGCAGGCAAGCCTGTTCCGGAGATCGTCGTCCACGCGAAGTCCAGCCATGCCAGGCTCGATTCCGCTTCGCTGCATCTCGCTTGCGGCTGCTCGCCGTATGCCCGGAGGACCGCAGACTCCTCCACAAGCAAGCTTGTTCCGGAGTCTGTGGCCCTCCGGGCGCATGGCTTCACAGGATAGCAAGATTTTCCATTTCAAAGGGAGGATGGACGGGGTACAATAGGGCTGGTATCTGCGGAAGCAGAAAAATGGATTCCAAGATGGAGGAAAGGTACGGAATGAACAACAAACTGGTGCAGGAAAACGGATTCATGCCCTGGGAGCAGAATCCGGAGTGCTTTAAGATCAACAAGAGGGAGCCGCATACGGATATTATCCCCTTCCCCACGCTGGAGGACGCGCTGGCCTGGAATAAGGCGGCGAGAGCGGTGACGGATCTGAACGGGATGTGGAAGTTCCGGCTGTTCGAGAATCCTGACGCCGTTGACGCGGCTTTCCCGGAGGGGCTGGAGCAGATCATGGACACCCATGCCTGGGGACAGATTAAAGTTCCGGCGAACTGGCAGCTGGAGGGTTATGATTATCCGCAGTATGTGAACACCAAATATCCCTGGGAGATGACGGAGGATATTATGCCTCCCCAGATTCCGAGAAAGTACAACCCGGTGGGGATCTACTGCAGAAGCTTTGCGGCGGATCCCAGGGATGGAGAGAAGCTGATCCTGCGTTTTGAAGGGATCGAGTCCTGCGGGGAGATCTATGTGAACGGCAGGTTTGCCGGCTATACGGAAGGCTCCTTTAATCAGTCGGAGTTTGATATCACAGAGCTGGTGAAAAAGGGAGAGAACCAGCTGGTGGTCAGGGTGATGCGCTGGTGCGACGGCAGCTGGCTGGAGGATCAGGATTTCTTCCGGCTTGCGGGAATCTTCCGCGACGTATATCTTTATGCCCTTCCCGAGGTGCATATCCGGGATTTCCGGGTGGACGCCCTGCTGGATGAAAATTATCAGGACGGCCGTCTGAGCGTGGAGGTCCTGACGGAAGGGGACGCCGAGGGCTGCGAGGTGCGTCTGGATCTGTACAGCCCGAAAGGAAAGGGCATCCTTTCCACGGATGTGGCGCAGGTGAAGGACGGAAGAGCGGAGTTTCATGAAAATGTGGAGACGCCCTGGCAGTGGAGCGCGGAGTCTCCGTCCCTGTATACGGTGGTTCTTACGCTGAAGAACGGAGAGGAGGAGACGATCCTGGCCTGCCGCTGCGGCTTCCGCACCTTCGAGATGAAGGACGGCCTGATGATGCTGAACAATAAGCGCATCGTGTTCAAGGGAGCCAACCGTCATGAATTCGGCGCGAAGTTTGGCCGGGCCATCACGAAGGAGGCCATGCTCCAGGATGTGCGCGATATGAAGCGCAACAATATTAACGCGGTGCGCACCTCCCATTATCCCAATCATCCCTACTGGTATGAGCTGTGCGACGAGTACGGCCTGTACGTGATCGATGAGACGAATCTGGAAACCCACGGAACCTGGATCTACGGCGTGCCGGAGAGCGAACAGCCCTTCGCCCTTCCCGGAAGCAATCCGCACTGGACCGCCGCCGTTCTGGACCGGGTGGCCGATATGTATTACCGCGACAGGAATCATTCCAGCATCCTGATCTGGTCCCTGGGAAATGAGTCCTACTGCGGGGAAAATTTCAGAAAGATGGCGGAATTTTTCAGAGAGCATGACAGCACCAGGCTGGTGCACTACGAAGGCGAAACCCACTGCCCGGGCTATGAGGACGTGACGGATATGCATTCCTCCATGTATACTCCTGCGGCGGAGTGGGTGAAGTTCCCGGAAAAATATCCCGACAAGCCCTCGATCCTCTGCGAATACGCGCATGCCATGGGAAATTCCTGCGGAAGCCTGGTGAAGTATACCGAGGCCTTTGAAAAATATCCCAGGCTGCAGGGCGGCTTTATCTGGGACTACGTGGACCAGGCCATCCTGACAAGGGATGAAAACGGAAAGGAATATCTGGGCTACGGCGGAGACTTTGGCGAAGGCTACCACGACGGGAACTTCAGCGGAAACGGACTGATGTTCGCGGACCGGACGGAAACGCCCAAGATGAAGGAGGTCCGCGTCTGCTATCAGAATATCGTTTTTGAAAATGCGGACTGGGACAGCGGAAGGGTGACGGTGCAGAACAGAAGCCTGTTTACCGACCTGTCCGAATACGATTTCAGATGGACCCTGTATGTGGACGAGGCATACTGCGCGGGCGGAAGCTTTGTCCTTTCCTGCGCGCCCGGAGAGCGGGCGGAGATTTCCCTTCCCCTGGCCCAGACGCTTGCGGCGGCCGGCTTTGGAGAAGGAAAGGAAGCCTTCCTGAATCTGGAAGCCGTGCTGAAGGAAAAGACCGAATGGGCCGATGCGGGCTACGCGGTGGCAATGGGACAGCTGAAGACCGGCGTGCGGGAAACGAATGTGATCGCAGAAGCGAAGAAAGCGGAAGGAAGGATCGCCGTTTCCGAGAACCTCGCGACACTGATCCTGACCGGAGCCGATTTTGAGTACCGTTTCTCCAAGAGGAGCGGAGACTTCTACAGCATCAGGAGAAACGGAAGAGAATATCTGAAGGAGCCGGTAGCCTGTAATTTCTGGAGAGCCAGCACCGACAACGACCGGGGAAGCAAGCAGAGCTGGAAATCCCAGGTATGGAGATATGCGGGCGCGCAGGCGGCCAAATGGGTGACGGGAGCCACGGAAAAGGAAGACCATGTGGAAGTGACGATGAAGTTCATCCCGCCCCTTCCCGCGGAGGCGTATCTGGAAACGAAGCTTTCCGTTTACCCGGACGGCACGATCCTCTTTGACAACAGCTATTACGGCGCGCAGAACCTGCCGGATATTCCGGAGATCGGCCTGATGTTCACCCTTCCGGAGGATTTTGACCGCTTCGAGTGGTTCGGAAGAGGAGAGCACGAGAACTACATCGACAGAAAGGAATCCGCTTTCGTGGGAACCTGGCAGTCGAAGGTGGAGGACCGTATGGTTCCCTATCTGGTCCCTCAGGAATGCGGAAACGTTCTGGATGTCAGACGCCTTTCCATCGCCGGCCGGGACGGCGGCTGCCTGACCTTTACGGGAATTCCGACGGTGGAGGCAAACGTCCTTCCCTATACGCCGGAGGAAATGGAAATTGCGGCGCACCAGAAGGATCTGCTCCCCTCCGACAAGACGGTGGTGCGCATCAACTGGAGACAGACCGGCGTCGGCGGAGACGACACCTGGAGCCTGAACGCCAGGGCGCATGAGGAATTCCGCATCAAGGCGGAGGATCACTGCCGCTTCGTGTTCGCCGTGAAGCCGGAATAAGAAAGAAGAAAAAGAAAGAACCGCCGCAGATTTTCCGGCCGCGGCAGGACAGAACGCCTGCGGCCGGGAACCGCGCCGGCGCCGGACGCATACAATGGTAGAAAAAAGAAAATAAGGAAACCACAGTATGGAGTTTCATTACAATCAGTTCGGCATGACGCAGAGACCGGTCTATATGACCTTTTCCGGAGTGATCACCGGTATCGAGGCGGCGGGCAACATGGGAAGGTACGACGGCTGCTCCCAGGTGGTCACTGTGGAAAATGAAGCGGGAAATGTGGTGAACTTCTTCATGAACGCGGACACCTTTGTGGTGGACTATACCACCCTGTATGAGAGCCTTCCCGTTACCGTTTTTTACAACGGAAACGCGGCTGCGCCCCTGATCTATCCGCCCCAGTATGTGGCGGCCGTCATCGCGCCGCAGACGGAGGGACAGATGGTGTATGTGGGCTATTTCAACAACGTTTTTCTCAGCAGCGACCAGGGACTGAAGCTGAACCTGGCGCCCTCCACCACGGTGGTGACACAGAATAACCAGACCTATCTGGGAAACCCGGGCGGGCACACTCTGGTGGTGCTCTACAGCCAGACCACCCGGAGCATCCCGCCCCAGACCACCCCGGATAAGATCATCGTCCTCTGCGGACAGTAACCGGCAGACAGCCGCTTATGCGGGAATGCCGGCTGTCCGCCGGGCTTATCGTACCAAAGGAAAACGCCCCTGTGCGGCCTGGACCGCGCGGGGCGTTTTCAGATTGCGGCGGTACAGAGCTTTTCCGGCCGGTACCTTTCACAGCTTTTCAAAATACGGCGTCCGGTTCTCAAATACCGTATAATACCGGAAGCCGCAGTCCTTCAGGATCTCTTCCGCCCGGCCGAAGAAGCGGCACAGGTCCTGCGGCTTGTGGGCGTCGGAGCCGACCGTAATGATCTCGCCGCCCTTCTCGCGGTAGCGGCGCAGGATGGCCGCGCAGGGGTTGGCCTCCCGCAGGCCGTAGCCCAAGCCGCCCGTATTGATCTCCAGCCCGATCCCGTTTTCCAGCAGAAGATCCAGGATATGTTCAAACAGATCCGCATATTTTTCATAGCAGTAATCCTTATCCTGCTGCGGCGCGTAGCGGACCACATAGTCCAGGTGGCCGTAGATGTCGAAATCCGTGAAGGTCTCCAGATTCTCTATAATAGAAGAAAAGTATTCCCGCAGCGCTTCCTCCTCGCTCCGTCCTTCCCAGAAATAAGGCTGGTACGGATCCTTCCCCGCGCACAGGTGAGAGGATCCAATGATGAAGTCAAAGGGCTTCGACGCGGCGCAGGCGGCCTGCAGCGGCGCAAGATGAGCCTGCAGCCCCAGCTCCAGCCCGAAAAGAATGCGGATTCTGTCCCGGTATTTTTCCCGGTATGTCAGAAGATCATAGAGGTAGGAATCCAGATTGACCTCAAAGATCCCCGCAGGAGAGATATCCGATATCGGGAATTCAAAATCCATATGTTCCGTGAAGCACATCCGCGCAAGGCCCAGCTCCATCCCTTTTTGGATCATGGACTCCATGGGGGCGTCCGAGTCTCCCGAAAAGGAGGAGTGCAGATGATAATCGGCGCTGATCGACATAAAAAAGCTCCCTTCCGCCGCCCGGATGCTTACGGAAAAAAGGCGGCTTTCCTGCTGAAAGTGTAGCACAGGAGGAGGGAAATGGCAACGGGCCGGCAAATCTGAATTTTTTGTAAAATTTGTTCATTTTCCAATATTTTTCGATTTTCATCTTGATATTTTTGGGCGAATTAGGTACAATGAATTTGCTGATAAAATTTTGTCAAGCATAATCCGGACAGGCCGTGCCAGACACGGCAGTCTTTGTTGTGTCTGGCAGAATGATATAAAAAACATTTTTAGGAGGAATTAAAAATGGCAGTAAAAGTAGCAATCAATGGTTTTGGCCGTATTGGACGTCTTGCGTTCAGACAGATGTTCGGCGCAGAAGGATTTGAGATCGTTGCGATCAACGATCTGACTTCTCCCGAGATGCTTGCTCACCTGCTGAAGTATGATTCTACCCAGGGCAGATACGAGCTGGCCGACAAGGTTTCCTACGGTGAGGATTCCATCACTGTTGACGGAAAAGAGATCAAGATCTACGCGAAGGCCAACGCTGCTGAGCTTCCGTGGGGCGAGATCGGTGTTGACGTAGTTCTGGAGTGCACCGGCTTCTACACCTCCAAGGCTAAGGCACAGGCTCACATCGATGCCGGCGCTAAGCACGTTATCATTTCCGCTCCTGCCGGAAACGATCTTCCTACCATCGTTTACAATGTAAACCATGAGACCCTGAGCAAGGATGACCACATCATCTCCGCTGCTTCCTGCACCACCAACTGCCTGGCTCCCATGGCGAAGGCTCTGAACGACGCTTTCCCGATCCAGACCGGTATTATGTGCACGATCCACGCTTACACCGGAGATCAGATGACTCTGGACGGCCCTCAGAGAAAGGGTGACAAGAGAAGAAGCCGTGCGGCTGCTGTGAATATCGTTCCCAACAGCACCGGCGCTGCAAAGGCGATCGGCCTGGTTATCCCTGAGCTGAACGGAAAGCTGATCGGCGCTGCTCAGCGTGTTCCTACCCCTACCGGATCCACCACGATCCTGACCGCTGTTGTTAAGGGACAGCCCACCAAGGATGCCATCAACGCTGCCATGAAGGCTGCTGCGAACGAGTCCTTCGGCTACAACGAGGATGAGATCGTATCCAGCGATATCGTTGGTATGAGATATGGTTCCCTGTTCGATGCTACCCAGACCATGGTTCTGCCCATCGACGAGAACACCGCTCAGGTACAGGTTGTTTCCTGGTACGACAACGAGAACTCCTATACCAGCCAGATGGTTCGCACCATCAAGCACTTCGGCAAGCTGCTGAACGCTTAATCCGTTCGTATGCGAAAGGCATAGGCTCATTAAGGGTCCGGTCTGAAAAGGACCGGACCTTTTTTAACGGATGCCGCAGCTGCCCTTTCCGGAATGTGTCCGGAAGGCTTTATGCAGCGGTATCCGAACTTTTATCATGCGGGATCCTCCCGCAGTTAAGGAGGTTTATATCATGTCTTTAAACAAGAAGTCCATTGATGATATCAATGTAAAGGGAAAAAGAGTTCTCTGCAGATGTGATTTCAACGTTCCGCTGAAGGAAGGAAAGATCACGGACGAGAACCGTCTGGTTGCGGCTCTTCCCACCATCAAGAAGCTGATCGCCGACGGCGGAAAGGTGATCCTGTGCTCCCATCTTGGAAAGCCCAAGGGAGAGCCCAAGCCTGAGCTGTCCCTGGCTCCCGTTGCCGCCCGTCTGTCCGAGCTTCTCGGCCAGGAAGTGAAGTTCGCCGCTGATCCCGAGGTGGTAGGCCCCAACGCGAAGGCTGCCGTAGAAGCCATGCAGGACGGCGATGTGATCCTTCTGGAGAACACCCGTTACAGAGCGGAAGAGACCAAGAACGGAGAAGCTTTCTCCAAGGATCTGGCTTCCCTGTGCGACGTATTCGTAAACGACGCTTTCGGAACCGCGCACAGAGCGCACTGCTCCAACGTTGGCGTGGCGCAGCTGGTTGACACCGCTGTTGTCGGCTATCTGATGGAGAAGGAAATCAACTTCCTGGGCAATGCGGTGGAGAATCCGGTAAGACCCTTCGTTGCCATCCTGGGCGGCGCAAAGGTTGCGGACAAGCTGAACGTAATCTCCAACCTGCTTGAGAAGTGCGATACCCTGATCATCGGCGGCGGCATGGCTTTCCCCTTCCTGAAGGCAAAGGGCTATGAGATCGGCGCTTCCCTCGTTGACGACGAGAAGATCGACTACTGTAAGGAAATGATGGAGAAGGCAGAGAAGCTGGGCAAGAAGCTGCTGCTTCCTGTTGACGCTGTCTGCGCGAAGTCCTTCCCGAATCCCATCGACGCTGAGATCGAGGTTTCCGTTTACGCGGCGGATGCGATCCCTGCCGATATGGCCGGACTGGATATCGGACCCAAGTCCGCGGAAGAGTTCGCGGCTGCTGCCAAGGCTGCGAAGACCGTAGTGTGGAACGGACCCATGGGCGTGTTTGAGAACCCGGTTCTGGCGAAGGGAACCATCGCTGTTGCGAAGGCTCTGGCTGAGACGGATGCTACCACCATCATCGGCGGCGGCGATTCCGCGGCTGCTGTCAACCAGCTCGGCTTCGGCGACAAGATGACCCATATCTCCACCGGCGGCGGCGCTTCCCTTGAGTTCCTTGAGGGCAAGGAGCTTCCCGGCGTAGCTGCAGCAAACGACAAATAAAGAAAACCGAAGGAGGCCATTATCATGGCAAGAAGAAAGATTATCGCCGGCAACTGGAAGATGAATATGACTCCCAGCCAGGCTGTGGAACTGATCAATACCTTAAAGCCCCTTGTGGTTACGGATGAGGCTGACGTGGTATTCTGCGTACCCGCCATCGACATCATTCCCGCTGTAGAGGCTGCAAAGGGAACCAACATCGAGATCGGCGCGGAAAACATGTATTTCGAGGAGAAGGGCGCCTACACGGGCGAGATCGCTCCCGACATGCTGACCGATGCCGGCGTGAAGTACGTGATCATCGGACATTCCGAGAGAAGAGAGTACTTCGCTGAGACCGACGAGACCGTGAACAGGAAGGTTCTCAAGGCCTTCGAGCACGGCCTTACCCCCATCATCTGCTGCGGCGAGTCCCTCACGCAGAGAGAGCAGGGAATCACCATCGACTGGATCCGCCAGCAGATCAAGATCGCGTTCCTGAACGTGACGGCTGACCAGGCGAAGACCGCTGTGATCGCCTACGAGCCCATCTGGGCCATCGGCACCGGCAAGACCGCTACCACCGAGCAGGCGCAGGAGGTATGCGCGGCGATCCGTGCGTGCATCGGCGAGATCTACGATGAGGCGACCGCTGAAGCCATCCGTATCCAGTACGGCGGATCCGTGAATGCGGCTACGGCTCCCGAGCTTTTCGCTCAGCCCGACATCGACGGCGGCCTGGTAGGCGGCGCGTCCCTGAAGCCTGATTTCGGAAAGATTGTCAACTATAAATAATGCCGCAGTGTGATCTGCGTTTTGCGGAAAACATCGGATAAACAGAAAAATCCGCTTTGGCCGGGGAAAAACACGGTTAAAGCGGATTTTGATGTGATAAGCCCTGCAAAGCGGCCGCCTGTTCTGTCTGAGCTGTGCGCATCGCGAAATCGGACATGGGAATGAAATTCCCCTGTCCGATCCGAAAACAGGGAAAAATAAAGGGAAAACGGATGAGAAAAATAATCAGAGGGATTGTTCTGGCAGCGGCTGCAGTTATTTTTATTGTTTCCTGTATTAATCTGTTTCAGATTTTTTCCGAATATCACAGGGGAGAAACGGAATATGTGCAGATTCAGGAATATGCGGTCCTGCCTGAAGAAGAGGAGACAACGGCAGAAACCGATGATTTTCCGATGCCGGATATTGATTTTGATGCGCTTGTGGAAATCAATGCGGATTTCTGTGCCTGGCTTTCCATCCCTGCTCTGGATCTCAATTATCCTGTGGTATGGAACGGAAATAATGAAACCTACCTGACGCGGACATTTGAGGGAGAAAGCAACAGCGCGGGCTGTCTCTTTGTGGATGCGGCGAATCGACCTGATTTTTTGGACCGTAATACCATAATCTATGGACACAATATGAAAAATGGCAGCATGTTCGGCTCCCTGAGTGATTTTCAGCAGAAGGAGGAGCTGGCGGAAGAGGAACCGTATTTTTATCTCTATACGGAAGATGCCGCGATGCGCTTTCAGATCATCTCTTATTATACGACGACCGGAGACAGCAGCACCTACAGCCTGGTGAACACGGACGGGGAATATGATGCGTATCTAAGACATATCCTGCAAAACAGCCAGTTTTCAGGATATGAAGGAGGTCTGCCCGAGGGCCGTCCCGCTGTAGT
>DXDD01000012.1 GCA_019115665.1 Candidatus Eisenbergiella pullistercoris | reverse complement strand
GCTATACCATCTTCGGGGGAAAGAAATAGTTACTGTTCAGCCTTCGGCAGAACAGTAACGGCATCCGGCCATTCCAATCGCTTCGCGATGGGCCGGATGCTTCCTTCCTGTACGTTTTCGCACGGTCTGCGCAGTAGATGCGCAGACCTGGCTAAACAGTAACAAGAAATAGCCGCCAACTACCGCAAATAGTTGACGGCTGGCCATTGTAAAGGCTTAGTTTTTAAATCAACGTTTCGGGCAGGCCGTGAGCTCTGGCTTTCCTGTCTTCAATCTAGCACATCTGGCTGCATGGTGCAAGGACTGGACACAATTTTTAAAAAATATCCCATTACTGTTCGTTCCTTTTCACGGGGCAGGGGACCGGATGAAATGTTCCATGAATTTTTGCGGGAAAACATTCACTGGGCCTTCTGCGGACCCTTTCGCAGGGTCTTCCCTGAAAACCTTCTGCCTATATACGGTTGAAAAATGAAGAAATAGCTTTATAACCGTACAAAAATTCATTTTTTACGGATCCAATTCCGGAAAATAGTATTCTGAACCGTATTTTTCATGGCGTGATACGGTTAAAAGATTAAAAAATCTGTTTTTAACCGTACCAGATAGCCCAAAAGTACGGTTACAGATGAGAGAATCAGGTATTGAACCGTACTGATGACAAAATAGTGGCAAAAAGTACGGTTAAGAAACGGAAAATCCTCTTTTCAACCGTCAATTTAGACTTTTTGTACGGTTCTACAATGCAGATTCTCATTTTGAACCGTATCGGAGCATCCTGCCGGATATGAAGCAGGGGTTTTCGATATGGGAGAAGGAATCAACAGCAGTATTTTCCCGACTCATGAAAAGTAACTACTGTTCCCCCATCAGCACCCGGGCCAGATACTCTGCCGCGGGCTCCAGCACGCTCTCGTCCACCGCGAATCCCGGCTGATGGATGAGCTGCCCCTTCCCGGTTCCGACTTTGATATAGCACCCCGGCGCCTTTTCCTCATAAAAGGAAAAATCATCCCCGCCCAGAGACTGCTCCTCCGGCGCCACCGAAAAGCCCATCCGGCGGGCGGTGTCCGCCGCGTATTCCGCCATTTCCGCATCGTTGATCACTGCAGGCGGCCCGGGAATCCACTTCACTTCGGCCTGCGCGCCGTAGCCTTCTGCCGTTTTCCGGGCGATCAGTTCCACTTTTTTCTCAAACAGCTCCCTGTCCGCCCGGTCCATGGTGCGCACCGTGCCCTCCAGCTGCGCCTCCGCCGGGATCACGTTCCAGGTCTTTCCGGCCTCGATCCGGGTGACGCTGATGAGGGACGGATGAAAGGCGTTCACATTCCTCGTCACGATGGTCTGAAGCGCCTGCACCACGGCGCAGGCGGCGGGAATGGGATCCACCCCGTCGTCCGGATGCGCGCCGTGACAGCCCACTCCTTTTATGGTGATCACAAACCGGTCCACCGCGGCGGCCACCGCGCCCTCCCGCAGGCCGATGACGCCGGCTTCATTGGTGGGATCCGCATGCAGCCCCCAGAAGCGCTCCACATCGTCGCACACGTCCGTTTCCAGCATCTTTAACGCGCCGAGGGAGGACTCCTCTCCCGGCTGGAAGAGGATCTTCACCGTTCCCGCCAGCTCCTCTTTTCTTTCCTGAAGCAGAAGCGCCGTGCCGATTCCCGCCGTGATATGAAAATCATGGCCGCAGGCGTGCATTCTCCCCGGCGTTTCAGAGGCATAGGAAAGCCCCGTTTCCTCCTGGATGGGAAGGGCGTCGATGTCGCAGCGAAGCGCCCGCACCGGCCCCTCCTTTTCTCCCCGGATCACGGCGGCAAGTCCCGTTTCCAGAGGAAGCGGCAGGATCTCGATCCCCGCGTCCGTAAGAATCTGCCGGATATGTTCTGTGGTACGGTATTCTTCATAGGACAGTTCCGGGTTTCTGTGAAACCATTCGAATATTTCCTGTAATTTCCCCTGCATTTCTTTTTTCCTTCTTTCTGCCGCCATTTGGGCGGCTCAGCTTTTCATCCCGCCTTCCTGTCAAATCGGGCGCTCCCCGCCTGCCGGCAGGAAACGCCCTCTCTGATGCGGCAGGGCGGAGCATCCCGTCAGCCGCGGCTATCCATTTCAGGTCCTGCTGTTGGGGTCCAGCGCGTCGCGCAGAGCGTCCCCGATAAAGTTGATGGCGATGACCAGGATCACGATCATCAGTCCGGGCGGGATCCACAGCCAGGGCTGCTTCGTTAAGACCGTCAGGGACTGCGCGCCGTTCAGCATATTGCCAAGGCTCGCGGTCGGCGGCTGCACGCCCATGCCAAGAAAGCTCAAAGCCGCCTCATCCAGCATGGAAAGGGCGAGCACCGAAGTGGCGTACACCAGAATGGGGGCCATGGTGTTGGGCAGGATCTCCGAAAACAGGATGTGCCTAAGCGGCATGCCCGCCACAAGATTTCCCTTGACAAAATTGGTCTCCCGCAGGGAAAGCACGTTTCCTCTCACCAGCCTGGCGATACCCGGCCAGTCCACGAAGCCGAGGATCAGGATGATGCTCCACAGGCCCGGCTTGAAGATGGACGCGGCCACAAGGACCAGCAGGATATAGGGAAAGGACATGACCATGTCCGTAAAACGCATGATGACCATATCCACCGCGCCGCCGAAATACCCGGCCAGAAGGCCCAGCACCACGCCGATCACCGTGGAGATCAGGGTTGCCATCACACCCACCAGAAGGGAGATGCGGGTGGCATACAGAAGGCGGCTGAATACGTCCCGGCCGATCTGGTCCGTTCCCAGCCAGTGCTCGGCGCTGGGAGCGCCGGAAAAGGGGCCGACGATGGCGTCCGGATCATAGGGCGCGATCAGCGGGGCAAGCAGGGCGGCTCCCACAAGGATGACCACCACCACAAGGCTGACGGCGGCAAGATGATGTCTGCGGAATCTGCGGAAAACGGTCTGCAGATAGCTTTCATTCGTGATATCCGTATTTTTTCTTTTCATCTCTCTCACCCCCTGCCTACTGAAGCTGAATCGTGGGGTCAACCAGCGCGTACAGAATGTCCGTCAGCAGATTGGCCATGAGGACCACAACGGCGGAGAGCAGACACACGCCCATGATCACCGGATAATCCCGGCTGGTGATGGCGCTCATGGTCATCAGACCCAGCCCGGGCCAGGAAAAGACCTGCTCCACGATGACCTGGCCGCCGAACAGTAGCGGGATCTCCATGCCGATCACCGTCACGATGGGGATCAGGGCGTTTCTCAGGGCGTGCTTGTTGATCACCTTAAATCTTCCGATGCCCTTCGCCCTGGCCGTGCGCAGATAGTCCTGCTGCAGGATCTCAAGCACCGCGCTGCGGATATACCGGATGTTCGTTCCCGCCATGGAAACGGCGAGCACGATCACCGGCATCACCATGTGCGCCGCCACATCCAGAAAGCCCCCTTCGGTCCCCAGCGTCTTCATGCCGCTGGAGGGAAGCCAGCCCAGCTTGACCGTGAATACGAAGATCAGAAGCAGGGACAGGAAAAAGCCCGGGATGCTGCTCCCCAGAAAGGAAAGGGTGACCACCGTATAATCCCCTTTGGAATACTGATGGATGGCGCTGTATATGCCCGCCGGAACGGCGATTAAGAGGCTTACGATCAGGGACACTCCCATTAAAAGCAGAGTGGGCCCAAGGTGGCTTCCGATCATGTCCGCCACCGGCTGATAGCTGTCGATGGAATAGCCCATGTTCCCATGCAAAAGCTGGCCCAGCCAGACAAAATACTGCACATAGAACGGCTTGTCCAGACCCAGCTGGATCGCCCTCGCTTCCACCGCCGCCTGGGAAACTCTGGGCCCCTGCAGCATCTCCAGGGGGCTTCCCGCCATGCACATGATCGCGTAATCAATGATGGTGATTCCGATCAGGACCGGAATGGCGATCAGGATCCGTTTGACGATATACTTACCCATGCGCTCTGGCCTCCTTTCCGTTTGCGACGGGGCAGGCCGCGAAATGCCCGCTTCCCGGCTTCACCTCGCGCATCTGCGGCTCCGTCTGCCGGCAGCTTTCCTGCGCGAAGGGACATCTGGGATGAAATCTGCAGCCGGAGGGCGGCTCCTGGCTGGAACCCACCTCTCCCTCCAGAAGCTTTCTCTCCTGTCCCGCCTTCTCCGGATCCGGCACCGGCGCGGCCGCGATCAGCGCCTTTGTGTAGGGATGGGCGGGGGAGCGGAACACGTCGGCCGCCTTCCCGATCTCCACGATCTTCCCCAGATACATCACGGCGATCCTGTCGCTCACATAGTTCACCGCTCCAAGGCCGTGTCCCACAAAGATGCAGGTCAGGTTCAGCTCCTTCTGCAGGGATTTTAACAGATTCAGAATCTGCGCCTGGATGGACACATCCAGAGCGCTCACCGGCTCGTCGCAGACCAGGAACCGGGGATTTAAGGACAGCGCCCTCGCGATCCCGATCCTCTGTCTCTGTCCGCCGGAAAATTCATGGGGATACCTTCCCAGCACGTTCCGGGAAAGACCGACCATGTCCAGCAGCCTCTCCAGCTCCTTTCCCACCGTCGCCTTCGTCGCGATGTGATGGTAAAGCATGGGCTGGGCCAGGATCTCATAGATATGCTTCCTGGGATTCAGGGAAGAATAGGGATCCTGAAACACCATCTGAAGCTGGGTGCGGATCTGACGCAGCTCGCCCGGCTTCATGGCGGAAAGATCCTTCCCGTCATAACGGATGATCCCCTCCGTGGGACGCTCCAGCCCCACGATCTGTCTTCCGATGGTGGATTTGCCGCAGCCGGACTCTCCCACCAGCCCCAGGGTCTCTCCCTCGCGCACGGAAAAGCTCACGCCGTCCACCGCATGCGTATAGCCGGTGGTATGCGTGATGATCCCGCCCTTTAGGGGATAATATTTTTTCAGATTTTCAACTTCCAGAAGGATGCGCCCTCTCTCGGGAGGCTCCTTTCCCGGAAGCTCGCTGTTGTTGCCTTCGTTTCTCTGCACTTCATCGTCCTCCGATTCGGAATCTACCGTACTTCCTTCCATCTTGCGCATCTGACCAGACGGCCCTCTCCCGCTGCCTGATCCTCCTGCGGCCTGTCGCATTCCGGCGCGCGGAAGGCGCAGCGGTCCGCGAACCGGCAGCCCCTGATGGAATCATAGTTTTCCGGCACGATGCCGGGAATGGAAACAAGCTCTCTTTCCGGCGCGTCATAGATGCTGGGCACCGTCGCCAGCAGCGCCTTCGTATAGGGATGATGCGGGGAGGCGAACAGCTCCTTCACCGGAGCCTCCTCGATGATCTGTCCCGCGTACATCACCAGGACCCGGTCCGCCATGCTGGCGACCAGGCCGATATCGTGGGTGATCAGAATCAGGGACATCCCGATCTCCTTCTTCAGCTTTTTCAGAAGGCTCATGATCTGCGCCTGAATGGTCACATCCAGGGCCGTCGTCGGCTCGTCCGCGATCAGCAGGGCCGGATTGCAGCAAAGCGCCATGGCGATCATGGCTCTCTGACGCATCCCGCCGGAAAGGGTGTGGGGATATTTTTTCATGGCGGCATGCGCGTCCGGCATGCCCACCTGGGAAAGAACCTTTTCCGCCCGCTCCCTCGCTTCCTTCTGATCCAGATGCAGATGGGTGCGGATGCTTTCCGTGATCTGATTTCCGATGGTGAAAACCGGATTCAGGGAAGTGAGCGGATCCTGAAAGATCATGGACAGCCGGTTTCCCCGGATCTCATCCAGCTCCTTCTCCGAAAGGGAAAGAAGGTTCTTACCGTCAAACAGGACAGAGCCGTCCGTGACAGCCCCGCCCCTTCCAAGCAATCCCATAATGGAAAGTGAGGTGACGGATTTTCCGCATCCGGATTCCCCCACGATGCAGACCGTCTCTCCCTCATCCACGTGAAAACTGATATGATCTACGCTGACCGTTTCCCCGTAATCCGCAGTGAACGAGGTGGTCAGCCCCTGTACCTCAAGCAAATGCGACATGGCATCTCCTCACCTGTTTGGGAGAGCGGAAGGGCGAACCCTCCCGCTCCTGTATGATTTCTGTTTCTTCCTCAGGCTTTCCGTTATTCCGTCACGTCCCAGTTCTGTACATCGTTAAAGAAGCCGAACACGCTGGGCGTCGCTCCCGTGAGCCGTTTGCTTACCGCTCCCTGGGCGCTGATGATATAGGCGGAAAACATGGGAACGTCCTCCTGCATCTTTTTGTCCGCGATGGAGTAAAGCTCCGTCAGCTCCGCCGCGTCGCTGGTGGTCTGCGTGCCGGCCAGCGCCTCGTTCACCGTATCGTCCGCGTAGCTGGTCCAGCTTCCTTCGCCGCCCAGCAGCCATGCCATATCCGTATAGGGATCCACGGGAGAATAGGTGTACTGCACCGCAAGGATGTCATAATCCCTGCTTCCCGCCACGCTCATCAGCGTCGCGAAATCCACCGTGGTGATCTCCGCCTTGATTCCGACCGCCGCCCACTGCGCCGCCATAACGGTGGCCGCGTTCACGAAGGTGGTATCTCCGGAATTCACATAGAAACGAAGGGTCTGGCTTCCGTCCCAGCCCGCCTCCGCAAGAAGCTCCTGCGCCTTCGCGGGATCATAGGAGATCGGCGTGATGGACTCGTCAAAATAGGGGCTGGCGCTGGACAGGAAGCCGTCCACCACCTCGCCGTGGCCGTTCAGCAGCTGCTCCAGGATCTGCTGCCTGTCGATGGCGTACAGCAGCGCCTGACGCACCCTCGCATCCGGCACATTCGCCGTCTGGATGAACACGGACTGGTTGGTGATGGGCGAACCGTACACCACCTCCACGTTCTCCAGCGCTTCCACGCTCTCATAATCCTCCGGAGGGATCACGCTCATGGTCTGCTGCGTGATATCGATCTCGCCGGACTGCAGGCCCGCGTAGAGCTGGCTGCCGTCCACAATGCGGATATTCAGCTTGTCGATCTTGGGCGCGCCCTTCCAGTAATTTTCATTCGCGGCATAGGACACATAATGATCCACGTCAAAATCCGTCAGATAGAAGGGTCCGCTGATCACATCCGGCTGATTGAACCACTCGTTCGTGGTCAGATCCGCCTCCTCGATGGTCTCGATCACGTGCTTGGGAAGCGTCAGCAGATATCTGGCGTAGGAATTTAAGAAGGTCATCAGCGCCATGGGCTCTTTGGTGGTGAACTGCACGGTCTTCTCATCGACAACCTGAACGCCCTCGATGCTCTCCGCGCCCTCTTCCACGAAGCCGTCCTCGCCCACGCCCTCAAACACATAATACATCATGGACGTATTGTTGATCAGCGGGCTTGCCAGGCGCAGCGCCGTATAGGCCACGTCGTCCGCCGTGATGGGCGTTCCGTCAGACCATACCGCCGCCTCGTCGATATGCACGATAAAGTTCAGATTGTCCTCCGTGGTGATGGAATCCGCCACCATGGGAACGAAATTCAGTTCCGCATCCAGTTCCATTAAGGGCAGGAACATCAGGCCTGTCGCATACTTGTTCACCTCGCCGCCGTTTAACAGAAGCGGGTTTAAGCTGGTCAGCGTATCCGTTACGCCCACATTGACGATCTTCTCGCCCGTAGCGCTTCCCTGCGCAGCCTCTGTGCTCTGCGCGTCCTGCGCCGTCTCCGCGGGCGCAGCGCTTTCCTGTGCTGCCGTGCCATCCTGCGCAGCAGCCCCCTCCCCGGTCGCTCCGCCTCCCGCAGAAGAGCATGCGGCCAGGGAAAGTGTCATGAGTGCGGCAAGGGTAAAGCCAAGCGCTTTTTTCATGATTTTTCTCATTCTTCTTCCTCCTCTTCACTTCCCAGGGTTTCCCTGCATAAATAATAATATATAAGGAAACGGACCGAAAAATGCAGAGAACTTTCCCGGCCGCCGCAGCCTGCTGCGGATAATGGGTGATATGCGAAAAACGCATACGAAACGGCACAAAGCCTTCCCGGCAAAACCTCCCGTCAAAAGCCTCATGCCAGACTGCGGGCCGTCTCTCAGGCAGTCCCGCCGCCGTACATGGCGGCCCTCTCTCTGCAAGGCCATATCGCATGCACGGCGCCATATTTGACGATTCCCGTCAGGCAACCATCAAAATTGGTTTATTATATCGTTGCCTGCACCCCTTGTCAAGATATTCTTGACAAAAACGCAATGCTGCGTTATATTCAGTAACAGTCCGCACATTTTTCTGCGGAAGCCGCTGCTTTGCAGCACTGCCTGTTTTGCAGGAATCCCATACATATTACTACATTTTCAAAAAAAAGTACAGATTGACCGGAAAATTTTCTGATTTTCCGGCTCTGCTGAGAAAGGAAGAGGTGCCGTTATGAAGAATCTGCTGATCTGCCAGTCGTCGGAATATGACTGCGGTCCCGTTTCTCTGATCAACGGGGTCCGTTATCTGTTTGAACGGGAAGAGATCTTTCCCGATCTCATCAAGTTCATCATGCTCTACTGCATGGATACCTATAATTCTGAGGGCGAGCTGTGTAAACGCGGTACCTCTGCCGCGGCGATGAACTTCATCACCAACTGGCTGAACCATTTCAGCGAGACCAGACGCTTCCCCATCCACTGCGAATTTCTCTCCGGGGAGGACGTGGTGGTAAAGGAAGGAAGCCGGATCTATGAGGCGCTGAACGAAGGGGCCGCCGTCATCCTGCATGTTTTTCTGGAGGTGGCGCACTACGTGCTTCTGACCGGCATCGAAGGGGATAAGGCGCTTCTTTTCGATCCCTACTATGAGGAGGAGGGAACTCCCGAATTCGACGCGGAGTATTATACCGAAGGGATCTTCTTCATCAACGACCAGCCCAAGAAAGCCAATCGGGCCGTGACCCTCGACCGGATCAACCGCTTCACCAAAGGCTATTATGAGATGGGCGAATACGAATGCCGGGAAGCCGTGATCATGCGCAATACCTCCATCCGGCCTGACGGCGCGGACTCCGCCCGATAGACTGACCGTCCTCGTGCCAAAAGGCGGGCCGGGAAAGCTTCATGCTTTCCCGGCCCGTTTCAGTTCTTCCGCGACCCGCATTCTCAGCCTGCAGATCCACTCCGCGTCCCGGGGATACTCCCGGAAGGTGAACGGCGCTCTGTCCGGATCGCCTCCTTCCTCGTAGATCAGCTCCAGAACCCGTCTGCGTCCCGTCTTCTTTTCCAGCTCCTGAAGCGCCCGCAGATCCTGAAGCCCCTCCAGCTGAACCTGTCCCCTCACCGACGACCAGGTCTCGCCGTCCGGCCCCGGATAGACCAGGAAGGAATCTCCGGATGGGAAGGAATAATCCGCATGGGTATCCGAAAAAGGATCGATGTGCTTTCTGGAAAAGCCGGAATTGTAAAAATTATACCCCCACTGCAGGAAGCCTCTGATCTCATACAGATACATCAATACGCCCATGATCCGGTTTCGGGCGGATGGCATGGCGAAAAACCGGTTCGGAACGTCCACTCCCTGCGCGCAGCAGTAATAGGTCCAGAGCCCCGGAACGCCATGGTCGATAAACGGCTGAATATGATTGTTCGCAGGGATCGGATGCTCCACCAGCCCCTTTTCATAAAAGGCATAATCGCTGAGCGCATCGATTACCATCCATCCCTCCAGCAGATCCTCCACGCTTCTCTTCGCTGCGGCATAGCTCTCCAGATTCCCTTCCGAAGGCTCGTCCGAGATATGAAAATACACGTGCTCTCTGTCATATCCAATATTTTGCAGTTTATCCTGCAGAGTGGGAAGGAATTCCTGCAAAAACTCCCGATAATCCCGGCTGCCCGCCGGAACATGCCAGCCAAAGCGCTTCTGCAGCCTTCCTCCTTCCAGGATCAGGATCTTAGGCGTCGCCTGCGCTCCCCACTGGGTAAACAGATGGGGCATCTCCAGATATTCGATCCCGTATCTGCGGCACAGGGCGCACCATCTTTCCAGCCGGCTGAAGTCAAAATGATACCCTTCCCCGTCCTTTGAAATATCCACAAGCTGCACCGTCGTCCGCTCCGTGCCCACAGCCGTATCCAGCGGCGGGGTGAATACGGGCGTCAGCAGCATGTTGACGCCAAGCTCCGCCGCCATGGCGATCTGGCTTTCCAGCGCCCTCCAGTGCGCTTCGCCGAAAACCTCCGTATGGTAATAATCCGCCACGCAGTCCGCATGGAACCATTCCGTATGGATCAGCTTCTGCTTCGGAAGAGTCTCCTCTCCCACCTCCAGAAGAAAGGAAAGAGGCTTTGCCGTCTGCTCCAGAATGGCCTCCCGGATCTCTCCCTCATAACGCCAGAGATTTCCGTTCCCCTGCTGTCCCTCAAGCTCCGGCACAAGAGAGATCTCCACCCGGTATTCTCCCGCCTCCGCATGGGCGGTATCCGGAAAGTCGATCCACAAAGCCCTGTACTGGCCCGCTCTCGGCGTAAACCAGCCGTCCGGACAGGGCTTCAGAAGATCCGGGAAAAGTCCCGGCTCCGTACGCAGATAATTTTCATCCGTCCTCTCAAAGCAGGGAAAAGCGGAAGGCACAAGCTCCACCTCCCGGATCCGGGCCTGCACCGGAAATCCCGTCACCCTGCACTGAAACCGCGGCAAAGCCGGATAAGCCCCGCCCGGCCTGCGGTAATACACCAGCTGGACCGCCGGCGTTTCCCCCTTCAGGATGCACAGCCTGTTCTCCGGCTTCCACGCCTCCGGCCTTCGGTCCGGAAATACCTTTTCCAGACTCCCCGCAATAAAAAACTCCAAGTCTCTTTCTCTCCCGTCCATTTTCCCGTCTCCTTCTGTCAATGATCCTCCGGCTCCCCATATCCAAGGAGCGGCAGGATATTCCTCGGATGATCCAGAAATACCATATCCGCCGTATCGTCCAGATAGTGGCTGTGCTTATGGATGATGATCAGATATTTTCCCCCGAAATACTTGATATAATTTCCGAAAACCTCCGAGGTCAGATTTGTCCCCAGAAGCAGCAGCACATCCGCCTTTGCGATCTCATCCACGGCCCTGCTCAGAAGGCCGCTGTCCACCATCTCTCCATAAAGGTAAACGCCGGGACGGATCGGGAATCCGCAGCTCTCACAGGCCGGTATCCCCTTCGCGTCCCGCAGATACTCCATCGGATATTCCCGGCCGCACTTCGGGCAGTAATTGTGATAGATGCTCCCGTGCAGATAGATTATATTCTGACAGCCCGCACGCCTTCCCTGCTCGAAGATATTGCTGCTGATCGTGCACTGCAGCTTCCCTGCCCGCTCCATCTGCGCCATGGCCGTGCCGGATTCCGTCGCCACCGGAACATTCTTCAGCATTTCCTCCCGATAAAATTCAAAAAACTGCATGGGCCTTGCCGTGTAAAAGCCGCTGGTAAAGATTTCATCCGGAGAATAGCCGTATTTCTGTTCGATCTCGTAGGCCCGGTCCCCGCCCTTGATGGCGCCGAAGCCTCCCTCCTCCATCATGCCGGAACCGCACAGCGCCACCGTATAGGCGCTCCCGTCGAGAATCCTCCGCAACGTTGCGATCCTTTCTTCCATAAAGCCGCCTCCTTTCCGTTTTTCCGTCTGGAAATAAAAGTTTTCCGGAAAATACCTTTTTCTTTGTTCCAAGTATACCAGAAAAAAGGACTCCCGGGAAGATTCCCCGGGAGTCCTGAACTGCTGTATTTTTTGTTGATTACTCGATAACGGTAGCAACACGTCCGGAACCAACGGTACGTCCGCCTTCACGGATAGCGAAGGTAAGACCCTGCTCCATAGCGATGGGATGGATCAGCTCGATGGTCATCTCAACGTTGTCGCCAGGCATGCACATCTCGGTTCCTTCAGGAAGGTTGCAGACACCGGTAACGTCGGTAGTTCTGAAGTAGAACTGAGGACGATAGTTGTTGAAGAAAGGAGTGTGACGTCCGCCTTCATCCTTGGTCAGAACGTAAACCTGAGCGGTAAACTTCTTGTGGCAGGTAACGCTGCCGGGCTTTGCAAGAACCTGTCCTCTTTCGATTTCGGTTCTCTGAACGCCACGAAGCAGAGCGCCGATGTTATCACCAGCCTGAGCCTCATCCAGCATCTTACGGAACATTTCGATACCGGTAACAACGGTCTTCTTGGTCTCTTCCTTGATACCAACGATTTCAACTTCCTCGTTCAGGTGAAGAGTTCCGCGCTCTACTCTACCGGTAGCAACGGTACCACGTCCGGTAATGGTGAACACGTCCTCAACAGGCATAAGGAAAGGCTTGTCCGTATCACGCTGAGGATCCGGAACATACTCATCAACAGCGTCCATCAGCTCAAGGATCTTGTCGCCCCACTCGCTGCTGGGATCTTCCAGAGCCTTCAGAGCGGAACCCTGAATGATCGGGGTGTCATCTCCCGGGAACTCATACTCGTTCAGCAGGTCTCTGATTTCCATCTCAACCAGCTCGAGCAGCTCAGGATCGTCAACCATATCGCACTTGTTCATGAATACTACGATATAAGGAACGCCTACCTGACGGGACAGAAGGATGTGCTCCTTGGTCTGAGCCATAACACCATCGGTAGCGGCAACAACCAGAATAGCGCCGTCCATCTGAGCAGCACCGGTGATCATGTTCTTAACGTAGTCAGCATGGCCGGGGCAGTCAACGTGAGCGTAGTGTCTCTTGTTGGTCTCATACTCAACGTGTGCGGTGGAAATGGTGATTCCACGCTCTCTCTCTTCGGGAGCCTTGTCGATCTGATCGAAGGCAACGGACTGGCCGGTACCAAGTCTCTCATGAAGAACCTTGGTGATAGCAGCGGTCAGAGTGGTCTTACCATGGTCAACGTGGCCGATGGTACCAATGTTACAATGCGGTTTTGTTCTCTCAAACTTAGCTTTTGCCATTTTAAAACGTCCTCCTTAAAACTTGGCTCTCTATTTAGAGCATATTATTTTCAGTTTTAAACTTGCTATCCTTGATTATATTGCAAATCAAGGATATTTGCAAGCTTTTTTATCATGTTGAAGGTCAATCC
>DXDD01000123.1 GCA_019115665.1 Candidatus Eisenbergiella pullistercoris | reverse complement strand
TTTTCAAAAGTGATCCGATCGGGTTCATTTTTTATGACAACGCCCCATGCGCCATAATAATCCGCGTTTATCAGACAATTCGCCAGCGCTTCTCTTAACGCCTTATGCACAGGGGTATCATCAATCCTGTTGCCTCCTTCCATTGCGAAGGGCGTTTTGATATTTTTTATGATTTTATTGTATACACGAAAATAGAAGTCGCAAAGATTTCCGGACCATTCTCCTGAACTTGACTGAAGTCTGTCGGTCCAGCGGATGGACGGATCCAGCATTTCACGGTAATCCAGAAAATAATCCGGGAAATGACGCACGATATTATATTCATCTCCAAACATGAGCATGCCCGCTGCTGTAGGATGAAGCTGTTTATCCTCTCTGGAGACTGCGGCAGCGCCTATGCTCCTCAAATAGTCCGCATCGTTCAGTCTTTCAAACGGATGACCGGATTTCAGTGTCCTGTGCCGGTTCCGATAGCCACGGATTGTTTCATAATTCAGATCTTCCATAGGGACATCATCAAGGACTTCCATGTCCATGGTGTTTTCAGCCTGATCGCGGAGCATGGTCTTTACCTGCAGACGCGTACAGCGGTAATCGCCCTCATGATTTCTTCTATAAGTACCGCCAAACAGGTCATCATTGATATAGATGGGTTTTTCTTCTCTTTTTGCCATGGGAACGTAGAGGACGATAACAAGATCGCCATTAACGTCATATGCTTCAATATCCTCGTCCTTCAGAAGATTGATATTAACTTTCTTACGGTTATTGACAGTATCCCACAGCTGCTTCAGCAGTTTTTCCCGGTCTTTTCTGTTCAGACCGGTCGTATACCAGGAACCATCCTGATTTTCTGCTGCGCCCAGGATAATGACCCCGCCGTAACAGTTTGCAAAGGCAGAATAGGTTTCCCACAGAGAATTGGGAAGTCCGCCTTTCGCCTTTTTTACTTCACGGCGGTTATCTTCTTTGTAGGAATCAAATTTTGCTATATCAAATAAGTCTGACAAGTCCGAAATTCTCCTTTTGACATGCTTTTTATGATCGGATAACATTTTTATAGTACCACACTTTCCGTCAGAATGATATGCGGGATTTTCGGCTTTCCAAAAGCAGCCTTGAAACGCTCCGGCAATACCATTATAATGGAAGAAACCGGGCGGCACGGGAGGAATGTCCGCAGCAGAAAACGGGCCGAAAGCTCCGCCCGCCCGGAATAAGCGGAAAGGAAGGAAAAACATGTACGATCTGATCATTATCGGTTCCGGCCCTGCCGGGCTGAGCGCCGCCGTATACGGAAGACGCGCGGGCTTTTCCACACTTGTGATAGAGAAAAATCCCATGAGCGGAGGACAGGTGCTCAATACCTATGAGGTGGACAACTATCTGGGCCTCCCGGGCATCAATGGCTTCGATATGGGGATGAAGTTCCGGGAGCATGCGGAAAAGATGCAGGCGGAATTTGTGGAAGCGGATGTGACGGGAATCCGGGATGAAGGAGATTATAAAACGGTTCTGACCGACGGGGCGGCCTATGAAGGACGGGCGGTGATCATCGCTTCCGGCGCCATGCACAGCCATCTCGGCGTGCCGGGAGAGGAGGAGCTGGCCGGAATGGGCGTATCCTACTGCGCCACCTGTGACGGGGCATTTTTCCGGGGAAAGACGGTGGCCGTTGTGGGCGGCGGGGATGTGGCCGTGGAGGATGCCATTTTTCTTGCGAGAGCCTGTGAAAAGGTGTATCTGATCCACAGGCGCGACAGTCTGCGTGCGGCACGTTCCCTGCAGCAGACCATGCTGGCGCTTCCCAACGTGGAGGTGATCTGGGACAGCGTGGTGGAGCGCATCAACGGAGAAGATATGGTGCAGAGCCTTTCCCTGCGCTCAAAGAAAACCGGAGAAGCGTCAGAGCTTCCGGTGCAGGGCGTCTTTATCGCGGTCGGCATCCGGCCCAACTCGGAGGCTTTTGTGGGAAATATCGCGGCGGATGAGAAGGGCTACCTGATCGCGGGAGAGGACTGCGCTGTCAGCATGCCCGGCGTTTACGCGGCGGGTGACATCCGGACGAAGAAGCTCCGCCAGATCGTGACGGCGGTTGCTGACGGTGCAAACGCGGTGGAGAGTGCGCAGACCTGGCTTTTGAAGCAGTAAAATGTTACAAAAAAATTCCGATTTGTGAATGAAAAGTATAAAAATCGGACATGCTTTTAAAAAATTCAAAAAAAGTTAACAAATGGGGAAAAGAGGGGAGCATCCTTCTTTTTCCCTTTATTTTGGCGCTTTTTCCGGCTTTTCGGCAGGATTCGGAGGGAAACCGCACAGGTTGACAAAAGATCGGGCGGGTGGTATAGTTGTCCTCAGATGTAATAATTCTGTAATAAATGTAACAGTTGATGCAATCACTGGAGGAACACATGAAATATACACGGGTGAAGGCCGTAACCTGCGCACTGACGGCGTCGGTGATGATTTTTGGTTCGGCGGCACACACCAATGCAGCCGGTGTATCCCATGACCTTCCGGCAGCGGGCGTCGCCCTGGTGCTGGAAGAAGGAAGCTCCCTTTCAGGCGCGCAGGAGGAGGGCGGGCAGGCACCGCAGCAGGAAAGCGCCGGAGAAAGTCAGGAGACTTCTTCAGAGGCTCCCGCAGTTACATCCGAAGATATCGAGGCCGGGGCTACCGGAGTCGGAGAAGCCTCCATCGATACCCAGGTTGCGGAGCATGTTGAGGATCAGCAGGTTCAGCAGGCAATTGAAAGCGGCGTTGGCGTAGCCAGCGTTCTGAATACAGAGGTACCGGAAGCGGCGTCTGCCGCTCCGGAAACCGTTCCGGCCGCATCTCAGCCGGTTCCGGTGGCGGCGGGAAAGGAGATTTCTCTGACCGCAGGCGTGGAAGCCGCAGTGAATGCAGCTCCTTCCACGGAAGCGGTGGCAGCGGGTCCTGAGCCCCTTCCGCCTGCAACGGACGGAATCGTAGCGCCGGTGGACGTGGCGGCGGTTGCAGCTGCGGCGGATGCGTCTTCCGGCAGCGTACAGAACGCGGAGCAGGAGAACGGACAGGAAGCATCCGCACGGCCGGAAGCGTCGGTTTCCGACGAGAAACCGGCAAAGAAGGAAGAGCCTTCTGAAAGCAAGACAGAAGCTTCCGGGGAAGAAGAGCCTTCCGAAAGCGAGACGGAAGTCTCCGAGAAAGAAGAGTCTTCCGAAAGCGAGACAGAAGTTTCCGAAGAAGAGTCTTCTGAGAGCGAGACGGAAGGTTCCGAAGAAGAGTCTTCTGAGAGCGAGGCCGAAGGTTCCGAAGAAGAGCCTTCTGAGACCGAGACAGAAGCTTCTGAAGAAGAACAGCCTTCTGAGAGTGAGACTGAGATCTCCGAAGAGGAGCAGTCTTCTGAAAGCGAAACCGAAGCCTCCGAGGAAGTACAGCCTTCCGAAAGCGAGACAGAGCCTTCCGAAGAAGTACAGCCTTCTGAAAGCGTAACGTCAGCTGAGACCGCGGAGGATGCAGCAGAAAGCGCTCCGGCGGATGGCCAGGCGCAGCAGGACGCGTCTGAGGAAAGCGCATCCGCAGAGACCGAATCCCAGTCCGAAGCCGTGGAGCCTGCCGCTCCGGAAGCTTCCCATACGGAGGTATCCGCCGCCGGAAGCACGGTTGCGGAATTCGCGCTTCAGTTTGTGGGAAACCCTTACCGATACGGCGGAACGAGCCTGACGGACGGCGCTGACTGTTCCGGATTTGTCATGAGCGTATATGAGAATTTCGGCGTATCCCTTCCCCACTCCTCTTCCGGAGACAGAAGCGTGGGCAGTGAGGTAGAGGGCGGCCTGAGCAACGCTCAGGCAGGCGATATCGTCTGCTACAGCGGCCATGTGGGAATTTACATCGGAAACGGCCAGATCGTGCATGCCAGCACAGAGGAGACCGGAATCAAGGTTTCCGAGGCGGATTACAGAACCCCGATCACCGTCAGAAGAATTTTCAACTGAATACAAAAGATAAAACAGCCGCCGCGTTGAATGTACGGTTCAGCGCGGCGGCTGCTTCGTTTCTGCCTGGAGAATCAGACAAGACGAACAATCAGGAAAAATTAGAAAAAAAGAGCGAAGCTGTCAGATAATTTCAGTCATCTTATTTTGTTGTCGGAAAGGGCGGGAATTGTTGAACATGCACAAAAAATGTCGATATCCGGGTCGGACGGAAAAAGTTGACCACAAAGTTATCCACACACAAAATACCTGATTTCATGGCAAAAGATATTTATACACGAAGTTATCCACATTATCCACAGGTTGAGATGTGGAAACAGAAGTGGTCGGAGAAACGTTCAGTGGAACGGATGTTTTGGCGAGTTCCACGAATTTTACAGAAAAATTACGGATTTTTCACAGACCCGGATTGACTGAAAGAAGGAATTATTTTCGTTAAAATTCTGAAAACATTGAAGCCGTCCTGCTGATATGGTATAATCCTGATAAGGAAAAGAGCTTTCCTAATATGAAACAGAAGGGATGATCGGTATGAAGTTTATTATCAGCGGGAAGAACATCGAAATTACCGAAGGCCTGCGGGGCGCGGTCGAAGCAAAGATCGGCAAGCTGGAAAAGTATTTCACAAAAGAGACAGAGGTACAGGTTACCCTGAGCGTGGAGAAGGACAGACAGAAGATTGAGGTGACGATCCCTGTGAAGGGAAGCATCATCCGGTCGGAGCAGACGAGCAACGATATGTATGTGTCCATCGATCTGGTGGAGGAAGTGATCGAGAGACAGCTGAAGAAATATAAGAACAAGATTACGGACAAGCATCAGAGCGGAGGCAATTTCCAGCCGGCTTTCCTGGAGAAGGAATTCCCGGAGGAGGAAGAGGTGAAGATCGTCCGGACCAAGAGATTCGACATCAAGCCGATGTATCCGGAAGATGCCTGCGTGCAGATGGAGCTTCTGGGACACAGCTTTTTCGTATTCTTCAATGCGGAGACCGAGCAGGTGAACGTGGTGTACAAGAGGAAGGGGAACACCTACGGCCTGATCGAGCCGGAATACTGATCCCGCAGGATGAGACGGACTCCCCGCGAAGCGAGCGCGGGAGACATAAATAAATGACAGGAAAAGGCGGCATGGCTGATGAGGCCATGCCGTTTAATTGCCGGAGGAAGAGCTTCGTGAAGCCGCGGACAGACTGTGCGGGAGAATATCCCGGGCGGGTGTGGAATAAGAAGAGTATTTATCCGGACTGGATTTTTATCCGGGATGTTCTGTACCGGATGAACGGAATGGAGAAGATCATGGAATGTATCAGCATCAGCTTTCGGTCCGCGCCGGAGGAGACCCGGAAGCGTTTTGCGTTTCCCGCGGGAGAAACAGGAGTAAAAGAAAGAACGGCATTTCTGGAAGAGGCAGGAGAGGCGGTCCTTCTTTCCACCTGCAACCGGACGGAGGTGTATGCGGCGGGGGAGGGAAGCTTTGGGCGGCTGGAGGAGCTGCTTTCCGAAAAAAGCGGCATGCCGTCCACACAGGTGAAGCAGCTCGCAAGGCGCTTTGTCGGGGAAAAGGCCTGCGCCCACCTGTACCGGGTCGCCTGCGGAATGGATTCCATGGTGGTGGGAGAGGACGAGATTCTGGGACAGGTGCGGGCGGCCTATCTGTTTTCTTCGGAAAGGGGCTTCTGCGGCTATGAGCTGAATACGGTCTTTCAGGGGGCGCTTGCCTGCGCGAAGAAGATTAAGACGGAAACCCTTCTGTCCAAAACCTCGGTTTCCGTGGCGACCCTTGCCTGCGCGGAGATTTTCCGGTTCGCGAAGCTTCGCGGAAAAGCTGCGGCCCTGCCGGACGGCTCCGGCAAAGCGGCCGACGGGGAGGCAGGGCCTTCCGAAAGTAAGACGGCCGGAGAGAAGGCGGATCAGAGGGCGCTTGAGGTGCTGCTCATCGGAGGCAGCGGGAAGATGGGAGGAAGCGTGCTGAAGAACCTGCTTGGACGGGAGGGGATTCATGTATACGCTACCCGGCGCAGCCACGGTCTGGGGGAGCGGGAAGGCGGCAGGCTGTCCATTGTGGATTACCGGGACCGCTGCCGCTTCCTGGAGCGGGCGGACGTGATTGTTTCGGCTACGGAAAGTCCTCATTATACCCTTACGGCAGGGGAGACGGAAAAATATCTGAAGTGCTCCGGGGCAGAGAAGCCCCGCCTGTTCATCGATATGGCGGTCCCGGCGGATATCGACCGGCAGATCGCGTCTCTTCCGGGCTGCCGGGTGTTGGGAATGGATGATTTTGAACGGCTGGCGGAGGAAAACAACCGGAAAAAGCAGCAGGCGGTGCTGGATGCCGAAACGCTTCTTACGGAGGAGCTGGAAGAACTGTACAAGACCCTTCTGTTTCATGAGACGGCCGGTCAGCTGGACCGGATCCGGGAGCGGTTTGCAGGGTATTCCGCGGAACGGTTCCTGTTTTACTTAAAGGACCGGCTGGATGCGGCGTCTCTGAAGGCGGTTCTGGAAGCGCTGAAGGAGGAAACGGGCGAAGGGGCGGACTGCCGGCAGGCATGACGCCGGCGGGCATAATGGGGGCGCAGCCCGAAATGGAGGCAGAGTATGGCATACTTTCCTTTTTATATGGATATTGCGGGAAAGCGGGGGGTGATCCTTGGCGGCGGCCGGGTGGCGGCGGGCAAGATCGCCGCCCTGCTTCCCTTTGCTCCGCAGCTGGTCTGCATTGCTCCCGTTATCTGTGATGAGATCGAGCGCCTGGCGGAGACCGGGACAGAAGAGCCCGGCAGCCTGCGGCTGATTTCCCGCAGAGCAAAAGAAGCGGATCTGGAAGGCGCTTTTTTCGTGATCGCGGCGACGGACAGTCCGGAGACGAACGCCTGGGCGGCGAAGCTGTGCAGGGAAAAGGGGATTCTGATCAACGCGGTGGACGACCGGAAGAACTGCAGCTTTTATTTTCCGGCGCTGGTAAAGCGCGGATCGGTGGTCGTGGGAATTTCCACGGGAGGCTGCAGCCCGGCGGCGGCCTCCTGGCTTCGCAGGAAGGCGGAGCGGATGGTTCCGGAGGAAATGGGAGCTGCGGTGGAGCGGCTGGGAGAGCTTCGGGACCGGGTGAAAGAAAGCGTGCCGCAGGCGGAGGAGCGGGCGGAGCTTCTGAAACGGCTTTTTTCCTTCTGCGGGGAGAGGAATTTTCAGGTGACGGACGGGGAACTGGAGGAGCTTCTGGAAACGCTTCTTCAGGAACGCGGGAAAGGATGAAAAATGGAAGCGACCGAAACGGTGGGGAAAAAACTGAGAATCGGCACAAGGGGAAGCCGTCTGGCTCTGGCGCAGACAGCCCTTGTGGAAGAGGCGCTTCGTTCCGCCTGGCCCGGCCTGGAAACGGAGACGGTGATTCTTCATACAAAAGGGGATCAGGTGCAGGATAAGCCGCTTTCCCAGGTGGGGCAGAAGGGCGTATTCGTTTCGGAATTTGAAACCGCCCTGCTGGAGGGCCGGATCGATCTGGCCGTGCACAGCGCCAAGGATCTGCCCGTGCGTCTGGCGGAGGGACTGGATATTCTGGCTGTCCTGCCCCGTGCGGATGCCAGAGACGTGCTGGTGCTGCCCCGCGCGGATGCCAGGAACGTGCCGGCGCTGCCAGGGCGCGGCGTGGAGACGGGCGGAGACGCCGCCCTGCGGGCCTTCGCGGCGTTCCCGAAGGGCGCTGGAATCGGGACGGGCAGCCTGCGGCGGCAGCTGTATGGAAAACGGCTCTGTCCACAGGCTGATTTCACCCTGATCCGGGGAAATGTGGACAGCAGGCTGAAAAAACTGGAGAGCGGTGGATACGACGGGATCATCTTGGCAAAGGCGGGACTGGACCGGCTGGGGATTCCGGAGCGGGAAGGGGAGCGTTTTCATTTTCTTCCGATTCCGGAAAGCGTCTTTCTTCCCGCCGCCTGTCAGGGGATCATCGCTGTGGAGGGACGCAGTGCGGATGGCAAAGCGGCGGAGGAGGGAATGACAGAGGCAGGGACTGCGGCAGGCTGCCCTGTGACGCGGCTTGCGGCTGCCATTGACGATCCTCTGACGCGCCTTGCCTTTGAAACGGAGCGGCGGGCGCTTCTGAATTTCGGCGCGGACTGCAGCGCCCCTGCGGCGGCGTACTGCCGGGTATTGATACCGGATGGGGCAGACGATCAGGAGCAGAAGCCGGGCGGGCTGCGGCTGGAGCTGTCGGTGATGTACGCGGGAAGGGAGCTGTCCGGGACGGCTCAGGCAGCCGAACGGCTGTCGCTGGCAGACAGGCTCTGCGCAAAGGTCAGAAAGGCTTCCGCCCAGGGGACACCGGAAGCGGGAAAGGTCTGGCTGGTGGGAGCGGGCTGCGGCGGCCCGGAGCTGATCACGGTGAAGGGGCTTTCTCTGGTGGAGCGCTGCGATGTTCTGCTTTACGACAGCCTTTCGGCAAAGGAGCTTTTGGAGCGGGCGCGGCCGGACTGCGAGCGGATCGATGTGGGAAAGCGGTATGGCGGGCGGGCTGCCTCGCAGGAGGAGATCAACGGCCTGCTGATCCAAAAGGCCGGAGAGGGAAAAACGGTGGTCCGGCTGAAGGGCGGAGACCCCTATGTGTTCGGCAGAGGAGGAGAGGAAATGCTTGCCCTGCGGGAGGCCGGCATCGCCTGCGAGGAGGTGCCGGGCATCTCCTCCGCCTTTGCGGCTCCTGCCGCCGCGGGCATTCCGGTCACCCACCGGGGATTGAGCCGCTCGGTGACGGTGCTGACAGCGTCCAGCCTGACGGAAGGAGAAGAACGGCTGACGGAGGCGGATTATGAGGCGCTTGTCCGCCTTTCCGGCACCCTGGTCATTCTCATGGGCATGCACCACATAAAGGAGCTGACGGACCGGCTGATCGGCGCAGGTATGCCGCCCTCCCGCCCGGCGGCTGTGGTGATGGAGGGCGCGACGGACCGGCAGAGATGGGTACGCGCCCCGCTGGAAAAGCTGGCGGAGGAAGCAAAACGGGCCGGGCTGAAAGCGCCGGCGGTCATCGTGATCGGAGAGACTGCCGCCATGGAGCTTACGCCGATGGATTTCCGGCCGCTTTCCGGCGTCCGCGTGGGCGTGACCGGAACGGAAGGCTTTGCGGCAGGGCTTTGTGCCGCGCTTCGGGAACAGGGAGCGGAGACGGTGGGGCTGAATTTTCTGGAAACCGTATCTGCGAAGCAGCCCCTGCCGGAGCTTTCCGGCTTTTCCTGGCTGGTATTCACCAGCCCCAACGGCGTACGGATTTTTCTGGAAAAAATGAAACGGGAGTGCCGGGATCTGCGCACGCTGACAGGAAAACGAATCGCCGTCATCGGGCCGGGGACCGGGGAGGCGCTGGCAGAAAACGGCCTGATTTGTGACCTCATGCCGGAAATCCACGATGGCGGCCATCTGGGAGCGGCGCTGGCGGAGACGATGGGGCCGGACGAACGGGCGCTGCTTCTGCGTTCAGAGCTGGCAGGTCCCGCGCTGACGCGGGCGCTTGACGCGGCGGAAAGGAAGTATCGGGATTTCCCTTTGTATGAACTGCGGGAAATCCCCGGACAGAGAGAGGAAGCCTTCCGTCGGCTGCGGGAGGCCCCGCCGGACTATCTGCTGTTCGGAAGCGCGTCCGGCGTCCGCAGCTTTGCGGATGGGCTCATACGCAGTTCGGCCAGAACCATCCTTCCAGATGCTACAGAGTGCATCGCCCTGCCCCGCGTCGGCTGTATCGGCCCCCAGTGCCGCGCTGCCTGGGAGGAAGAAAAGGGAAGGCTGAAACCGCTTCTGACGGATCTTCCGCAGGCATTTACGGCGGAAACATTCAACATAGACGGTCTGGTCCGGGCCGTGGAGGCGGACTGGAAAGGAGATTACATTGCAGAGATTTCGCAGACTGAGAAAAGATGAAAGAATCAGAGGGATGGTGCGGGAAACCAGACTGCATCCGACGGATTTTATCTATCCCATTTTTGTGGCGGAGGGGGAAAACCTGAAAAATCCCGTGGCTTCCATGCCCGGGGTCTTTCAGTATTCTGTGGACCGGCTGGACGGGATTCTGGAAAAAGTGCGGGAAAGCGGCGTTTCCGGCGTCCTTCTGTTCGGCATTCCCGCCCATAAGGACGAGGTGGGAAGTCAGGCTTACGCGCCGGACGGGATTACCCAGCGGGCGGTGAGGAAGATCAAAAGAGACTTTCCGGAGCTGTACTGCATCGTGGATGTCTGCCTGTGCGAATACACCTCCCACGGCCACTGCGGACTGGTGGAGGGAGACTGCATCCTGAACGACGAGACCCTGCCGCTTCTTGCGAAGATGGCGGTGAGCCTGGCGCAGGCAGGAGCGGACATGATCGCGCCGTCCGATATGATGGACGGAAGGGTGGAGGCCATCCGCGCGGCTCTGGATGAAAACGGTTTTGCGGACATCCCCATCATGGCCTACAGCGCGAAATTCGCTTCCGCCTATTACGGCCCCTTCCGGGAGGCTGCCCATTCGGCTCCCGGCTTCGGCGACAGAAAGAGCTATCAGATGGACCCCGCAAACGGACGGGAGGCCATCCGGGAGATCGAAGCGGATATCGCGGAGGGAGCCGATATCGTCATGGTCAAGCCGGCCCTGGCCTATCTGGATGTGCTGAAGGAAGCTTCCCTCGCCTTCGACCTGCCGCTTGCGGTCTACAATGTGAGCGGAGAATACGCCATGGTGAAGGCGGCCGCCGCCAACGGCTGGATTGATGAGAGAAAAATCGTGACCGAGAACCTGACGGCCATGAAGCGGGCGGGAGCGAAGATCATCATCACCTATCACGCCCTGGACATGGCGGCCTGGCTCAGAGAGGACGCATGATGGGAAGCCCTGCGGCGGAAAAAGACCCGCATGGAAGTTTTCATATTTTATTCCGAACATTCAGGGAGGGTATATCGATGAATGAAAAATCCGAACAGCTTTATGAAAGGGCTTGCAGACGGATGCCCGGCGGGGTAAACAGTCCGGTGCGTTCCTTCCGCTCCGTGGGGAAAACGCCCTTTTTCGTGGAAAAGGCGGCGGGCGCGTTTCTGATCGACGCGGATCACAACCGGTATCTGGATTATGTATGCTCCTGGGGGCCGGGTATTCTGGGACACGCCCATCCGGCTGTCATCGAGGCGGTGCGCAGGGCCTGCGAAAAGGGGCTGACCTACGGCGCGCCCACGGAGAAAGAGGTGGAGCTTGCCGAGCTGGTGCACGAATGCGTTCCCTCCATGGAAATGATGCGGCTGGTCAGCTCCGGCACGGAGGCCTGCATGAGCGCCATCCGCGCGGCAAGGGGCTTCACCGGACGGGATAAGATCGTCAAGTTCGAGGGCTGCTACCACGGCCATTCCGGCGGCCTTCTGGTAAAAGCGGGGAGCGGCCTGATGACGGAATCCATCCCGGACAGCGCCGGCGTGCCCGCAGGCTATGCGGAAAATACCCTGCTGGCGGCCTACAACGACTGCGGGAGCGTTTCCCGCCTGTTTGACGCGTACCGGGATCAGATCGCCTGCGTCATCGTGGAGCCCGTGGCTGCCAACATGGGCGTGGTGCCGCCGGCGGAAGGATTTCTTTCCTTCCTGCGGGAAATCACGGAAAAGAACGGGGCGCTGCTGATCTTCGACGAGGTGATCACCGGCTTCCGCCTTTCCCTGGGCGGCGCGCAGGAATATTATGGGATTCGTCCGGACCTCTCCACCTTCGGAAAGATCCTCGGAGGCGGCATGCCCCTTGCGGCCTACGGCGGCCGCAGGGACGTGATGAGCTGCATCGCGCCGCTGGGTCCGGTCTATCAGGCTGGCACTCTGTCCGGCAATCCCGTAGCGGTGACCGCCGGTCTGGAAACCCTCCGCCAGCTCATCGTCCATCCGGAGATCTATGGGGAGATCGACCGGAAGGCCGGAAGGCTGGAAGCGGCCTTCCGGGAAAAGGGCCTTACCGTCAACCGCGTAGGCTCCCTCCTTTCCTGCTTTTTTACGAAGGAGCCGGTTACCGATTACCGTTCGGCGCTTCGCTCCGATACGAAGGCCTTTGCCGCTTATTTCGCCAGAATGCTGGAGCGGGGCATCTATGTGGCACCCTCCCAGTTCGAGGCCATGTTCGTCTCCGCGGCCCATTCCGACGAGATGATCGAGCGCACCTGCAGGGCCATCCGGGAAGCGGTGTAAACGGCCGGAAACGCCCGTGCGGAAGCGGACCGGATGGCCTGCGCGCCCGGCCCCGTGCGGAAGGGACCGGACGGCCTGCGCGCCCGGCCCCGTGCGGAAGGGACCGGATGGCCTGCGCCCGCTTCCATGCAGGCGCTTCCCTCAGACCGTGGTTTTCCAGAAGCCGTGTAGGTTACAGAAGGCGTAGGCGGCCTGCGGCGCGTCGCCCTCCTCCAGGGTAAAATGAACCGATGGCTCCTGCCCCGGAGCCATCTGAGCGCGGTAGGTCCGGCCGTTCTTCGTGCTCAGGCTGACCCAGACGATGCTGTGTTCTTCCGTCATGGGATGAAAAATGCTGCCCACCTTTACCGTTACCTTCTGCCCGTTTGTTTCCACCACAGGCAGATGCTTTTCTCCGGCCGCCGCCGGAGTCTCTGCCGTATTTGGAGACAGCGGCTCAAAGGGATGGCAGCAGTCCGGAAGCGCGGCGTCCGCGGCGCCCTCCAGCGCCTCCAGAAGGACGGTTCGATTCTTATCCGTCAGAAATACAGGTTCCGTTTTCATGATTTCTTCCAATCCTTTCCGCCGCAGAACGCGGCTTTTTTCTTTCTCATTTTCCCTCTGTCTGGCATCTTTTATACAGGCGCGTGTTTTGCAGGGAATGAATTTTTCCCAACCGTGAAAAGCAATGGCAAAATAACGAAATTACGTCACAAAAAAAACGCTGTTTACAATCCGCATGCGGGATGGTATTCTGGATGAGAAAAGCCCTGCGGAAATAAAAGAAAAAGAGACGGGGCGGAAAGGTTTTTAAAAGGAAACTGACAATGGGAACGAAACTGACAAAGCTTGAAAAAAAGCGGCTTGGCATCTTCGCGGCCGCGGCCTTCGGTCTGCCTCTTGCGATGGGCGTGCTGATGGGAATCAATTTTTACAGAGGAGCGGACGTGAGCGCCTTTCCCAATGCGCAGATGTACTATCCCGCGGCGGGCGTGATGCTGGCGGTGCTTCTTACCAGGAAGCCGGAGGAAAAGGTCCCGGTGAAATTCTATACAGGATTTCTGATTCTGACAGGGGTTATGATGGCGCTCTGCGTGGCGGGCGTATTCCTCCCGCAGATTGGCATGGCGGCGCCGGTCAATCTGGCGCTCATCGTGGGAAGCCTGATTTCCTGGGTGCTTCTGCTTCTGGAGAAAAAAGAAGTCCGAAAGAAATACGGTCTCGGCTGGGGAAGGGGAGCGCAGGAAGGCGAAGAAGGAGAAAGCCGGGAAGGCCGGCAGGGCATCCGCCCCTGGCTGTGGATCCTTCTGTTTTTATTCCTGTATTTCCTGCGCATTTTCCTGAATTATGCGGTGGAAGGCATGCCGGGCGCGTTTTTCCCGCCTTTTGCGAACCCTTATGTGTGGCTGAATCTGGCGATGCTTCCGCTGAATTTTTTCATGGTCTATACCGCGTTTTTCGGAGAAGAATATGGCTGGAGGGGCTTTTTCCAGCCTCTGCTTCAGAAGCGGTACGGAAAACGGCTGGGCGTGCTCATCCTGGGCGTGTGCTGGGGCCTGTGGCATCTGCCGATCAACCTGTTTTATTACAGTCCTGACACCTGGCTGCAGAGCGTGCTCACCCAGCAGACCACCTGCATCGGACTGGGCATTTTCTTCGGCCTTGCCATGATGAAGACGAAAAACATATGGGTTCCCACGATCATGCACTTTTTCAATAACAACCTGATCGCCGTCATGGCCGGAACCGGCGACGTGATCAGCGGGCAGGTGATCCGCTGGGTCGATGTGCTGCTCCTTCTGGTATTAAACGGCGTGCTGTTTGCTTCCTTTATTCTGGCGAAGGAGTATCGGAAGGAAAAGCAACCGGAGGATTCCTGGATCGGGGGAAATCTGGGTGACTCTGACCGGTGATCTGGGAGGAACTGACCGGTGATGGGAATTTCCAGACGGCAGAAAGAATGAGAAAGCCTGTTTTTAACTGCGTATTGCCTGAAAACTTTACTGTGCTAAAGCTGCGTATTGCATGAAAACAGAGACAATATTATGAAGATCAAAATACAGTATCGTTCTAAGGTCCTTGCGATTTTTGATCAGATACCAAATCAGGCAGCCATTTCTCCATATATGACGATATGCCTGTGAGACGGATATCAGCATAGCGGAACGACGCCGGAGGAGGCGCTTCGGGGAAGGGCCTGTGTGGATGGGAAAGGAGGCAGAAGCGATTGGAAAAGGATATTCTGTTTAAACAGGAAGCGTATATTTTTTCATATCGGACAGGCGGAATCCTGCTGCATGATGGGAAAATTCTTCTTCAGAAACCGTGGAATGACGATTATGCCATTATAGGCGGACACGTTATGGCGATGGAAGCGACAGAACAGACGCTGAAACGGGAATTTGAGGAAGAGATCGGAGCAAAGATTGAAGTGGACAGCCTGATGGCGGTGGGAGAAATTTTTTTCCCATGGGGAGACCGGCCCTGTCATCAGATCTGCCTGTATTATAAGATTCACTTATGCGATCCTGCAGCCATTCCGTTAAGCGGTATCTTTCATGGGTATGATGAACTGGGGAACGAAAGGATCGATCTGGACTTCTGCTGGGTTCCGCTGGAAAAATTGCGGAATGGGGTAAAGGTATATCCGCAGGAGCTGATCGGGCATATCCTGTCCGGTGGGGATAAGGTGCTCCATTTTGTGTCGAGGCAGATCTGATTTTGGTATTGACATCCCCTCCCGCCGGTGATATCCTGTGACAAACAAAGAAGGAGAAAAGTGCCGCAGGCTGGCGGTTCCGCCGCGTCGGAACGGTTCTGTCGGGCATTGGAACAGGAAGAATGTACAGGAATCAAACCTTACAGCTTCACAGGGACGACGATCGAGAGCGCCTGTATCCGTGATTGAATTTTCAGCAGAAACTCATCACAGGTACAGACGCTTTACGTGCTGTACCTGTGTGGCAGAGCTTTTTTCGGGCCGGATCCGCACAGCAGCTGCGGACCCGGTCTTTTTATATTGGTGGTCTGGGCAGCGCGCCGGGGGAGTGGGCCTCAGATCAGGCAGGCGGACGCCATACCTGCTCAAATAACGGCCTGGCGGTCCATCCTGCTCCGGCAGAAGGGCCCGGACCGTTTCCTCCGCGCTCAGCGCGGATAAGGGGGTGATAGCATGCGGCATAGAGACGATGTCCATCCGGATTCCGGAAGATCTGTTTCACAGTCACACAGGTCAGAAGGAAAACAGAAAGGACGGAAAAGAACATGAGTGAAAAGAACAGGGAAATTCAGAAAATGGAAACCGGAAGGCAGGGATTCGGAAGCATGGAAAAGGGGATGGTAAACATGCACGGAAGCATCCACCGGCTGAGGAAGATGAGCGGCTTTTCCTTCCTCATCCTGCGCACGGCCCGTGAGCTGATCCAGTGCATTCTGGAGCCGGAGAAATGCGAGATTCTGGGGCCGGACGGCGCTCCCTGGGAAGGGGCGCTGAAGGAGGAAATGTGCATCCGCATGGAAGCGCAGGCGGTGGAGGAACCCCGCTCCCGGACGGGCTGGGAGCTGCATCCCGCCCGCATCCGGATTCTGTCTGTGCCGGCACAGGCCATGCCCGTGGTCATTCACGGCAAAGAGATTCCGGCCTCGCTGGAGACCATACTGGACTACCGGCCGCTGACCCTGCGCAATGAGAGGGAGCGGGACATATTCCGGATTCAGGACGCTCTGGTGAGAGGCTTTACGGAATTTCTGCGGCAGGAGGATTTTGTGCAGATCCATACCCCGAAGCTGGTCAGCCAGGGCGCGGAGGGCGGAGCCAATATTTTCCGGCTGGACTATTTCGGGAAGGAGGCCTATCTGGCGCAAAGCCCCCAGTTTTACAAGCAGATGATGGTGGGCGTATATGAAAGGGTGTTTGAGATCGGGCCGGTGTTCCGGGCGGAAAAACACGATACGGCAAGGCATCTGAACGAGTATACCGGCGTGGACTTTGAAATGGGCTTTATCGAGGGCTTTGAAGAGCTGTGCCGTATGGAGGAGGCCATGATCCGCCATGCGCTTCAGAAGCTGCCGGAGCTCTGCCCGCAGGAGCTGAAGCTCCTTAGCGTGCGCATTCCGCAGGCTGACCCGATTCCGTTCATCCGCTTTTACGAAGCGAAGGAGCGCATCGCCCGAAAGTTCAACAGGCCCGTCCGGGAAAAGGAGGATCTGGACCCGGAGGAGGAAAAGCTGCTGTGTCAGCTGATGGAGGAGGAAACGGGAAGCGAATTCGTATTCGTTACCCATTATCCTGCGGCAAAGCGTCCCTTTTACGCCATGGAGGAGGAACGGGATCCGCAGGTGACGAAAAGCTTCGACCTGCTTTTCCGGGGGCTGGAGGTGACTACGGGAGGCCAGCGCATTCACGATTATGCCGCGCAGCTTGCAAAAATGAAGGCCAGAGGCATGGATCCGGAGCAGTTTGAGAGCTATCTTCAGATCCATAAGCACGGCATGCCGCCCCACGGCGGCCTTGGCATGGGGCTGGAGCGGTTTACCGCAAGGCTTCTGGAGCAGGACAACGTGCGCAGAGCCTGCCTGTTTCCCAGAGACATCCACCGGATCGCGCCCTGATGCCGGATTCAGGCCGGAGCGCTTTCAGTATGCGCCGGTCAACGGGCGGCCGGCGCTGGCCTGAGCAGCAGCGCAAGCGGCCGCCTGCCGGAAAAAAGCGGAGAAAGCCGTAGAAAAAAAGACGATTTCAGGTTATAATAGCAGGAAGAATGTTTAAAAGCGACCGGAAACAGGAACGGCATCCGGTCATACCGCCGCTTCACGGCGGGCCGGATGCGTGAAAAGACAGAAAAAGGAAACCGACTGCCATGATCAAGATAACCTGGCTTGGAACAGCCTCCATCCTCATCGAAGCCTGCGGGCAGAAGCTTCTGTTCGACCCCTTTGTGGAGCTGGAGGGAGGAAGCAATCCGAATACCCTGGAGGATTTTGAAGGGGTGAGCGACATCTGCGTCACCCACGGACATCTGGATCATCTGTTTTTTATTCCGGAGCTGGCGGAGGGGCAGGACGCCACCGTGCACTGTCCCGCCGCCGCGGCGCGGACGCTGGAGGGATTTCTGGAGGACAACGGAAACGTGGTATTGACCAGGCCCGGCGACAGCTGGCGTCTGGGGGATCTGAGGATCACGGCTTACCGGGGAAAGCATGTAAGCTTTTCTCCTTCCCTGGTGCTTGGAAGACTGTTTTCTCCCAGGCTTTTTTCCCGGCCGAAAAATCTGCTTTTTCTGGCCTGGGCCCATCCGCGCTTCCGGGAGAGAGGGGACACGCTTGTTTATGAGATCGAGGCGGAGGGAAAACGGATCCTTCTTCTGGGCAGCATGGCGCTGGAGGAAAGCGCCGAATATCCGGAAGGGGCGGATCTTCTGATCCTTCCGTATCAGGGAAAACGCCGGCCGCAGGAGGCCGCGTGCGCCATCGTGGACCGGCTGATGCCGAAACGGATCCTGCTGGATCATTTTGACGACGCGTTTCCGCCCGCATCCCGGGAGGAGGATACAAGACCCTTTTACCGCCTGCTTTCTTCCCGTTATCCGCAGATCCGGGCGGTGAAGCCGAAGGCGGGAAAGCCGGTCTGGCTGTGAGAAGCGGTCTGCCCGCAGGCAAAAGAGGAAGGAGACAGGGACAGTGCAGAAAAGGATTGAATATCTGGATATCGTGAAGGTCATCGCCATCTTTCTGGTGGTGTTCTGTCATTTTGTACTGCTTGCGCAGACCGTTCCCGCCAACCTGCTCATGTCGGCCTGCTGGTCGGGCGTGCCCATGTTTTTCCTGGTAAATGGGGCGCTTCTCTTCACCCGGCCGCTGAGGCTGAAAAAGCATATATCCAAAACGCTGGCCATTTATCTGGTATTGGTCGTCTGGCGTCTGATTTATCTGTTTCCCGTCGGAGCCGTCAGCCGCGTGCCTCTTTCCGGCTTCGGAAAAAATCAGATCTTTCTGTACCTGTTTGCCTTCGGGAACCTGGACGGGATCGGGATCGGCCACCTGTGGTTCATCGAGGCGCTCCTGGCGGTCTATCTGCTGTTTCCCCTGTTTCGGATCTGCTTTTCTCACCCTCTGGGAAGAAAACTGATCCTGTTTTTCGCCGTCTACGGGCTGGTGATGACCAACGGGATGACCGCGCTTCAGATCCTGCTGGACGCTCTTGCTGCGGCGGGCTGGATCGGGACCTTTCCCCTTTCCTCTCTGAATGTGCTCAATCCCTTTGGAACCTATGCCAACATGCTGGGCTTTTTTCTGCTGGGAGCCTGGATTCATACCGGTCCTGCCATCGGGGGCAGCCGGAGGGCGCAGCGCCTGATCGGCGCGGGCATGGCTGTTCTCGGCCTTCCCGGGATCTGGGGAGTGAAATGGTATCTGAGCGGCACGCCCGTCTGGGACGGCATCCTTCTGACGGAGGGCTACCGCCACATCCCGGTGATCCTGCTGGCGCTGGGCGTATTTCTTCTTTGCAGGGACCTTACCATAAAAAACCGATTCCTGTCTGCCGCCGTGCGTGCTGTGGCGAAGCGGACGCTCGGGATTTATTACCTGCACTGGGTGTTCGGCTGGCTTCTGGTGCCGTATATGGCGCTGCTCTTTCCCCGCTTCAGCGTGGGAACCAATGTGCTGAAAACCTTCGCTCTTATCATTCCCGCCCTGCTTTGCACCGTCCTTCTGGAAAAAATCCCCGTGGTGCGCCGCCTTGTGACCGGTTAGGGGAAAAGGAGCCCAATGGCGCGGTCAGTCCGGGCGTTTTCGATTTGTCAGAACAAAAGTGACAAAAAAAGCAATGATTGTAAAATTGTCACAAAGGATTTTCTGTGGTAATATGGAGATAACGGAAACGGAAGGGGAAAGCCTGAAGGCGCCTTCCGGCAGCCTCACGCCGCGGCGGGAAGCTGCGGAAGACCGGGATTTCCGGACAAGCCCGGGGTTTCCGGATAAAAGAAAAAGGGGAAGGGAAGCGGGCCTGCGGACTTCACGGACAACCTGGCATTTTCAGAATACAGGCTTCACGACCCTGACGCCGCGTGAAAAGCACGCAGAAGGGAAAGGGAAAATGAATAAACCGGTACTGGTAATTCTGGCAGCAGGCATGGGAAGCCGCTACGGCGGACTCAAGCAGATCGACCCGGTGGACGAGCAGGGCCACAAGATCATTGATTTTTCCATGTATGACGCGCACCGGGCGGGATTTGAGAAGGTCGTTTTCATTATTAAGAAGGAAAACGAGAAGGATTTCCGCGAGTGTGTGGGGGACAGAGTGAGCGGGCACATGGAGGTGGAATATGTATTCCAGGAGCTGAATAAGGTTCCGGAGGGCTTTCAGATCCCGGAGGGAAGGGTGAAGCCCTGGGGGACGGCTCATGCGATTCTGTGCTGCAGGGATGTGATCGACGGACCGTTCGCGGTCATCAACGCGGACGATTATTATGGAAGAAGCGCCTATACCACGCTGTATCAGTTCCTGACCACCCATCAGGACGATGAGAAATACCGCTATGCGATGGTGGGCTATGAGCTGGGCAATACCCTGACGGAAAACGGTTCCGTAGCGCGCGGCGTATGCGTGACCGACGAGAACGGTTATCTGAAGGAGATCGCGGAGCGCACCAAGATCGTCAAGACGGCGGACGGCGCCGCCTTTACCGAGGACGACGGGGCGACCTGGACGGCGCTTCCCCTGGATACGCTGGTATCCATGAATATGTGGGGCTTTTCCGCCAGCATCCTGAAGGAACTGGAGGCCGCGGTGAACGGCTTTTTCCGGACGGAAGTGGAGAAGAATCCGCTGAAGTCGGAATGCTTCCTGCCCATTGAGGTGGATAAGCTGCTGAAGCAGGACAAGGCCACCGTTGAGGTGCTTTCCTCCAAGGATAAATGGTTCGGCGTGACCTATAAGGAGGACAAGCCTTTTGTGATGGAGTCCATCGCCCGTCTGAAGGCGGAGGGCGTTTATCCCGAGTATCTGTGGGAGACAAAATAAATTTCCGGCCGGATCCGGAAAGAAGGAGGAAATATGGCAATTTTAGTAACAGGCGGAGCCGGTTATATCGGCAGCCATACGGTTGTGGAGCTGCAGAATGCAGGTTATGACGTGGTGGTTGTGGACAATCTCTGCAATTCCAGTGAGAAGTCCCTGCAGCGCGTGGAAAAGATCACGGGAAAGGCCGTGCCTTTTTACAAGGCGGACATCCTGGACAGAGAGGCGCTGAACGCCATTTTTGAAAAGGAAAAGATCGATTCCTGCATCCATTTCGCCGGACTCAAGGCGGTAGGCGAGTCCGTGGCAAAGCCCTGGGAGTATTATGAGAACAATATCGCCGGGACCCTGACCCTGGTGGACGTGATGAGAAAGCATGGCGTGAAGAACATCATCTTCTCCTCTTCGGCCACTGTTTACGGCGATCCGGCCATCATCCCCATCACGGAGGAGTGCCCGAAGGGACAGTGCACCAACCCTTACGGCTGGACCAAGTCCATGCTGGAGCAGATCCTCTCCGACATCCAGAAGGCGGATCCGGAATGGAACGTGGTACTTCTGCGTTACTTCAATCCCATCGGCGCTCATAAGAGCGGCATGATCGGCGAGAATCCCAACGGCATCCCCAACAACCTGATGCCCTACATCACCCAGGTTGCCGTGGGCAAGCTGAAACAGCTCAACGTATTCGGAAACGACTATGACACTCCGGACGGAACCGGCGTAAGAGACTACATCCATGTGGTCGATCTGGCGAAGGGACATGTGAAGGCCCTGAAGAAGATCGAAGACAATTCCGGACTTTCCATTTACAATCTGGGAACCGGAAAGGGCTACAGCGTACTGGATATCGTGAAGAACTTCGAGGAAGCCACCGGCGTGAAGATCCCTTACGAGATCAAGGCCCGCCGCCCCGGCGATATCGCCACCTGCTACTCCGACGCCAGCAAGGCGGAGAAGGAGCTTGGCTGGAAGGCCGAGTACGGCATTAAGGAAATGTGCGCGGACTCTTGGAGATGGCAGTCTCAGAATCCGAACGGATACGACGACTGATCTCAGGCGATATAAAACTGCCGGAACCGATTTTGCGGGTTCCGGCAGTTTTTTTCTTTCTTTACAAATAATGAATTGGGCATTTCCGATATCGTAGTATCCCAGGTTGTATTGAGAGGACCTATCAGGACTATCTCCATATTTCTCTGCTATATAGAGCCGTGAAGAAGTTTCGTCCATCCCTATGATGAAAATATTGTTTGCGTCGAAGGAAAGCAGACTTTCACTTATACCGGTTTCGTTATTGTAGGCTGACAGACATATGGAAGGGCGGGATGAATTGTTGTATGCAATCCCGACGTAATAGATGATGACGGTTCCGGACTCATTGACTGCAAGCATTCTGGAACCGGCAACGTTGTCTGTCAATATTTCCATTTCCATACCGTCCGTGCGGACTTTTTTCAGTACGGCAGGGTATTCTGCCGAAGGGGTACCCTCAATATAGTAAATATAATCTCCCTGTGCGGTCATCATGGCTTCAAAACGGAGTCCGCCGGCTGACAGGTTTGCATTGCTGACCCCATACACATTTTCTTCTCCCGGGGTATAATCGGATACAAAAATATCTTCATTTACTGATGGCGGTTCGGATGAGGTAGATTCGTCTGCCTGCCAGGAATTATCCGATGTGGCGTCATTCCCAAAGGATGAAAAAATTTCATCCGATGAAGTTTCTGGATTGGAAGCTTCCGGGGCAGGGTCT
>DXDD01000122.1 GCA_019115665.1 Candidatus Eisenbergiella pullistercoris | reverse complement strand
AGGCATGATTGCCCAGGTCGGATACATGCTCAAAGTAGAAGAAGCGTAAGGCAGGAGGTGTCAGGAATGGAATTATCAAATTTACAGCCTGCAGCCGGTTCCAAGCACAGCGATAACTTCAGAAGAGGCCGCGGACATGGTTCAGGAAACGGAAAGACCGCCGGTAAGGGACACAAGGGTCAGAAGGCCCGTTCCGGAGCTCCCAGACCCGGTTTTGAAGGCGGCCAGATGCCGCTGTACAGACGTATTCCCAAGAGAGGCTTTACCAACAGGAATACAAAGGAGATCGTAGGCATCAACATCAGCGCCCTTGAGGTGTTCGAGAACGGAACGACTGTTACCGTTGAGACCCTGCTTGAGAAGGGCATCGTAAAAAATGCAAAAGATGGGGTTAAGATCCTCGGAAATGGAGAACTTACCAAGAAGCTTGACGTGAAGGCGAACGCCTTCAGCGCATCCGCGAAGGAAAAGATCGAGGCGCTTGGTGGAACTGCAGAGGTGATGTAATGCTTACAACACTTAAAAATGCCTTTAAAATGCGGGAACTTCGCAGGAAGATCCTCTTCACGCTGGCCATGCTGGTTGTGATCCGTCTCGGATCACAGCTGCCTGTGCCGGGCGTGGACCGGAGCTATTTCGCGAACTGGTTCGCCGCCCAGACAGGGGACGCTTTCAATTTCTTTGACGCCTTCACCGGCGGATCCTTTGAGAACATGTCCCTGTTTGCGCTGAATATCACCCCTTATATCACGTCCTCCATCATCATTCAGCTTCTGACCATTGCGATCCCGAAGCTGGAGGAAATGCAGAAGGACGGCGAGGAGGGAAGAAAGAAGCTGACTGCGATCACCAGATACGTCACGGTCGGCCTTGCTCTGATTCAGTCTGCGGCCATGGCGATCGGCTTCGGCGGCAGCGGACTCCTGGAAGAATACAACGCTCTGAATGTGATCACGGTCATTGCCGCGCTCACGGCCGGCAGCGCCTTCCTGATGTGGATCGGTGAGAGGATCACGGAAAACGGCGTCGGAAACGGCATTTCCATCGTCCTGGTCATCAACATCATTTCCAGACTGCCGCAGGATTTCACCAGCCTGTTCCATCAGTTTGTATCCGGGAGACCGATAGCGACGGCAGTGCTTGCCGTGGTGATCATCCTTGCGGTCGTTATCGCGATGGTCATTCTGGTCATCGTTCTGAACGATGCCACCAGAAAGATCCCCGTTCAGTATGCCAAAAAGGTGCAGGGCCGCAAAATGGTCGGCGGACAGTCCAGCAATATTCCCCTGAAGGTGAATACGGCCGGCGTGATCCCCGTGATCTTCGCGTCCTCCATCATGCAGTTTCCGGTCATCATCTGCTCCCTGCTGGGCTACAGCGGAACCGGCGTATGGAGACATATCCTGAACGGTTTAAGCTCCAACAACTGGTGTAATCCCAGCCAGCCGGTCTATTCCATCGGCCTGGTGATTTACATTGCACTGGTGATCTTTTTCGCCTACTTCTATACATCGATCACCTTCAACCCGATTGAAATTGCAAACAACATGAAGAAGCAGGGCGGCTTCATTCCGGGCATCCGTCCCGGCAAGCCCACCAGCGACTATCTGAACAGGATTCTGAATTATGTGATCTTTATCGGCGCATGCGGACTCACGATCGTGTGCGTGATCCCCTTCTTCTTTAACGGGATCTTCGGCGCGAGCGTTTCCTTCGGCGGAACGAGCCTGATCATTATCGTCAGCGTAATCCTGGAGACCATCAAGCAGATCGAGTCTCTGATGCTGGTGCGCAATTACAAGGGCTTCCTGAACGACTGAGGAGGCTGACATAAAGGCAGCATGAAAATTGGGACAGAACGGAAGTTTTGTCCCAAAATGCGATTTAAAGAAGATGCCGCTTCAGCGGCGGAAAAGGAGGGAAATATGAAGATAATCATGCTTGGAGCACCGGGGGCGGGCAAAGGAACACAGGCCAAAATGATCGCGGAGAAGTACGGACTTCCGCACATTTCCACGGGAGATATCTTCCGCGCGAACATCAAGAACGGCACGGAGCTTGGAAAAGAAGCGAAGGAATATATGGATAAGGGGCTGCTGGTTCCGGATGAGCTGACCGTAAGGCTGCTTCTGGACCGGGTGGCAAAGGACGACTGCAGGAACGGCTACGTTCTGGACGGCTTCCCGAGGACCATTCCTCAGGCGGAGGTACTGGACGCGGAGCTTGCGAAGCTTGGCGAAAAGGTGGACTATGCCATCAACGTGGACGTGCCGGATGAAAATATCGTAAACAGGATGTCCGGACGCCGCGCCTGTTTGAGCTGCGGAGCGACCTATCATATCGTGAGCATCCCGCCCAAAAAGGAAGGGATCTGCGACGTATGCGGAAGCGAGCTGGTGCTGCGCGACGACGACAGGCCGGAAACGGTTCAGAAGAGGCTTACGGTCTATCATGAGCAGACCCAGCCGCTGATCGATTTTTATGAGAAGAAGGGCGCGCTGAGAAGCGTGGACGGAACGCTTCCCATGGAAGAAGTATTCGCCGCCATCACAGAGATTCTCGGTTAAGGATGGAAGAGCCATGGCAGTAACCATTAAATCTGCAAGAGAGATCGAATATATGCGGGAGGCCGGGCGGCTTCTCGCCGAGGTCCATGAGGAGCTCGGCGCCTTTATCCGTCCCGGCATCTCCACGCTGGATATCGACATGCTGGGCGAGAAACTGATCCGCAGCCGCGGCTGCGTGCCCAACTTCCTGAATTACAGCGGATATCCGGCTTCCATCTGCGTCTCTGTCAACGACGAGGTGGTCCACGGGATCCCGAATTCCGAACGGATCCTGAAGGAAGGGGATATCGTCAGCCTGGACGCCGGCCTGATTTATAAAGGATATCATTCCGACGCCGCAAGGACCCATGCGGTGGGGCGTATCAGCGAGGAGGCCCGAAAGCTGATCGCGGTGACGAAGCAGAGCTTCTTTGAGGGAATCAGGGCGGCGAGGGAAGGAAATCATCTCCATGATATTTCCGCAGCCATCGACGACTATGTCACTCCCTTCGGCTACGGCATTGTCCGCGATCTGGTGGGACACGGGATCGGAACGCATCTTCACGAAGATCCGCAGATCCCGAATTTCCGGCAGAAGCGCAAGGGAGTCAGACTGCAGGCCGGCATGACGCTGGCCGTGGAGCCCATGATCAACGCCGGAGGCTGGCAGGTGGATTTCCTGGACGACGGCTGGACGGTCGTTACCAGGGACCATTCCCTTTCCGCCCACTATGAAAATACGATCCTGATCACGGACGGGGAACCGGAGATCCTGACGGTGCTGTAAGGAGACGACGATGAAGGGAAGACTGGCATTTTCAAAAGCGGGACACGACAAAGGAAAGCTGTATCTGGTTATCCGGGAAGAGGGAGAACGGGTATGGCTGGCGGACGGAAGGACGCGGGGGGTGCTCGCTCCCAAGAAAAAGAACAGGAAGCACATTCAGCCTGCGGGCCGGGAATTTACGGAAGAAGAGGTCGATCTCTTTTCTGAAAATCCGGCCTGGGCGGACAATCGGATCAGAGAAGCGGTTGACGGCTTTTACCGGAAGAAGGAAAACGAACGGTAAAGGCGGCCGGCCGTCAGACGGTCAGAAGTGAGGACAGCCGGCCGGCAAAGGCGGCCGCTGTCAGGACGGACCAGGAAGACGCAAAAAGAAAGGAAGCAGAGTATGTCGAAAGCAGATGTCATTGAAATTGAAGGAACGGTTGTGGAAAAGCTGCCCAACACCATGTTTCAGGTGGAGCTGGAGAACGGGCACAGGGTTCTCGCCCACATCAGCGGAAAGCTGAGACAGAATTTCATCCGTATTCTTCCCGGAGACAAGGTAACGCTGGAGCTGTCCCCCTACGACCTCTCCAAGGGACGCATCATCTGGAGAGACAAATAAGACGCCATGCCGGCCCGGGCCGCGCCGCTGCCCGGACGCTCCCGGAGAGCGGAGGGAGGTTTTCCGGAAAAAACCTGGAAAAAACCGAAAAATTCCTTGCAACCGCCGGGCCTGCATGCTATAATGTGAAACGGTCTTTTTTGAAAGGAGGTTTGACATGAAGGTTAGATCATCAGTAAAACCGATCTGCGAAAAGTGCAAAGTCATCAAGAGAAAAGGAAGCATCAGGATCATCTGCGAGAATCCCAAGCATAAACAGCGTCAGGGATAATCGACTTCATTCAGGCGGCATCAGCACCGTTTTGGTAAACGGGGCTTACAGATAATTGAACGTAAGACGGCCCGGAAAGGGCGGAGCCTGCAGATGGAGCGGCGAAAAGCCTCCGGCAGGATTTTTACGGGAGATTACTTTTTGATACCGAAAATTCAGGATGAATGCATTTGATGCATCCGCGGCGCATAAGCGCCGGAGTATCGGAAAGGCCGGGTATTTATCCGGCTGGAAGAGCGGATGCGCATGCGGACGGCAGAAAGGACCTGCCGGCCGCGGAAGGCGGAAGCTTTTCCCAGTCAATTAGTAACTGTATGAAGAATGTGAGACGGCTGCAGGCGGTGTGCGAAAGCGGCCGGGCGGATCATTCGGAGCATGCACAGGCAGTGATACGCCAGGAAGCGTGGTAAGGCTTCCGGGGATCTGTTCTGTGCTCGCTGTGCGTATAAGCGGCGCATAAAAGCGGCAGGACCGGCCGGGACAGGCAGGCCCATGCTGCCGGAAGAACCGTTTTCAGGCGTTTTTAAAGACCGGACGCCGGCACGGCAGACAAAGAAAAAACGGAGGAAAGACGTAAATGGCTCGTATTGCAGGTATTGACTTACCCAGAGAAAAACGTGTGGAAATCGGACTTACCTATATCTATGGGATCGGCAGACCCAGCGCGACGAAGATCTGCGCGCAGGCGAATGTGAATCCCGACACCCGTGTCAGAGAGCTGACCGACGATGAGGTAAAGAGACTGAGCGCGGTGATCGATGAGACCATGGTAGTGGAAGGCGACCTGAGAAGAGAGATCGCTCTGAACATCAAGCGTCTCCAGGAGATCGGATGCTACAGAGGAATCCGTCACAGAAAGGGACTTCCTGTCCGCGGACAGAACACCAAGAACAACGCAAGGACCAGAAAGGGCCCTAAGAGAACCGTAGCAAACAAGAAGAAATAAACAGCAAAGGAATTGTTGAAAGGAAAGTAGGTTAGTTTAAATGGCAAAGAAAGTTGCAAAAAAAGTAACAAAGAAACGTGTCAGAAAAAACGTTGAACGCGGACAGGCGCATATCCAGTCTTCCTTCAATAACACCATCGTCACCCTGACGGATACGGAAGGAAACGCCATCAGCTGGGCGAGCGCCGGTGGTCTTGGATTCAGAGGTTCAAGGAAATCTACTCCTTATGCAGCACAGATGGCTGCGGAAACTGCCGCAAAGGCGGCGCTTCCTCACGGCTTAAAGAGCGTGGACGTATTCGTAAAGGGACCCGGCTCAGGCCGTGAAGCCGCGATCCGCGCACTGTCTGCCTGCGGTCTGGACGTGACCAGCATCAAGGACGTGACCCCCGTTCCTCACAACGGATGCCGTCCTCCCAAGCGCCGCAGAGTATAATTCTTCTGCTGAACAAAAGCGTTGGAAGAAAGTGCGCTTTTCGCGCACTGTAAACAATATTTTGGAGAAGCGCCGGAAAACGGCGCGACTCCTTTTTGAGAAAGGAGCCTGACATGGCAGTCAACAGAACACCAGTATTAAAGAGATGCAGAGCGCTCGGCCTTGAGCCCATGTATCTCGGATATGACAAGAAGTCCAACAGAACGAGCCCGAGAGCGGGCAAGAAGGTCAGCGAGTACGGCCTGCAGCTTCGTGAGAAGCAGAAAGCGAAATTCATCTACGGCGTACTTGAGAAGCCCTTCCGCAACTACTACAAGAAGGCCGACAGAATGAAGGGCATGACCGGTGAAAACCTGATGCAGCTTCTGGAGTCCAGACTGGACAACGTTGCGTTCCGCATGGGCTTTGCGAGGACCAGAAGAGAGGCGAGACAGATCGTCGGCCACAAGCATCTGCTTGTAAACGGCAAGAAGGTAAACATCCCTTCCTATCTGGTAAAGGCCGGAGATGTGATCGAGCTGACCGAGAAGGCAAAGGGACTGCAGAGATATAAAGAGATCGTTGAAGTTACGGCAGGAAGACTGGTTCCGGAGTGGATGGATGTTGATCTTGAGAACTTCAAGGGAACGATCAAGGAACTTCCGACCAGGGAAATGATTGACGTACCGGTTGACGAGATGCTTATCGTCGAGTTGTATTCCAAGTAATTTCAGGCGGCTGGCGTGAATGTTTCTTTTCAGAAACTTTTTCGTTCATAAAGGAGGGTATTTGCAGTGTTTGATTTTGAAAGACCCAATATTGAGGTTGCTGAGATCTCCGAGGATAAAAAGTACGGAAGATTCGTCGTTGAGCCGCTGGAAAGAGGCTACGGCATTACGCTTGGCAACTCGCTGAGAAGGATCATGCTTTCTTCACTGCCGGGCGCTGCTGTCAGCCAGGTTAAGATCGAGGGCGTGCTGCATGAGTTCAGCTCCATCCCCGGAGTCAAGGAGGATGTGACTGAGATCATCATGAACATCAAGGGCCTGGCCATTAAGAACAACAGCGAGACCAACGAACCCAAGACCGCTTATATTGAATTCGAGGGTGAAGGCGTAGTCAGAGCCTCTGACATTCAGGCGGATCAGGATATCGAGATCCTCAATCCCGACCTTGTGATCGCCACGCTGAACGGCGGCAAGGACAGCAAGCTGTATATGGAGCTGACCATTACAAAAGGACGCGGCTATGTCAGCGCTGAGAAGAACAAGAGCGAGGATCTTCCCATCGGCGTGATCGCCGTGGATTCCATCTATACGCCTGTGGAAAGAGTGAACATGACCGTCGATAACACCCGTGTGGGCCAGGTGACGGATTATGACAAGCTGACCCTGGATGTGTATACCAACGGAACGCTTGCTCCCGACGAGGCTGTAAGCCTTGCCGCCAAGGTGCTGAGCGAGCACCTGAGCCTTTTCATCGATCTGTCCGAGAACGCCAGAACCGCAGAGGTCATGGTGGAGAAGGAAGACGACGAGAAGGAAAAGGTGCTGGAGATGAGCATCGATGAGCTGGAGCTTTCCGTCCGTTCCTACAACTGCCTGAAGCGCGCAGGCATCAATACGGTGGAAGAGCTGACGAACAAGACCCCCGAGGATATGATGAAGGTCCGCAATCTGGGCCGCAAATCCCTCGAAGAGGTGCTTGCGAAGTTAAAGGAGCTGGGCCTTCAGCTGAACCCCAGCGAAGAAGTGAACGTGTAACGGATTCTTGGGAAAGCTTCCTGACTGGAAGCTTTCCGACGCCGGAAAGGCGTTTCCCTTCATAAGGCAGAACCGGTAAGACCGAAGGGCGCGGGAACTGTCGTCAGAAACTGGAAACCGGCATTCGGCAGGTAAGGCCAAAGGGCGCTGACGGATGTGCCAGCAGAAGAAAGTGAGATTATAAAAATGGCAAAGTACAGAAAATTAGGAAGAACCTCCAGCCAGAGAAAGGCTCTGTTAAGAGCGCAGGTCACGAACCTCCTCTATCACGGAAAGATCGTTACCACTGAGGCGAGAGCCAAGGAAGTGCGTAAGATCGCCGAAGGCATCATCGCCATGGGCGTGAAGGAGAAGGACAACTTCGAGACCGTGAAGGTTACCGCCAAGGTTCCCCGCAAGGACAAGGACGGCAAGAGAGTGAAGGAGGTTGTGGACGGCAAGAAGGTTACCGTTTACGACGAGGTCGAGAAGGAGATCAGGAAGGATCTGCCCAGCAGACTGCATGCAAGAAGACAGATGCTGAAGGTATTTTATCCTGTGACCGAGGTTCCTTCCACGAACGCGGGACGCAAGAGAGGAACGAAGAAGGTGGATATGCCTGCGAAGGTGTTCGACGAGATCGCTCCCAAGTATGTGGACCGCAAGGGCGGCTACACCCGCATCATCAAGATCGGCCAGAGAAAGGGCGACGGCGCGATGGAGGTCGTTCTGGAGCTGGTATAAGCTTCGGAAAGGCTCCTGTCCTTACGACCGCCGAAAAAACGGCCGTGCATATCATGAACAGAATTCCCCGACAGAAGGAAACGCTTCTGCCGGGGAATTTTTTTTCAATATGCGCGGACCGGAGGCGGCGTCCGGACCATCCGGAAAATCCCTTCCGTCGCTTTCCATCCGGAAAAATCCCTTCCGTCGCTTTCCATCCGGAAAAGTCCCTCCCTCTCCTTCCATCCGGATGTCAGTCCGGATTCTTTTCCGGTTCCATCCAGCCGGAAAATTCCACAATGGTCTTGCGCGGCTCCGTGACAAAGCCGCCGGAGGAATCCGGAGACTGCAGCCGGTATTCTCTGGGCGTCAGGTGGATCACATCCTGAAAATGCCGGTTAAAGCTGGAAACGGAGGCGAATCCGACCAGCTCGGAGATGGTGAGAATGGATTCCTCGGTTCCCCGCAGCAGGTTGCAGGCCTTCATGATCCGCGTGCTGTTCAGATAATTCAGCGGACTCATGTTCATGATGGAGTGGAAGACCCGGCGGAAATGGGTGGGGCTGAGATGGCAGACCTCCGCCAGCTTTTCCATGGGAAACTGGGCCGCGTAATTGTCCTCAATATAATTCAGGGCCGGAGAGATGACGAGGGCGTTTTCCGGCACGGAAAACTGAGTTGGGGGGGGGCATCTGGGCCGCGAAAGCATTTTCCTTCTCCTGCACCCGGTACAGCTCGATGCACAAGGCGAGCAGAAGTCCCTTGACGCACAGCCTGTAGTTGGAACGCGCCGTGTTCAGCTCTTCGATAATGGTGGTGACGAGGGAGAAAATATGCGGAAATTCCTCCCTGGGCAGAATGTGGCGGAGGTTCCGGCAGGAAGACAGCGAAAGGTCGGGTTCGCCGTCCGAGGGCGGAAGCATGTCCCGGAACATGATCTGCGGATCGATGTAGAGATAGGACCAGAGGCTTTCGTTTCCCTTATCGGACCAGGTGGTGTGCGGGATGTTGCGCGGCACGCAGGTGACGTCCCCGGCCTGAAAGCGCAGGGGATTGCTGTAAAATTTCATCGCGCCCTTCCAGGAGTGGCAGATCCCGATCTCCAGACAGTTGTGGAAATGCAGACGGGAGCTGGGGATATCGGAAATTTTCCAGTGATCTCCCGTGAGCAGAAGGAGCGGGAAATCCACCGGGAGATAGTAGTTGCGGTATTCGGTTACGATATTCTTGGGCTTGGACATGGGGCCTCCTTTGTCGGTTAAAGTATGGGAAAATGACCATGCTCCTCAAAAAACAGTTCTGTTTCTGTTCATAAAAGATTCACAATTTAAAAAAATGTTGAAAGAAAAACCTGAAAACGAAATTTGAATCGGCATATTGCGCAGAAAAAATGTCCGGAAATTCTCCTTCCCGGGAAGGAGAATCGTCATTTTTTCTGCAGTTTTTTCATAAATGGTCGATACTGCGCAGTTTTTCCGTCTGTTTGATTAGAAAAAGCCTTTTGTTTATACGATAATAATACCACAGAAGATAAGGAAATGTACATAGTGACAGAAAAGACATTTCATTTCCGGGATTTTTATGTACAAATTTAGGAGGGAAAAAGTATGGCGAAAAGTAAATCCGGCGCGGTACAGGTACATACCACGTGGAAAAAGGCCATCAGAAGGGACTGGCAGCTTTACCTGCTCTGCCTGTTCCCCCTGCTCATGGTCATCATTTTCAACTACGCGGCTTATCCGGGCCTGCGTATGGTATTCATGGACTACAAGCCGGCCAGGGGGTATGAAGGAAGCGAATGGGTCGGCCTGGAAACCTTCCAGAAGATTTTCAAGGATAAGGATTTCCTGATGTCCCTGCGCAACTCCATCGTGTTCAACATTCTGGATCTGGCTCTGCAGTTCCCGATCCCGATCGTCCTGGCGCTGATGCTCAATGAGCTGCGCTACGCGAGATTCAAAAAGGTGACGCAGACCATCCTGTACCTGCCCCACTTCCTTTCCTGGGTTATCGTCGGAAGCGTTGCCTATCAGATGTTCCGCCCGGAAAGCGGCACCATCAACATGCTGATGATGAACTGGGGACTGATCGACGAAGGAATTCCGTTTTTGACGGAAAAATGGCACTGGGCCGTGACCTATCTGCTCATCGGCGTATGGCAGACCATGGGATGGGGCACCATCATTTATCTGGCGGCCATCACGGGCATCAGCGGAGAGCTGTATGAGGCGGCCATGATCGACGGCGCGGGGCGCTGGAAGAGAATGTGGTACATCACGCTGCCCGGCATCAAGGGTACCGCGGTAACGCTTCTGATCATGAACCTGGGCAAGGTGATGAACAGTAACCTGGAACGTCTGCAGGCTTTTGCAAACAGCCAGGTAAGAGATTTCGAGTATCAGCTCGCCGTTTACATTTATGAAAAGGGTCTGAACAGCGGACAGTTCAGTAAGGCGACCGCCGTAGGACTGTTCCAGTCTCTGGTTGGCCTGTTCCTGGTGCTGGCTTCCGACCGGGTGGCCAAGGCGCTGGGCGAAGACGGACTGCTGTAAGGAGGTAGGTAAGATGGCTAAGAATAAAAAGAATATGTCCCGTGAAGCGGAAGCCTCCGAAGGCAATCGTGCCATAAACAAGTTCCGGATCGGCGACGCGGTTATGATGCTCGTGATCGTGATCCTGTGCCTGACCTGTGTGCTTCCCTTCATCAACCTGGCGGCGAAGTCCATTTCCAGCAACTCGGCGGTGCTTGCCAGATCGGTGTTCCTGATCCCCAAGGAAATCACCTTTGACGCCTACGCGTCTCTGTTTAAGGACGGAAGCATGGTATACGCCATGGGCTACAGCGTGGTGGTGACCGCGATCTTCACCCTGCTGGGAATGCTTGTCTGCACCTGCGCAGCCTATCCGCTTTCCAAGAGAAGGCTGAAAGGAAGGAGCGTACTCACCTTCCTGCTGATGTTCCCCATGTACTTTTCCGCGGGCCTGATTCCCACCTACCTGCTGATGAAGGACCTTCATCTGCTGGATACCATGTGGGTGCTGATCCTGCCCCTGATCTATTCGCCCTACAACATGCTGATCATGAAGACGTACTTACAGTCCAGCATTCCGGACAGCCTGGAGGAGTCCGCGTTCCTGGACGGGGCGACCAACTTCCAGATCCTGTGGAAGATCGTGCTGCCGCTGTCCAAGCCCATCATCGCGACGCTGTCTCTGTTCTACGCGGTAGGCCGCTGGAACTCCTACGCGGATAACATGTACTACATCCAGTCCAACGCGCTGAAGATGGCGCAGTACCGTCTGTCCCAGATGGTATCCTCCGCCGCGGAGTCTCAGACCACGGCTCTGTCGGAGGCGGCGGCCGTTACCAGTACCCCGGAGGTGCTGCAGGCGGCGTCCATCATGTTCGTAACGATCCCGGTCATCTGCATTTACCCCTTCGTGCAGAAGTATTTCGTGAAGGGCGTCATGATCGGAGCGGTGAAGGGCTGACGCCCTCCGCCGCAGGAGCGAAAGGCTCCGGATTCTGTCGGTAGTTTGCCGGAAGACCGCTGACGGCCTTCCGGTACCAATAAACTATAATCATTATTAAGGAGGAGGACCATATGAAGAAGAAATCCCTTCAGAAAGCGCTCGCGCTTGCAGTCGCTGCCGTGATGTCCCTTGGAACGCTGGCAGGCTGCGGAAGCAGCGAGACCACCACAGAGAGCGCCGCTCCCGCTGAGACCACGGCAGAGAGCGCCGCGGAAACCACCGCTGACGCGGAGACGGAGGCTGCTTCCACCGAGGCTGCCGCTGCGGAAGGCGGCGGAATGGACAGCTGGGAGCCGTTCGCTGAGAACGTAACCCTGCAGGTTCCCGTTTATGACAGAGGCGTGGAAGGCGTTCCGGATGTAACCAACAACTACTGGACCCAGTGGATTCAGGAGAACTTCGGCGATCAGTACAATGTGACCGTAGAGTTCGTTCCGATCACCCGTAACGACGTTATGACCGACTACGCTCTGCTGGCATCCGCGGGCACCCTGCCCACCATGCTGATGGAGTTCGACTATCCCAAGCTGGCACAGTGGGCCAACGAAGGATATCTGAGCACCTTTGACATGAACGAGTTCGCGTCTGTGGCGCCCACCTACTATAACAGAATGGTAGAGCTGAATCAGCTGCAGTATTCCACCATGGACGGCGAGACCTACTTCGTATTCGCTGAGAGACCTTATTCCGATACCGGATACAGCTGGCAGGTATTCGTGCGTATGGACTGGCTGGAAGAGGTTGGCTATGATCATGTTCCTACCACCCGTGAGGAGTATCTGGATGCCATGCAGAAGATCATGGACGCGGGCATCTGCGAGCATCCCGGCGGAGGCAGCATGCTGACCGGACTTGGCTCCGACCAGAACGACGGCTTCAGAACCATGCCTTTCGATGAGAAGGAATGGGCGGTTTACGGCGATTACAACATCGTAGCCATGAGCTGGGAGCCCAACAAGAAGCTGGTTCAGTACGCGAACGAGGAGTACAACCTGGGCATCACCAATCCCGAGTATTATGTAACCGATAACGAGACCGCGAAGGCCAACTTCGTAAACGGCGGACAGTATTCCTTCGGCGGATATATCTCCGGCAACGTGGACTTCCTGACCGCGTTCTATGAGAACAACCCGGACGGCAAGCTGGCGATCCAGCCTGCGAACTATGTTTATGCCGAGACCTCCGCATACCGTGCGGACAACCCGTTCGGCATGATGGTAGGCTTCGCATCCTCCGCGACCGAAGATCAGATCAAGGCTGCCTGGATGTATCTGGAATGGATGAGCCAGGAGGACGTGCTCTTCACCCTGCAGTGGGGCGTTGAGGGCGAGAACTACACCATGGGCGAGGATGGAAATCCGGTAAGCGTCGGCGACTACGACGGAGATTATAAGCAGGGCTACAACAACAACGCGGACTATGTGGCTCCTGTCATCGCCTCCAGAGTGCTTGGCGATCCGGAAGCGGACATCCGTGCAAGCTTCCCGACCGATCTGCCTCAGACCGAAGAGCTGGTTGCTCAGATCCTTGAGTTCTACAACACCCGTGCGGAGCAGGCTGCAGAAGGCCTTGCCATCGTGCCCTGCATGTACGCGACGGTCATCGACGCTGAGTCCGAATACAGAGATACCCTTGGTTCCCTGTACACCCAGTATCGTGACGAGCTGACCATGTGCGCACCTGAGGAGTTCGACGCTCTGTACGATCAGAGAGCGCAGGAATATCTGGATGCCGGATATCAGGCGATCATCGACGAGAGAGCGGAAGCCTATGATGCCGGTCTGACCACCAAGCTGGCACAGTAAGAACCAGACAGTATTTTCCCGATCCGCCCAGCGCGGATAGACGCCGGTAGCAACCGACCGGGAATTTCACAGAGTGAAAGCCCCCCGGCTCAGGCCGGGGGGCTTTTTTCCCGGAAAAAGGGATTGCAGACGCAGGCCGGGAAAGCTATTATGGAAAAAAACATGCCCGCTGCCGGACAGGGAGCAGGCAGAATGGAGGAAGTATGCTGAAGCTGGAATATGACAAAAAGCAGATCGAGGATGTGATCGACCGCATCGTACATAAAACCATGAATATGGATCTGACCTGGGACTGGCCCTGCGGCGTGGCCTATTACGGGGTCAGCGAGGCTTATGAAAAGACGGGAAAGGAAGAATATCTGAAGCTTTTGAAGGACAGGGTGGACGAGCTGATCGATCTTGGCCTTCCGAAGGTATGGACGGTAAACGCCTGCGCCATGGGCCACTGCCTGATCACGCTGTATGAGGCGACCGGAGAACAGCGCTACTGGGATATCCTGATGAGCAAGGTGGACTACATCAGAAACGACGCCCTCCGCTTCGCCGACCATGTGCTGCAGCATACGGTCTCCGCCAACAATGATTTTCCGGAGCAGGCCTGGGCGGACACCCTGTTCATGGCGGCCTTCGTCCTTCTGCGCGTGGGCGTGAAGCTGAAGGATGAGGACATGATCAACGACGCGCTGAACCAGTGGTACTGGCACATCAAATATCTGCAGAATCCGGGAAACGGCCTGTATTATCACGGCTACAACAACATCACGAAGGATCACATGTCCGGCATCTACTGGGGACGGGCCAACGCCTGGGCGGCCTATACCATGTCCCAGGTGGGAGGACGGCTTCCGGAGTGCTATCTGTATCCGAAGTATATGGACGTGGCAGGCTCTCTGAATGAGCAGCTGTCCGCGCTGAAGGTGCTTCAGACGGAAAACGGCCTTTGGAGAACGGTTCTGGACGATCCGGAGTCCTATGAGGAAATTTCCGCTTCCGCGGGAATCGCGGCGGCCATGCTGGAGAGAGGCAATCCGCTCCACTCCAAATATATCAACAAGTCCATCAAAGGCCTTCTTGCCAACGTCAGCGAGGACGGCAAGGTGATGAACGTATCCGGCGGCACGGCGGTCATGAAGGACATTGAGGGCTACCGCAACATCAGCAGAGACTGGATCCAGGGCTGGGGACAGGGACTTGCGCTGGCGTTCTTCTCCAAGCTGCTGGTATCCGATCAGATCGCAAAGGACGGTGCGCTGTAAATGACCGGAATGCGTTTTCTGTTTGGCACGGGGGGAAAAAACGCGGACGCGCGGCATATCGCCGGAGAAAAAACGGAGATTACCGTAACGCAGCCGCTTCTGTACACGCCGCAGCGGGGCTGGGGCTTTGTGACGGAGGAAAACCGGAGGGAGCAGGAGAGCCTGCGCCTTCCGGAGCTGAATTCCGGCTTTGAGCCGGTCTGGTGGTATCAGGATGAAGAGATTGCCAGGCTGGAAATGGGAGAGGACGGCTGCAGGAACGAGGACGACGGCGTGCGGCAGGAATGCGGCGGACGGAACCTTCCCGTCCTGTTCAAGGCGGATGTGAAGGAAGAAGGCAACTACCGGGTGCGGGCGACGTTTACCGCCTGCGGGAAGGAGGAAGAAGAGATCCTCCTGTTCCTGGGCAGACGGCATCTTGCCTGGAAGGGCAGGCTGCGCGGCGGTCAGCGCCAGAGCGTGGAAGCCCTGGTAAACGTCAGCGCCATCGTGCCCCGGGGAAAAACGGAAGCGTATCCGGATACCACGGTGGACGCAGCTCTGGCGGGCCGGGGCGCGGCTCTGACGGAGCTTGCGATCGAGCCGGTCACGTGTCCCACGCTGTATATCGGCGGGGATTCCACGGTTACGGATCAGAGCGCCGATTATCCTTACGCGCCGGGCGCAAGCTACAGCGGCTGGGGACAGATGCTCTCCGCGTTCCTGAAGGACGGGATCGCCGTTTCCAATCATGCCCACTCCGGGCTGACCACGGAAAGCTTCCGGGAGGAAGGCCACTACGCCATCCTGTACGACAGACTGAAGGCGGGAGACTATGTGCTCCTGCAGTTCGGGCATAACGACCAGAAGCTGGACCATCTGAAGGCGGAAGAGGGATACCGGGAAAATCTGGACCGTTATCTTTCCGAGATCCGTAAGAAGGGGGCGTACCCGATCCTGGTCACTCCCATCGCCAGGAACACCTGGAAGGGGCTGGACGGAACCTATAACGATCTGCTTGCGGATTACGCGGAGGCGGTGAAGCGCCTTGGCAGGGAGAGAAAAGTACCGGTCATCGACCTTCACGCGGCGGGAAAGGCCTTTGTGATGATCCGGGGGCTGGAAGAGGCGAAGTCCTGGTTTTTCCCCAATGATTTTACCCACACCAACGATTACGGCGCTTATCAGGCGGCCGGCTGGGTGGCGCAGGGACTGGCCGGACTGTCCGGAAAAACGGGTCTGGACGGAGAGCCGGAGGAGGCTGACGCGCAGAGCGCAGCGGCGTTTGAAAAGCTTTCCTCTCTGGCGGATACGGGCGGCTTCGGGTATTGGAAGCCGGGAAATGACTGCCATGTGCTGCAATGCCCGGAAAGGATGCGGGGAAAGAACGCTCCTGCGGCGCAGGAGGAGCTGTTTTCTGATCTGGAGCGCCCGGAGGAGCCGCTGAAGCGCGCCGAGGCCCTTCCCATGATGATCCAGGCGCTGAAGTTTTTCCCGACGAATGTCTATAACGACATGTTTGAGGATGTGATCGGCCACGAATGGTACGCAGGCGCGGTGGAGTGCGCCTGGCAGAACGGGCTGATCCCGCCGGAAATGGCGGAAGGGGGGAGATTCCTTCCGGAGAAGGAGATCATGCTGGCGGAGCTTCTCGCCATGCTGATGAACGGCTTCCGCGGGAGGATGCATACGGAGGAGAAGGAGCTGCCAGGTCTGGAGCAGGTTCCCGCTTTTGCGAAGAGGGCGGTGCGGGAAAGCGCGGCGCTCGGCCTGATCGACGGAACCGGCGATCTGAACGGACCGGTAAAACGCGGCGACGCGGCGCTTCTGATCCGCAGGCTGGCGCTGTGAGAGCAGGCGCTTCCGGTCCGTGGGACCGCGCGTGAAAAACAGGCGCTTCTGAACCGCGGGACCGCGCGTGAAAAACAGGCGTCTCCGGTCCGCGGGACCGCGCCTTGAAAATGGACGATGCTGCCCGCTGGCGGCAGGGAGAGAGGTTAATATGAGCGAAGAAAAGAAAAAAGGGTGCTTTACGCTGCCGGGCGAGGCGGGCTATGAAAAGCTGACCCTGGAAATGGCGGAGAAATGGGGGGCGGATGTGATCCGGGACAGCGACGGAACCGTGCTGTCCGACGAGATCCTGGATGCGGGCTATGGAATCTATTCCACCATCTGCATCATCCGCGACCACAATGAATGGGCGAAGAAAAATCAGGACAAGCTGCAGCAGTGCTTCCTGATGACGGCTCCGCAGACAGCGGCCGACGGCCCGCTTTCCATCCGTCTGATGGACGGCTTTTTTGAAGAGCAGTTCCGGGTGAACGACAGCGAACACGCCAGATCCTACTGGCAGGTGTACGACCGCACCACAGATGAGCTTCTGCCTTCGGAAGGCTGGAGCTACGACGCGGAAAGCGGAAGCGTGACCATCGCTTCCCCCGTGCCCTTCCATACCTATACGGTCAGCTTCATGGCTTACCGGATCTGGGAAGAGATCTCCATGTACAACCATACCACCAATAACTGGGACAAGGAGCATCTGATGCAGATCGATCCCATGTATCCGGAAACCAGAGAGTATCTGCTCGGCTGGATGAAGAACTGGTGCGAGACCCACCCCGCTACCACGGTGGTGCGCTTCACCTCCATGTTCTACAATTTTGTCTGGATCTGGGGGAGCGACGAGCGCTGCCGCAACCTGTTTACGGACTGGGGCTCTTACGACTTCACCGTGAGCGAACGGGCCCTGGATGAGTTTGAAAAGAAATACGGCTACCGCATGACGGCCGAGGATTTCATCAATCAGGGAAAGCTGCACGTGACCCACATGCCCGGAAACAAACGCAAGGCCGACTGGATGGCATTCATCAATGATTTTGTCATCTCCTTCGGAAAGCAGCTGGTTGACATGGTGCATTCCTACGGGAAAAAAGCCTATGTGTTCTATGACGACAGCTGGGTGGGGATCGAGCCCTATAACGGAAGATTCCAGGAATTCGGCTTTGACGGCCTGATCAAGTGCGTGTTCTCCGGCTACGAGGCAAGACTGTGCGCCGGCGTGAAGGTGGATACCCACGAGCTGCGCCTGCATCCGTATCTGTTCCCCGTGGGACTGGGCGGAGCGCCTACCTTCATGGAGGGCGGAGATCCCACGCTGGAAGCCAAGAAATACTGGAACAGCGTGCGCCGCGCGCTGCTGCGTGAGCCCGTGCAGAGAATCGGCCTGGGCGGATACCTGCATCTGGTGCAGGATTTCCCGGATTTCTGCGACTACATCGAGCAGGTCGCGGACGAATTCCGCACCATCCTGGGCTTCCACGGCGAGGGCGCGCCCTATGCGATCCGCACGAAGGTAGCGGTGCTCCATTACTGGGGAAAGCTGCGCTCCTGGACCCTGTCCGGCCACTTCCACGAGACCTACATGAACGACCTGATCCACATCAACGAGGCTCTTTCCGGCCTGCCGGTGGACGTGCGCTTCATCAGCTTCGAGGACGTGAAGAACGGCGCGCTGGACGACGTGGACGTAGTTGTAAACGCGGGCTTTGCCGGAAGCGCCTGGAGCGGCGGCGATGTCTGGAAGGACGCTGAAATCCTGGAGAAGCTGACCCGCTTCGTATACGAGGGCGGCGCCTTTATCGGCGTGAACGAGCCCTCCGCGGTGGAAGGATTCGACAGCTTTTTCCGCATGGCCAATGTGCTGGGTGTGGACGAGGACACCGGCGCGAAGCTCTGCCACGGAAAATGGGCCTTTGAAGTGCAGCGGGATGAGAAGCTCATGCCGGAAGGAAGCTTCGTGAAAAAGACCGGCGACTACCGGAAGGGCGTGCCTTACCTCACCGACGGAAGGGCGAAGGTGCTCGCCGCGGACGGAGTCGTTCCTACCCTTACCGTGAACCGTTTCGGAAAGGGATACGGCATTTATCTGGCCTCCTTTGAGAAGACCATTGAAAATACCAGAATGCTCCTGAACCTGATCCGCATGGCGGGAGGAGAGCTGGAAAACGGGCTGTACCTGACCGACAACGCTTATACGGAATGCGCGTACTATCCGGGAAGCGGCCGGCTGGTGGTGATCAACAACAGCGATCAGCCGCAGACGACAAACGTGCTGACAAAGAACGGAAGCGTGGAGGTTTCTCTGGAAGCTTATGCTACCAAAATGCTTGCGGTAGAAGGATAAATCGAATACAATAAAGGCATCGGAGTACGCCGGGATCCGGACAGCAGATGGAAAACGGCGCGGCGGAGCCTGAAAGGAAAAGAGAGGGATGTTCGCAGCCGGATGTCCTTCTCTTTTTCATGATCCGGAGGAATGGAATGCCGCCTGAGGGCGGCGGAAAGAGAGGTTGACATGCAGGTAGGAATTCGTTTGCACGATACGAAGGTGCAGCCGCTGCCGCAGCGGCTGGCGGCGACAAGGGCGCAGGGCTTTTCCTGTGCGCACGTGGCGCTGGGAAAGGTGATCGAGGATTTTCCGGTCACAAACGCCACGCTCACGCCCGGGCTTGCCATGTATCTGAGAAAGCAGTTTGCCGAAAACGATCTGGACGTTGCGGTGCTTGGGTGCTATCTGAATCTGGCGGATCCCAATCCGGAGCAGCTGGAAAAGACGATCGACACCTATAAGGCGCAGATCCGTTTCGCGTCCTGGCTGGGAGCGGGCGTGGTGGGAACGGAGACGGGAACGCCGAACGAGCAGTACGCGGTGGACCCGAAGAGCCGGACGGAGGAAGCGCTTCTTACCTTTACCCGGAATCTGGACCGGGTGGTGGAATATGCGGAGCATATGGGAGTGGTCGTGGCGATCGAGCCGGTGATCCGCCACATCGTCTATGACGTGCACCGGGCGAAAAAGGTGCTGAAGGATATCCAGTCCCCCAATCTGCAGATTATTTTTGACCCGGTGAATCTGCTGGATAAGACCAATATCGCAGGCTATCATGATGTGCTGAAGGAAGCCATCGACGTGCTGGGCGAGGATGTGGCCGTGGTCCATCTGAAGGACTTTGCCATAAAGAACGGAGAGGTGGAGGAGCTTGCCGTCGGACAGGGGCAGATGGAATACGATGAGCTGACCCGCTTTATGAAGTACGACAAGCCCTATATCCACGCTACGCTTGAGAATACGGTGCCGGAAAACGCGGTGGCGGCCAGGGAGTATATCCAGAAGCTGTGGGATGAGGCGTGAGACGTTTACCGTTTCCCGCCCGCCGCGATCCGGGAAAGATCGCCCGGATTTTTCAGAAAGCGGTGATAGACGATCAGCCAGGAGGCGGTGGAGGTCAGGAAGCTGACGCCGTCCGCCACAGGCTCCGCGTAGAAGGCGCTGGCCGCGCCGAAGGCGAAGGGCAGCAGGCAGGTGGCGGCGAAATACAGGCCCTTGCGGAAAAGGGACAGGGACAGAGAGAGCTTCGTAAGGCCGAGGGCCGTCAGAGAATCCACAAAGGTATACTGGAAGCTTAACGGGATGATCATCAGCGTAAAGGCGCGGATCCCCCAGACGGAGAGCCCGATATATTCCGGATCCTTCGTGAAGATGCCGGCGAAGGCGGAGGGCAGGAAGCGGGAAACCAGGAACATGAAGGCGGTGAAGCCGATGCACAGAAGGAGCACGCAGAGGACGATCCGCCGGATGCGCGCCTGGCTTCCCGCTCCGTAGTTATAGCTGATGAGCGGCTGGGAGCCTCCCGTGATGCCAAGCATGGGAGAGGTGATCAGCAGCATATAGCTCTGCACGATGGTGGCGCAGGTGATCAGCGTATCCCCGTAGCCCGGCCCGCCGTGATACTGCAGCACGGAGTTCATGGCGATGATGATGACGCTGTCCGTTGCCAGGATCAGAAAGGGAGAAAAGCCCAGTGCGAAGATCCGGCCGGCAAGACGGCGCTCCGGCTTCTTCAGATGCAGAGGGATCTCCATGCCGCGGCCCTTCAGGACGCAGAGCACGAAAACGCAGGAGGAAAGCTGCGCGATCACGGTTGCCGCGGCAGCGCCCGCGATATTCATATGGAACAGGAAGATGAACACCGGATCCAGGATGATATTGACGATGGCTCCGATGAGGGTGGTCACCATTCCCAGCATGGGATGCCCCTGGGCGGTGATGAAATAATTCATTCCCATGGAAAGCAGGGCGAAAAAGGTGCCGCAGGTATAGATGGTAAGATAAATGTCCGCGTAGGGAAAGGACGCTTCGCTCGCGCCGAACCAGCCGAGCAGCAGATCCTTCGTCAGAAGAAACAGAACCGTCAGCACGGCGGACAGGATCAGAAGCAGGCTGAAGCAGTTTCCGAGGATGCGCTCCGCGTCCTTTTTATCTCCCTGCCCCAGACGCATGGAAAACAGAATGGAGCCGCCGATCCCCACCAGCGTCGCGAAAGAGGAAAGCAGGGTGATGATGGGCGCGCAGACGCCCGCCCCGGCGAGGGAGATCGCGCCGATCTCCGGAATGTTTCCCACATAAATGCGGTCCACGATGCTGTAGAGCACGTTTACGAACTGCGCGAACATGAACGGCACAGATACCCGCAGCACCAGGGAAGGGACGCTGTCCTTTCCGAAATCATTTCCATGTTTTATTTTCTGCTGTTTCATTTTCTGTACAGACCTCTTTTCCTTCTCCGTTTTTCAAACCGAATGGCGCGGCGGCAGCCGCAGCCAGACTATCGTACTCCCGCACAGGATAAAAATCAAGGGCAAAACAGGGGAAAATCGGCGGGTATTTTTCTTGTATTTCCGTCCGGCGGCTGGTAGAATAGGGAGGTGACAGTAATTGTAAACCACAGGAGCAAACAGGATAACAAACAGAATGAAGATCATAGAAGCATCTGATCTCACCTACGATTATGTGAGACATGATGAGGAAGGAAATGAGGCCGGCTTTCTGCGGGCGGTGGACGGCGTGAGCCTGGAGGTGGAGCAGGGAGAATTCATTGCGGTCCTCGGCCATAACGGCTCGGGAAAGAGCACGCTGGCAAAGCATATCAACGCCCTTCTGTGCCCCACCTCGGGCACCGTCTGGGTGGACGGTATGGACACGAAGGAGGAAAAAAACGTCTGGGAGATCCGCCAGACAGCCGGCATGGTTTTTCAGAATCCGGACAACCAGATCATCGGCCAGGTGGTGGAGGAGGACGTGGGCTTCGGCCCGGAGAACATGGGCGTTCCCACGAAGGAGATCTGGGAGCGGGTGGAGGAAAGCCTGAAGGCGGTGGGCATGTATGAGTACCGCAAATTTTCTCCCAACAAGCTTTCCGGCGGCCAGAAGCAGCGGGTTTCCATTGCCGGCGTGCTGGCCATGCATCCCAAATGCATCGTCCTGGACGAGCCCACGGCCATGCTGGATCCCAGCGGCCGGAAAGAGGTGATCCGCGCCGCGAGGGCGCTGAACCAGGTGGAGGATGTGACGATCATCCTGATCACCCATTATATGGAAGAGGTGATCCATGCGGACCGGGTATTCGTCATGGATGAAGGAAAAGTGGTGATGGCCGGCACGCCCAGGGAGATCTTTTCCCGCGTGGAGCAGCTGAAGGCCCTGCGCCTGGATGTGCCCCAGGTCACGCTGCTTGCCTGGGAGCTGAAGAAGAAGGGATTTCCCCTGCCGGACGGGATTCTCACCACGCAGGAGCTGAAGGAGGAGCTGGCGAAATGTCGATCACACTGGAGCATGTGAGCCATGTATACGGGGCGGATACGCAGCTGAGCGTGGCCGCGCTGAAGGATATCAGCCTGACCATTGAGGACGGAGAATTCATCGGCCTCATCGGACATACGGGCTCCGGAAAATCCACTCTGGTGCAGCACCTGAACGGACTTCTGAAGGCGACGGAAGGAACGCTGTATTATAACGGAGAAAATATTTACGAAAAGGGCTACAGCCTGAAGACGCTCCGGAGCAAGGTGGGCCTGGTGTTCCAGTACCCGGAATACCAGCTTTTTGAGATCGACGTATTCTCTGATGTCTGCTTCGGCCCGAAAAATCTGGGGCTTTCCCCGGAAGAGGTGGAAAGACGGGCAAAGCGCGCGCTGGAGCTTGTGGGGATCGGAGAAGAATATTACAGCCAGTCCCCCTTTGATCTGTCCGGCGGGCAGAAGAGGAGAGTGGCCATCGCGGGGGTCCTTGCCATGGAGCCGGACGTGCTGATCCTGGACGAGCCCACCGCCGGACTGGATCCCAGGGGCAGAGACGAGATCCTGGGAGAGATCGCCGCGCTCAGGGAAAAGACGGGAATGACCGTTGTGCTGGTCTCCCACAGCATGGAGGATGTGGCGAACTATGTGAGCCGCATCATCGTGATGAACCATGGAAGCGTGATGCTGGACGGAGCGCCCCGGGAGGTATTCCGCCACGTGAAGGAGCTGGAAGAGGTGGGACTTGCCGCGCCGCAGGTCACCTATATCATGCATACCCTGAAGGAGGCCGGGCTGGTAGAAAGCGCGGAGGCCACCACCCTGCCGGAGGCGGCGGAGGAGATCTGCCGGTCGTTCGGGATGACCCGGCGGCAGGCAGAAGCGCCGGGAGCCCGGGAGACGGAAACGGATGCAGGTGCCCGGGAGGCGGGAACGGATGTGGGAGCCCGGGAGACGGAAACGGATGCGGGAGCCCGGGAGCCGGAAACGGAGAAGGAAGCGGACAGATGCTGAGAGACATTACCTTAGGACAATATTATCAGACCGAATCGGCGGTTCACAGACTGGATCCGAGAGTGAAGCTGATCGCCACCATCGTGTTCATCATCTCCCTGTTCCTGGTAGATAATTTCTGGGGATACCTCACGGCGGGGCTGTTTCTGGCTTTTTCCATCCGGCTCTCCCATGTGCCCTTCAAATTTATGGTCAAGGGCATGAAGGCGATCCTGTTTCTTCTTATTTTTACCGTGATCTTCAATCTGTTCCTCACGCCGGGCCAGCCTCTGGTTTCCATCTGGCGTCTGACCATCACCCGTGAGGGACTGGAGACTGCGGTAAAGATGGCTGTCCGCCTTTCTTTTCTGATCATCGGCTCCTCGGTCATGACCCTGACCACCACGCCGAACAACCTGACGGACGGCATGGAGAGCCTGATGAAGCCGCTGCGCAGGCTGCATGTGCCCGTGCATGAGATCGCCATGATGATGTCCATCGCCCTGCGCTTCATTCCGATCCTTCTGGAGGAAACGGACAAGATCATGAAAGCGCAGATGGCGAGGGGAGCGGATTTTGACAGCGGAAACCTGATCCAGAAGGCGAAAAGCCTGGTGCCCCTGCTGGTGCCGCTGTTCATCTCGGCCTTCCGCCGGGCCAGCGACCTTGCCATGGCCATGGAGGCGCGCTGCTACCGGGGCGGCGAGGGCCGGACGAAGATGAAGCCCCTGATCTATAAAAGAAGAGACGCCATCGCCTTTGCCGTGCTTTTTGTGTATCTGGCAGCCGCGGTTTTGCTGGGACGGGTTTTGTTATGAGAAGGATCATGCTGACGGTGGCCTATGACGGCACCGCTTACCATGGCTGGCAGAGACAGCCGGATAAAAACAGTATTGAAGACAGGCTGGACGACTGCCTTTCCCGGCTTCTGAAGGAACCGGTGCGGGTGATCGGCGCAAGCCGCACGGACGCGGGCGTCCACGCGCTTGGGAATATCGCTGTTTTTGACACGAACGCCCGCATGGAGGCGGAAAAATTTTCCTACGCCCTGAACCAGGGGCTTCCGGAGGACATCCGCATCCGCGCCTCCCGCGAGGTGCCGGCGGATTTTCATCCGCGGAAAACGGACAGCGTCAAAACCTACGAATACCATATCCTCAACGAGGAATTTCCCAATCCCGTGGAGCGGCTGTACAGCTATTTCTGTTACGTACCGCTGGATGCGGACCGGATGGATCAGGCGGCGCGGCTTCTGGAGGGGGAGCACGACTTTCAGAGCTTCTGCAGCGCCGGCGCTCAGGTGGAGAGCACCGTGCGCACCATTTATTCCTGCACGGTACGCCGGGAGGGCGTGAGGCTTGTCATCCGCATCCGGGGAAACGGCTTCCTTTATAATATGGTGCGCATCATCGCCGGCACCCTGATGGAGATCGGCCGCGGCAAGTATCCGCCGGAGCGGATAACGGATATTCTGGAGGCAGGAGACCGAAGAGCCGCCGGGCCGACGGCCCCGGCGAAGGGACTTGTCCTGGTTTCCTACGATTTCCCCGTTTTTTCTGAAAAAAACGGTTGACACAGGTGGGCGTACAGCCTATAATATCTCAGTGCGACAATGTAAGTAAATGCCTTGCCAAAGCCCCGGAAAGGCATTTGACATAATCAGGCGGAGGCTCACTTCCCAGGGCTTTCGTAAAGAAAATATGTTTCAGAAACGTTCGATTCGATGGAGGTACGCAATGAAAACATTTATGGCTAATCCGGCTAAGATTGATAGAAAATGGTATGTTGTGGATGCGGAAGGCCAGACCCTCGGCCGCCTTGCATCTGAGGTTGCCAAGGTGCTCAGAGGAAAGAATAAACCGGAGTTCACCCCTCACGCGGATACCGGAGATTACGTGATCGTGATCAACGCGGAGAAGGTAAAGGTCACCGGCAGAAAGATGGATCAGAAGATCTACCATCATCATTCCGATTATGTGGGCGGCATGAAGGAAGTGACCCTGAGAGAAAAGATGGCGAAGAAGCCTGAGCAGGTGATCGAGCTTGCGGTAAAGGGCATGCTTCCGAAGGGACCCCTTGGAAGACAGATGTACACCAAGCTTCATGTATATGCGGGAAGCGAGCACAAGCATCAGGCTCAGAAGCCCGAAGTGCTGACATTTTAATCCAGGGATTCTAAGAAGAAGGAAGCAGGAAGCGCAGTTCCTGCCGAAGAATGGCTGAAGCTATTCTTCCCCGTGTTGTCTGCCGCCAGTGGCGGCAATAAAAGGAGGAAATCAGAAAATGGCTAACGCAGCAAGATATTATGGAACCGGCAGAAGAAAGAAATCTATCGCAAGAGTATATCTGACGCCCGGAAACGGCACCATCGTTGTAAACAAGAGACCCATCGACGAGTACTTCGGACTTGAGACCCTGAAGGTGATCGTTCGTCAGCCTCTCGTTGCCACCGATACCGACGGCAAGTTCGATATCCTTGTAAACGTAAAGGGCGGCGGCTATACCGGACAGGCAGGCGCCATCAGACACGGCGTTGCAAGAGCCCTGCTTGAGGCGGATCCGGAGTTC
>DXDD01000011.1 GCA_019115665.1 Candidatus Eisenbergiella pullistercoris | reverse complement strand
CCGTCTGAAAATAATACAGCCCCGCGTTGACGCCGTCCACCACGGCCTCCGTGGTGATGGTCGCGCTGCTGATGGCGTCGATCTCATTTTCCGCAGCCGCTCCGCTTTTGGTATATACGAAGCGCTCCGCTTTCTTTCCCGCAAACTGCGGGACCAGCACTTCCTCCGCCCGCATGCCGAGTCCTGCCGTCTCAGAGATGGAAAGGATCGACATGCCGTTCAGGGTGCCGTCGTTCTGTACGCCGATGGTGAACTGAATATCTCCCGCGTAGCCGTCATGGGCCGTCACGGTGAGCACCCAGCCCAGGCCGTTTCCGCCGTCGTCCAGCGCAAGGGCGCACTCGTCGATGCCGCAGCCGGAAAAGCCGCCCGCATCCAGCACGGCCTGCGCCGCTTCCGGATCAAAGTCCGCCATATCCGCAAAGGAGACCGCGTCCGCGAACACCTCCTGCCGCGCCTCTGTCTTCGCCTTCTCTTCCTGCGCGGCGATGGGTTCTTTGGTGAGCTGATAGACCGCTCCCAGGATCAGTCCCGAGATCAGCGTGATCGCAAACAGAATGGCGGTGTCCTTCAGCATTCCCTTCATGAGCGCTCCCCTCCTTTCCCGAAAGCCTTCGGAAGCGTGGTGCGTTCGATCAGGGGCACCAGGAGATTGCCCAGGATGATCGCGTAGGAAACGCCCTCGGCGCTGGCTCCGAACACCCGGAAGATCCCCGTCATCACGCCGAGGAAAATGCCGTACAGGTACTGCCCCTTCTTCGTCACCGGCCTGGTCACATAGTCCGTGGCCATGAAGAAGGCCCCGAGCATCAGTCCGCCTCCGGCCAGCTGCGCGGACAGATAATACCGGTCAAGTCCGTGACCGCCGAACAGCGCCATAAAGATCACGAAGGAAACGATATAGGTTCCCGGGATCCGCAGGTCGATGATCTCCAGCCAGATCAGAAGGCAGGCTCCCAGCACGATGCAGAGCATGGAGGTCTCGCCGATGGTGCCCGCCTCCCGGCCGATCACCATGTCCAGAACGTTCACGCTCTCCCCCGCGCGCAGGGAGGCAAGGGGCGTCGCCCCCGTATAGGCGTCGCAGGAAAAATCCGTCATGATGGACGCGAAGGAGATCAGCAGGAAGCATCTGGCTCCCAGCGCCGGATTCATGAAATTCTGCCCCAGCCCGCCGAACAGCATTTTCACCACCAGGATGGCGAATACGCCTCCGATCACGCCGATCCACCAGGGAACGCTCACCGGAAGGTTCAGGGCCAGGAGCAGTCCCGTCACCACGGCGGACAGATCCCAGATGGTGACCTCCTTTTTCATCAGTTTTTCATAGATCAGCTCCGTCAGCACCGTGCTCGCAACGGTCACGGCGATGATCAGCGCCGCCCGGATGCCGAAATTCCAGATGCCGAACAGGGTCGTCGGCAGAAGCGCGACGATCACCGCCCCCATGATCTTGTCCGTGGACGCCTTGTCCCGGATATGGGGATTGGATGATACCTTCATCAGTCCGCTCATCCTTTGCCGCCTCCCTTCGTTTTTTTCCGGTCCGCCAGGATCATCCGGCGCATGGATTTGATCGCCTGGGTCAGCTGACGCTTCGCCGGGCAGACATAGCTGCAGCAGCCGCACTCGCAGCATTCCATCCCGTCCCTTTTCAGGAACATTTCCGTATCATAATGGACGGCATACCGCTCCAGCAGCGTGGGCACCAGCCGGGAAGGGCAGGCCTCCACGCAGCGCCCGCAGTTGATGCAGGCGGAGGGCGTCCCCACCTCATCCTTTGACAGGCACAGAAGCGCCGAAGCCGTCCGGGTGGTGGGCACGTCCAGGTCGAAGATGCCGAAGCCCATCATCGGGCCGCCGGATATGATCCTCGCGGGCTCCGTCACAAAGCCTCCCGCTTCCTCGATCAGCTCATGATAATTGGTGCCGATCCTCACCTGAAAATTCTGCGGCTCCGCCACCGCGTCCCCCGTCACCGTCACGATCCGGGTGATCAGCGGCTTTCTCTCCCGCACCGCCCGGTTCACGGCCACGATGGTATCCACGTTATCCACGATGCAGCCCGCGTCCGCGGGAAGCTGGGAAGAGTTGATGGCGCGTCCCGTCACCGCGTAGATCAGCTGACGCTCGGAGCCCTGGGGATATTTGGTCGGAAGCTTCGCCACCGAGATGCGCGCCTCCCCCGCCGTCTTTTCCTTCAGAAGGCGGATGGCCTCCGGCTTGTTGTCCTCCACCGCCAGGACTCCCCTGGCATTGGGGAACAGGGACAGGATCACCTTCAGCCCGTCGATCAGGCTGTCCGGCTCCTCGATCATACGCCGGTAGTCCGAGGTCAGATAAGGCTCACATTCCGCGCAGTTCGCGATCACATATTCGATCTTTTCCGGTTCCTTCGGTGCCAGCTTCACATGGGTGGGAAAGCCCGCGCCGCCCATTCCGGCCACGCCGCCCTCCTTTACAAACGCAAGGATCTCCTCCCGCGTAAGCGCTTCCAGAGGCTTTGCCTTTGGATACACGATCTCCTCATACTGTCCGTCATTTTCCACCACGATGCTCATCACATTGTCGCCCGTGACCACCCGCCGGGGCTCGACGGCCTTCACCGTCCCGGACACGCTGCTGAAAATAGGGACGGAAAGATATCCGTCCGCTTCCGCGATCTTCTGGCCCGTAAGCACCCGGTCGCCCTTCTGCACCACAGGCTTCGCCGGAGCGCCGATATGCTGCGACAGGGGATACACCAGATCCCCTTTGGGGAGCACCGTTTTGACGGGCTTTTCCCTGGACATGGCTTTGCCGTCGTACGGATGGATGCCGCCCATGAATGTCAACTTCGCCTTCGCCATAGCCTTCTTTCCTTTCTTTTTTTCTGTCGGAAAAAGATACCGGCCCTGTTCGCCGGCAAGTGACAGGCACTGGCCCAAACAGGAACCCGATTACGTTACTGTTCAGCCTTCGGCAGAACAGTAACGGCATCCGGCCATTCCAATCGCTTCGCGATGGGCCGGATGCTTCCTGCCTGTACGTTTTTATACGGTCTGCGCAGTAAATGCGCAGACCTGTCTGAACAGGAACCCGATTACCAGTATCATACCTTAATTTCCGTCAAAATACTACAGGAAACCCAAAATTTGTGGTATAATGCGGCCATGAAAACAAGAACAGAACCCATCTCACAATCCCTTGCATCGCTGGCCGAAGCCTGTACGGGCGGGCTTTCGGACGCTGTTTTTTTTGATATCGAAACCACGGGCCTCTCTCCGAAATCCGCCGTCCTGTATCTGATCGGCGCGGCGTTTGAGGAGGAGGGCCGCTTCGTGCTCTGCCAGTATCTGGCGGAGGACCTGTCCGAGGAGGAAGCGCTCCTTTCCGCCTTTTCCGAACGCATTTCCGGAAAAAAACGGCTGTTTCACTTCAACGGGACCACCTTCGACGTGCCCTTTTTTCAGGCGAGATGCCGGAAATACGGCCTGCCCTGCGCCCTGCCGGAAATGGAGCAGACCGACCTTTACCGCCAGATCAGCCCCTTCAAAAACGCGCTGAAGCTTTCCAGCTGCAGGCTGAAGACTCTGGAGGAATTTCTGGGAAGCCACCGGACCGATCCCTTTACCGGCGGCCAGCTGATCGCGCTGTATCAGGAGTATCGAATCAGCCGGGACGAACAGCTCCTTGCCGCCATGCTCCTGCACAACGCCGACGATATCCGCGGCATGCTTTCCGTCCTGTCCATGCTGGCCTATCCGGCGCTTGCCGGGGCGGAGGCGGAGCCGGACAGGGCGGAGCTTGCCTCCTGTACAGATTATGCGGGAAACCCGGGAAAAGAACTTCTCCTTCCCGTCCGCCTGCCGCTTTCTCTCCCCCGCCCTCTCGCCCTGCACGCGGACGGCGTCTTCTTTTCCGGGAAGGAACGCTCCGGGCTTCTGAAAGCGCCCGTTTTCTGCGGTGAGCTGAAGCATTTCTATCCGGATTATAAAAATTATTCCTATCTGCCGGAGGAGGACTGCGCCATCCACCGGTCGGTTGCCGTTTACGTGGACAAGGCCCACCGGCTTCCCGCCACGCCGGAAACCTGCTATACCCGCAGGACGGGAGAATTTCTCCCCCTGTTCCTTCCCTGCGGTACGAAGGAAAGCGCTCCGGAGGAAGCCCTGTTCGCTCCGCTTTTCTTCCGCCAGGCTCCGGGGCGGCGCGGGAAGGCCGCGCCGGACGCAGCCCGTCACGCTTCCGCCGGCCGTTCCTCCTCCGCCGGCCGTTCTGCCTCTGCCGGTCGTCCGGCCGGCAGCCGGGGCGTCCAGACGCCGGCCTTTCCTTCTTCCGGAAAAGGCTCCGGGAAAAACGGCGGCGGGAAGCCGTCGTCTTTCCGGGAAGGCTATTTTGAAGCGAACGGCGCCTTCCTGAAGAACGGGACCCTTCTTTCCGCTTACGCGGCGCATCTGCTAACGCACCTTTTAAAAAGCTGAACGGACGCTTCCGTCAGGCTGCCGGGCAGATGTCGATCGTCGGGCAGATGTCGATGATTCGGCGCATGCACGCGTGCTCCGGGCCACTGCCGCCTGTCTCCGCGTTGGAAAGCCGATTGCTCCGCACCTCTGGGCTTTCCGTCAAAGGCAGCCGCCGGATCCGGTCGTCCCGGACCCGGCGGCTGCCGTATTTCTCCTCTTATTCCTCATCCTGAAGCGCGTCGTAGCCGCGTTCGTTGGTGCGGACCTTCACCACATCTTCCACGTCATAGATAAAGATCTTTCCGTCTCCCACGTTTCCCGTACAGAGCACCTTCTGCACGGCGTTCACGACCGTCTCCACGGGGATCTTGCAGATCACCACGTCGATCTTCACCTTGGGAAGCAGCCTGCTTTCCACAGGAGCGCCGCGGAACCACGCCTCATGACCCTTCTGCATGCCGTACCCGAACACGTTGCTGATGGTAAGGCCTGTCACGCCGATTCTGGAAAGCGTGCTCTCCAGCTCGGAAAACCGGGACTGGTTGGTCACGATCGTAACCTTGGTCATCTTCGGCCCCGCCGTCCTCTCCTTATGGATCACAGGGACCTCATCCGCAGGCTTTCCGGCCGCATCAGCAGGCGCGCCGGGCACGGAAGCGACAGCCGCGGCCACCCGGTCGGCCTCCTCTTTCGCAGGGATCCCGGAAACCGGCGCGGCCGATATGGGCGCGAAATCCGGATAAGCCATATTTCCATGCTCGCCGATATCCAGGCCCGCGATCTCTTCCTCCGCCGTCACGCGGATGCCGATGGTCTTTTTCAGGACGATCCAGACCAGCGCGGTGGCCACGAAGCCGAAAACGCCGATGGCAAGGATACCCACGATCTGGATTCCCAGCAGGCCGAAGCCGCCGCCGAAGAACAGGCCGTTTCTGGTGGAGAGGCTGGTCACGCCTTCCTGCGCGAACAGTCCCACGCACAAGGTCCCGAAGGTTCCGCAGCCCAGATGCACCGAGGTGGCTCCCACCGGATCGTCGATTTTGATTTTGTCAAAAAATACCACCAGAAAAACCACGAGCACACCGGCGATGGCTCCGATGATCAGGGAGCTGAGCACGCTTACATAGGCGCAGCTACCGGTGATTCCCACAAGGCCCGCCAGACAGCCGTTGATGGTCATGCCAAGATCAGGCTTTCCCAGATAAATCCAGGAGGTGACCGTGGAGGTCAGCACTGCGGCGATGGCCGCCGTGTTCGTGGTCATCAGAATGGAGACCACATCCGCCGGGTTCTGAAAGCTCATGGTGGAGCCCGGATTGAACCCGAACCAGCCCAGCCACAGAACGAACAGACCGATCACCGCGAGGGACATGCTGTGTCCGGGAATGGCCTTCGCCTTTCCGTCCTTTCCATATTTGCCGATGCGCGGGCCGAGGATCAGAGCGCCGGAAAGCGCGCCCCAGCCGCCCAGGGAGTGCACCACCGCGTCTCCCGCGAAATCCATGAAGCCCATGTCGGCCAGCCAGCCGCCGCCCCATACCCAGTGCCCCACAATGGGATAAAGGATCAGGGTCAGCGCAAAGGAAAACAGGATAAACGCCACATACTTGATCCGTTCCGCGACCGCGCCGGAAACGATGGTCGCCGCGGTCCCGCAGAACACCAGCTGGAAGAAAAACTTGCCCCAGAAGGGAACGTTTGAAGTCAGCGTGTTATCATAGAAGGACAGATCCGCCCCGCCCAGAATAAACAGATGGCTCGTTCCCACAAAGGGATTGTCTCCTCCGAACATCAGCCCCCAGCCCAGCAGCAGAAAACCCAGGGACGAAACGGCAAAAACGATGAAATTCTTGGAAAGGATGTTGACGGTGTTCTTCGCTCTCGCGAAGCCCGCCTCCACCGCGGCAAATCCCAGATTCATGAAGAACACCAGGATCGCTGCTAGGAGCACCCAGAAAGTATCAATGATCATGACAGCATTCATAACTTCTACCTCCCGTTCAGATTGATCACAAAGGATGCGGCGCCTCTGATCCACCCTCTGCGGAGAAATCCGGCTATTCCTGTGTGAGATCCGCCAAAAGGGGCCGGGGAATTCCGGCAGGAAAATCCGGACAATAAAAGAGGCGAAGCGGTCTTTTTCAGACCTCTTCGCCTTACGGGAGGTATATTACCACCCGGCGGGAAATTTGTCAAATACTTTTTCGTTCTTTTCCAGGGCTTTTCCAGGGCTTTCCTCCTGCTCCGTTACTGTTCAGCCTTCGGCAGAACAGTAACGGCATCCAGCCATTCCAATCGCTTCGCGATGGGCCGGATGCTTCCTTCCTGTACGTTTTTGTACGGTCTGCGCAGTAAATGCGCAGACCTGGAGGAACAGTAACCCTGCTCCTCCTGATACGTTTCCGCACGGTCTGCGAGTAAATGCGCAGACCTGGAGGAATAGCAGCGGGTAGTTTTTCAGCGCCTTTTCCGGCTTCCGGAACCGTGGCCGGCATGAGAAAGCCGCCTGCTGTGGGGATATTCCTCTCACTACGGGCAGTTACGCGGTTTCCCTGATTTCTGCCGCAGGATTTTGCCATTCACTACGGGTAAAAATCTGATTTTCCTGATTCCTACCGTAGAAATTCCCCACCCACTACGGGTAAAAATACAATTTTCCTGATTCCTACCGTAGGAAAGCCCTTCTCACTACGGGTAAAAATGACAGAATTATATTTTCTACCGTACAAGGCCACTGAAATCTACGGTACAAAACGCGGAATTTCCTGTTTTGGCCGTAGTGAGATCACGATCTCTACGGGTCAGAATGCCATTCTTCTGATTTCTGCCGCAGGAGCTGCCGTATGCCGCAGAGGCCTGCCGCTGAAGCTGCCGCCTGCCGCAGAAGCGGCAGCTGTTCACCGGCCAGTCGGCAGACAATCGGTCAGCCGGCAAACAGCTGCCCGGCACCGGCCTGAGCAGCTCCCCTGCTCAGGCCTTCACCGGGATCCTCGCCACCACGAAGCCGTTTGCGGGAAGGGAAAGGCTGCCGGAAAACGCGGCCTCTTCCTCCAGAAGCGTCACTCTTTCCGGATCGGTGATACAGTTGTAGTCCTCTTCCTTTCCGGAAATGCTCTGCAGCCGCACGGTTCCGGCGGGTACGAAATCCGCCAGCTCCAGGGCGAGCTCCGCGGGCTGCGCGTTGTGATTCACCGCCTTGATGATGATCTCTCCGGTCTTTTCATCCAGGGAAACATTCGCGTAGACGTTCTCCTTTCTCAGCTCCTTTTCCTGGCCGTCCATGGAAAGGGTCACGGTTCCCATGTTTTCCGCGTACATTTTCTGGACGAAATAGCTGGGCGTGCCGTAGGCGCGCGCGTCGTCAAACCAGATCATGTCCGGAGACCACTGGGCATAGCCCACGCGGGCGAACAGGGGAGCGTAGGAAGCGAGAACCACCACGTCCGCGTTTCTCTCAAGGCCGGTCAGGAAAGCCGCCTCCGCCAGAGCGCCGCCCAGGGTGTTGGCGTCGGGACGGTTCATCCCGTTCACCGGATGGGCCGCGTATTCTCCGGAAAACACCTTCACGTCCCTCGGATACTCATCATAGAAATCCACATGCTCATACAGCCACTCCGGCTTCACATAATAATGCTCGTCCACCGCATAAACGAAGTTTTTCCGCGCCGGAGCCTTTTCATGATAGAATTTCCAGGCCGCGTCGTAGCGCTCCGAGGTGATATCCGGGCCGGCGGAACCGATCAGAAGCATATCCGGATACTTCTCATGGATCGCCTTTTCAAAGGCCTCGTAGCGGGCGAAGAAATCGACTTTTTCCGTCTGCCACTGCTCGTTTCCGATCCCCATCATGGTCATGCCGAAGGGCTCGGGATGTCCCATCTGCGCGCGCAGGGCTCCCCATTTCGTATCCGGAGCGCCGTTGGCGAATTCCACCAGATCCAGCGCGTCCTGAATGAACTCCTGGAATTCCGGCTCGTCCATCTCCACCAGCTCATAGGACTGATACTGGCAGGCAAGGCCCACGTTCAGCACGGGAAGGGGCTTCGCGCCGATCAGCTCGCACAGCAGGAAATATTCATAATAGCCCATGCCCAAGGACTGGTTATAGTGAGAATAGCAGGTGTGGAAGCCGTTCTCCGGCTTCGTATCGTGCACCGCCCAGCGGTTGAAGTTGTTCCTTCTGCCCTCCGGTCTGCCCACGCTCTCCTTCCAGCGGTAACGGTTGTCCAGCGTGTTCCCTTCGATGATGCAGCCGCCCGGGAAACGCAGGAAGCCGGGCTTTAAGCCCTTCAGCAGCTCAAACAGATCCTTCCGGAAGACCCCTGCCACCGCGTCCTGGGGCATGAGAGAAATGAAATCAAACTCCGCCACGCCGGGCTGTGTCAGGGAGATCACGAACTGCGCCCCGCGCACATCCTCCCCGGCGGTCAGCACCGCTTCATACCGGTTCCACTTCTGCCAGGTCTGTTCCGGCACATGGATGCAGGAAACCTCCGCTTTTGCGTAAACCTTCCTGTCCTTCACCACGGATACCTCAAAATCTCCCTGGAAGGAAACGCATCTGGCATAGAAGGACGCCCGGTAAGCCTTTCCCTTTTCCAGCCTCACGCCGTCGTAGGCCTTATTGGCAAAGCCCTGTCCGGCAAGCCCTGCCGTAAACCGCAGGTAATGGGGATTCGCCCGGTCCACAGGGCTTCCCATCACGTATTCCATCCGTCCTTCTCCGTACTCCTTCGTGGCGCTCCAGCCGTAGCCGCTGTCCTGCTTCGTATAGTAGTCGCCCACCGTTCCGTAGCAGTCCAGGAATTCAAAGGACCGGTTTTCGATCATCTCCGCGTACAGACCGCCGTCCGCCGCGTAATTGATGTCCTCAAAAAACAGTCCGATCATTCCCTCCTGAACCGGTACTCCTTTTTTGCCTGAAATCGTAAGCTTCATATATCCTCCTTCCGCCTCCCCCTTCCGGGGCGGCTTTTTTTCTGTCTCCATTATAAAGAATTTCCCCGTCCGTGTAAACGGGCGTTTTCTTCCGCATCCGCCCGGTCCCTGCGTCCGCAGCCTTCCGGCGTCGGCTCTTATGTGAAAATTCCGCCGAAAATTCTTAACTTTTCTTAAAGGTTTTCATGCTCTTTTTTATGATTTCTTTTGAATCCGTACATAATCCTGTCACAATTCTCCGGTATGATAAATAGCAGCTGAAGGAAACACGGAATTGTGCCGGTCAGAAAAATATGCGTTGCAGTTCTGCGAAAGAAACTTCATAAAACAAAGTGAAGGCCTCGTTGAAAACGGGGCCTTCCGCCATTTCAGAACTGTCATTCGATTATCCCCCCGCCGAGCACGTACTCCCCGTCATAAAACACCACGGCCTGGCCGGGAGTCACCGCCCGAACGGGCTCGTCGAAGGTTACGCGCAGACGGTCCGGGCCGATGCGCTCCATCAGACAGGGCGCTCCCGCGTGGGCGTAGCGGATCTTGGCAGCCGCGCGGCGCGGCTCTTTCAGATCCGGAATGGCCATGAAATTCAGGCCGCTGCAGGTCAGACGATCCGTAAACACATCCTGAGCCTCCCCGATCACCACCTCGTTGGTCTCCGGACGGATGGCGGTCACGAACACGGGACGGCCCATGGAGAGGTTCAGGCCCTTGCGCTGTCCCACCGTATAGTGGGTGATCCCCTTATGGCGGCCCAGCACCTCCCCCGATGCGGAAACGAAATTGCCGGGGCCGGGAACCTGTCCGCCCCGCTCCCGTTCGATGAAGGCCGCGTAGTCGTGGTCCGGAATGAAGCAGATCTCCTGGCTGTCCTTTTTATGCGCGACAGGAAGCCCGGCGTCCTGCGCCAGCTGACGGATCTGCTCCTTTGTGTACGCCCCCACGGGCATCAGGGTATGGGCGAGCTGGTCCTGGGTCAGCGCGTAGAGGGCATAGGTCTGATCCTTCGCGGCCGTCACCGAATTGCGGATGCAGAAGCGGCCGTTTTCCAGCCGGTCGATGCGGGCATAGTGGCCGGTCGCGATATAGTCGGCCCCGATGGCCAGACTTTTGTTCAAAAGGGCCTCCCACTTCACATACCGGTTGCAGGCGATGCAGGGATTCGGCGTCCTTCCGCGCAGATATTCCTCCACGAAATAATCCATCACATGCTGACGGAACTCTTTTTTGAAATTCATCACGTAATAGGGAATGCCCAGATGATCCGCCACTCTCCTGGCGTCCTCCACCGCGCTCAGGCCGCAGCAGCCCGTATCCTCTCTTCCGTCGTCCGCGCCCTTCCGGTCCCGGGAAGCGGAACTGGCCCCCTGCTGCTTTCGACATGCAAAACGGGCGCCCTCCTGCTCCTGAAACGCGGAACAGGCACAGTTCTCCTGTGCCCCGCTCTGTTCGTCCTGCCAGATCTGCATGGTGACGCCGATCACCTCATAGCCCTGTTCCTTCAACAGCAGGGCCGCCACGGAGGAGTCCACCCCTCCGGACATTCCCACGATCACCTTAGGACCCATATCAGTATTCTTCCTCTTCCTGCTCTTCGCCCTCATGGATGTCGGATTTGGGCTTTTCCAGCCCCTCGATCACGATACCCTTCTTCTGCGCATAGTCCCAGAGCGCCGCATGGATCGCTTCCTCCGCCAGCAGGGAGCAGTGCACCTTCACCGGCGGAAGGCCGTCCAGCGCCTCCATCACCGCCTTATTCGTCACCTGCATGGCCTCGTTAACCGTCTTTCCCTTCACCAGCTCCGTCGCCATGCTGCTGGTGGCAACGGCCGCTCCGCAGCCGAAGGTCTTGAATTTCACGTCGCGGATGATTCCGTCGTCGTCGATATCCAGGAAAATCCGCATGATATCCCCGCACTTCGCGTTTCCGACCGTTCCCACGCCGCTGGCGTTCTCTATCTCCCCCACATTTCTGGGATGCTCAAAATGATCCATTACCTTTTCGCTGTACATCTATTTTTACCTCTTTTCTTTCTTAATGAAATCCTCATACAGGGGCGACATGTCCCTGAGCCTTGCCACGATCTCCTTTATGGCCTCCACCGTGGTATCCAGTTCCTCCCTTGTGGTTTCCTCGCTGAGTGTCAGACGAAGGGAACCATGGGCGATCTCGTGAGGAAGGCCGATGGCGAGAAGCACATGAGAAGGGTCCAGGGAGCCTGAGGTACAGGCGGAGCCGCTGGAAGCGCAGATGCCTCTCATATCCAGCATGATGAGAAGGGATTCCCCTTCCACGAACCGGAAGCTGAAGTTCACGTTGTTGGGAAGCCTTCTGGTACGGTCGCCGTTCAGGCGGCAGTAGGGAATCTCCTCCTCGATCCGGCAGATCAGATAATCCCTAAGTTCGATTTCCTTTTTCGTCTTCTCCTCCATCCGCAAAAAGGCACGTTCGCTTGCCGCTCCCAGGCCCACGATGCCGGGAACATTCTCCGTGCCCGCGCGGCGGCTTCTCTCCTGCGCCCCGCCGTGGATGAAGGAACGGGTCTTTAAGCCCTTTCGGATATACAGGAAGCCGATCCCCTTGGGCCCGTTCAGCTTGTGGGCGCTGGCGCTGAGCATATCGATCTGATACTCGTCCACATCGATGGGAAGCTGGCCGTAGGCCTGCACCGCGTCCGTATGGAACAGGATCCCGTGCTCCTTCGCGATCCGCCCGATCTCTTTGACGGGCTGGATCGTTCCGATCTCATTGTTGGCAAACATGACGGAAATGAGGATGGTGTCCGGACGGATGGCGCGCTCCAGCTCGTCCAGCTTCAGAATGCCGTTCTCATCCACGCCCACATAAGTGACCTCAAACCCTCTTTTCTCCAGATATTCGCAGGTATGCAGCACCGCGTGATGCTCGATTGCCGAGGTGATGATGTGCTTTCCCTTCTGCGCATAGGCCTCTGCGGTCGCCTTGATGGCCCAGTTGTCGCTTTCCGTCCCTCCCGCGGTAAAATAAATCTCATTATTGGCCGCGCCCAGGCTCTTCGCGATGCTCTCCCTCACCTGGCTGACCGCCTTCTTCGTCTCCGTTCCCAGCGAATAGATGCTGCTGGGATTTCCGTAATGCTCTGAAAAATACGGAAGCATGGCTTCCACTACCTCCGGCGCAGTCCGGGTGGTCGCCGCATTGTCCAGATAAATCAGCGATTTCATCTGTCTTCTCCTTTTCTTTTTCCTATTTTCTCAAACGCGGACCGCCGCTCCGGCCGCCCGCCGCATTTAATTCCTACCAAACTGCTTCGTTTTACAGAAGTAACTATACCATTGCCTATCCGTTCTGTCAACTGCCGGTCCTGCATATATTTTTTCAAAAAGACGTTTCCGGTAATCCCATGCTGAATTCCCATAAAAAAGCCCCCTTTTCCCCCTGTCCTCCCGCTCTTGCCACCAGGCTCAGGAATCCCTTCATCGCCGGTACCCTCATTCTGACCGTCACAGGGCTTGTCAGCCGTCTGGTCGGTTTTTTTTACCGGATCTTTCTTTCCCGCCTGTTCGGCGAGGAAAATATCGGGATCTATCAGCTCATCGGTCCCGTGATATCCCTGGTGTTTTCCTTCAGCGCAGCGGGGATCCAGAACGCCGTCTCCCGGTTCGCCGCCGGAAGCGGCGCTGCTGAAGACAGTCCTTCGGGCAGCCGGACGGAACGGATCCGCGTCCTTCTTGTGGGACTGCTTTTTTCCCTGCCCTCCTCCTGCCTGTGCACCGCGGGCGTGTGGTGCTTCTCCGGCTTTATCGCAGAGCAGCTGCTTTTTGAACCGCGCTGCGCTCCCCTTCTGCGCATCGCCTCCCTGTCGTTTCCCTTTTCCGCCGTACATTCCTGCATCAACGGCTATTTTTACGGCCTGAGGAAGGCCTCCGTGCCAGCGGCTGCTCAGCTTCTGGAGCAGCTGGTCCGCGTGGGAAGCGTCTGGCTGATCTTTCTTTCGTTCCTCCGGGACGGCCGGGAGCTGTCCGTCGCCGCAGCCGCCGCCGGAATGGTGCTCGGGGAAATGGCCTCCATGCTCTTTACCGTCACGGCAGGCTGCCTCCATTTCCGCATCCGTCTCTCCTCCCTGCGCTTTTTTTCCTTCCGGGGTCTGCGCCTTTCCTCCCTGGCCCGGCGGATGCTTTCCTTTTCCGCCCCTCTGAGCCTGAACCGTCTGTGCATCAATCTCCTTCAGGCCATGGAGGCGGCCTGTATCCCCGCCAAGCTTCAGGTATACGGCTATTCTGTCAGCGAATCCCTGAGCGTCTACGGCGTACTGACCGGAATGGCCCTCCCCCTGATCTTTTTTCCGGGAACGCTCACCAATTCCGTGTCCGTCCTGCTCATGCCGGCCGTTTCCGAAGCGGACGCAAAGGGAAACCGGCGGCTGATCGGCAGGACCGTCCAGAAATGCACCCTTTTCTGCTTCGCTCTGGGCGGCGCCTGCGGCTTTCTGTTCCTGTGCGCCGGACAGTGGATCGGCCTGTTCCTCTTTGACAGCCCGCTCGCCGGCCAGCTCATTGTGATGCTCGGCTGTCTCTGTCCCTTTCTCTATCTGAACACCACCCTCACCAGCATCCTCCATGGGCTCGGCCGGACCGGCTATACCTTCGGTCTGAGCATGTCCAGCCTTCTGCTGCGCCTTCTCTTCGTTTTCCACGCCATCCCGGTCTGCGGCATAAAAGGATATCTGACCGGAATGCTTCTGGGCCAGCTTCTCACCACGGTATTCAGCCTTGTCCCGCTCAGGCGCTACTGCCTGCCGCAGTAAACCGGAGTTGAACCAGACTCTCCATCCTTTCGTCAGCCGTTTCTGCCAGGCTTCCCGCCCTTTCGGCAGCCGTTTCTGCCGGGCTCCCCGCCGTCCGGTTTTGGCGCGCACTTGCAAGCAGCGCCCAACTATATTATAATGGACGCGGTCTGAAGGATACCTGTTACCATTTTACAGATGAGGAGATTACAGAAAAATGAGCTTTGAATTTGTCAGAAAGCTTCCCACGCCGGAAGAAATCCGCAGGGATTATCCCGTTCCGGAGCAGATCGTCCGGCTCAAGGAGGAACGCGACCGGGAGATCCGCGACGTATTTACCGGAAAAAGCAATAAATTTCTTGTCATCATCGGCCCCTGTTCCGCGGACAACGAGGACGCCGTCTGCGACTATGTTTCCCGCCTTGCCAGGGTCAATGAAAAAGTGAAGGACCGGCTGATCCTGATCCCCAGAGTCTACACCAACAAGCCCCGGACCACAGGCGACGGCTACAAGGGCCTCGTCCATCAGCCGGATCCGGAAAAGAAGCCTGATTTTCTGCAGGGCCTGATCGCCATGCGTAAGATGCATATCCATACGGTGGAGGAATCCGGCCTGACCTGCGCGGATGAGATGCTGTATCCGGAAAACTGGAGATACCTCTCCGACATCCTTTCCTACGTGGCCATCGGCGCCCGCTCCGTGGAGGATCAGCAGCACCGGCTCGCCACCAGCGGCTTTGACGTTCCCGCCGGGATGAAGAATCCCACCAGCGGCGATTTTTCCGTCATGCTCAATTCCGTCTATGCCGCCCAGCATCCCCATTCCTTCATCTACCGGGGCTGGGAGGTCAACACCACCGGAAACGACCTGGCCCACACCGTACTGCGCGGTGCCACCAACAAGCACGGACGCAACATTCCCAACTATCATTACGAGGATCTGAACCTGCTTCTGACCCTTTACAATGAAAGGGAGCTGAAAAATCCCGCCTGCATCATCGACGCCAACCACAGCAACTCGGACAAGCAGCATAAGCAGCAGATCCGCATCGTGAAGGAAGTCATGCACAGCAGAAAGCTCAATCCCGACATCCATACCCTGGTCAAGGGCGTGATGATCGAAAGCTATATCGTGGAAGGCTGCCAGAAGGTCGGCGGCGGCGTATACGGAAAATCCATCACCGATCCCTGCCTGTCCTGGGAGGATTCCGAACGGCTCATTTACGATATCGCGGAGTACGAATGAGCTTACCCCTCAGCCGCAGACGGAAGCCGGCCGGGCTTCGTTTTATCCCTTCCAGTCTCCGCTGATCCTGAGTCCTGCCGTTTCCGTCACGGGCAGGGAAAAAAGAATGGATTTCGCCTTGCTGTCCATGCCGGCCTTTTCCATGATGGCCTTCATGATCTCATTCTTTTTCTCTGTCCTGGTCACGATGAAGGTCATCTCCTTCTCCTCCGCCAGAGTCACGCCAAGGAATTTTTCCGCGCGCTCTCTGCCGGTGCCTCTGGCATGAACCACCGTGCCTCCGCCCGCGCCGGCTTCCCTTGCCGCTTCCATCACCAGATTATTGTAGCCGTAATTGGAGATCACGACCAGAAGCTCATACTCCGTATTCTTCAATTCCGATTCCTCCTCCTTTTCATATTCCTGCCCGGCAAGAAGATACCGGAGCGCCTTTCCTCCGCCCACGCTGCTGACCGGAATGAGAAAGGAGATTCCCGTTCCGGGAACATCGATATTCAGCTTCTGCTCCATCTGTCCCTTCACATGTCTCCAGGACTCCCATGTGACCACCGTAAAGATCACGATCTTTTCCCGGCTTTCCATGCCGAAATAGTCCAGCATCTCGCTGCTCGCCGTCCCGTTTCCCAGCGTCAGCAGCATCACAGGAAGATGCTCGGTCCGGAACAGGGAAGAAAACTGCTCCCCGTGGTTCCTTCCCGTTATTGTCACCATACAATATACACTGCTCACACGTCCGCTCCCGTCTGCGCCGTCTGCGCCAATCAAATCACCTACAGTTCAATGATATCCAGATCTCCCATTCCGTCAAAGGCAGACACATACGCCTCCTGGACTTCTCCTTCCGCCTTCGCCGCGCGCATCTGGAAGATCAGTCCCAGAATCTGAATGGTGATCAGAGGCGTCATCGCCACCATCGCCACCACGCCGAAGGCATCCGTAATGATGTTTCCTCCCACCGCCGAGCAGGCCCCCATGGCAAACGGAAGAAGGAAGGTCGCCGTCATCGGTCCGGAAGCCACGCCGCCGGAGTCGAAGGCGATGGCGGTGAAGATCTTGGGGACAAAAAACGACAGGCCAAGCGCAATGGCATACCCCGGAAGGATAAACCAGAAAATGGAAAGCCCGGTCAGCACCCGCACCATGGCAAGCCCAAGGGAAACCGATACGCCGATGGAAAGGCTCAGTTCCATCGCCCCTGCGGAGATCGCCCCGTCCGTGATCTCCTCCACCTGCTTTGTGAGCACGAATACGGCAGGCTCCGCGCGCACGATGAAATAGCCGATCAGCATGCCGATGGGAACGATGATCCAGCGGTAAGGCAGGGCCGCAAGCACCTGTCCCAGATAGTTTCCCGCCGGGCTGAATCCCACGTTCACGCCGGTCAGGAAGAGCACAAGTCCAGCATATGTATAGGCCAGTCCGATCCCTATTTTAATCAGGCCCTTCGCCGGCACCAGCCGGAAGATCACCTGAAACAGGCCGAAGAACAGGACAATAGGAAGCAGGGAAACCGCCATCTCCTTCATATATTCCGGCAGCGCTTCCAGGAAGTAGCGGCTCAGCTCCACGGAACTGGCGAATTCCGGAATGGCATCCGGAGCATATTCACTGCTTTCCGGATGATAGATCAGCCCCAGGATCAGCACGGCCAGGATCGGTCCGATGGAGCAGAGCGCCACCAGGCCGAAGCTGTCGTCGGAAGCGTGACGGTCGTTTCGGATGGACGCGATACCGACGCCCAGCGCCATAATGAACGGAACCGTCATCGGCCCCGTCGTAACTCCTCCGGAATCAAAGGCCACGGCAAGAAAGCTGTCCGGCACGAAAAAGGCCAGAATAAAAACCGCCAGGTAAAACGCCACCAGCAAAGGAGGCAGCGCAAAGCCCAGAAACATACGAAGCAGCGCCACGACCAGGAAAATGCCCACGCCGACGGCAACCGCAACGATCAGGATCAGATTGGGTACGGACGGAACCTGCTCCGCCAGAACCTGCAGATCCGGTTCCGACACCGTGATGATAAAGCCGAGCACAAAGCCCATCAGGACCACGATCCAGAGCTTTCTCGTCTTTGTCATGCAGGTACCTACCCGCTCCCCCATCAGTGTCATGGACATGTCCACCCCCAGAGAAAAGAGGATCATGCCCGCCATCAGAAATACCGCTCCGACCAGAAACGCCGTCAGGATTCCCGGCGAGATCGGCGCGATGCTGAAACAGAGGACCAGCACGATCCCCAGTACCGGAAGAACGGCCTTCCCCGTCTCCACTGCTTTTTCCATAAGAATAGTCTGAAATACCTTCAACTGTCCACTGCCTTTCTGCTGAAACGCGGCCGAATGGCCAAAATGACAATTCCGCAAGACGAAAAAAGAATTTTTCCTCTATATAAATACAGTATAACATCTGACAGGCAGAAGCAAAAGGGAAAATTAAAATCTTCCTGTTTTTTTAACAAATGGGAAAACGGCTTTAAAGAAAATGAAGCATTCTGCCCAAAACAGGAGGATTCACATACGCCTCCAGGACGCATCCTCCCAGCAGAATGCACAGAATCAGGAGAAGAATTCCTCTGCCGGAGGACAGTCCCGGCGCTTTCTGCGCCAAAAACGGTTTCCCTGCCCCCCGGCCGTTCAGCATGCACCAGATGCACAGCATCCAGAACGCCGGAACAAGCGCCGCTGCCTGAGGAAAAATGCCTCCGGCAAACAGCAGGATGCCGCGGATCCCGTATCGAAGCGAGAGAACGGAAAGCAGAACTCCCGCGCAGAAGCCGCTCCACAGCAGAAAAAAGGCGGCCGCTGCGCCTCCTATCCCGGCCGCTGACGCGAGCACCAGGATCCCTGCCGGCAGCAGACGCTGCCTCATGCTGTAAAGCAAAAGCCCGCGCCGGTCGATCTGCAGGGCGGCAAGCCCCTCCAGACTCGCAGAATCCAGAAAAGACGACCCCTGTACCAGGCTCTCCTGCCCGGCAAAGATCAGGATCAGGCCGGCCAGAAAGCCCGCAAGAAAAAAGCCGGAAGCCAGCCGTCCGAGCTTTGCGGAAAGTCCCGGACCGGCAGCCGGTCTTATCCCATATTTCCACACTGCGCACCCCTCCGCCCTCTGCCGCTTTGTTTTTTCAGTATATGCGCAGAAGGCGGAGGAATATTCCGGGCGGAGGGACATTCCGGGCGGAGGAATATTCCGGCCAGACGGCTCTCCCTTCCAGTCCTCCAGCCTTTCGGCCTCCTGTCTGCCGCCGGCAGGGACGGTCAAAGCCCGAATTTCGCCTTATAGCTCATAACTGCCGCTATGGTTTTGGAATCCTCTATCTCTCCCGTCAGGATCTTGTCGCACAGCTCCTGCACCGTATACGCCTCTACATGAATGAACTCATCCTCATCCAGATGCTGATGGCCGCGGGTCAGATCCGTCGCGAGATAGATGTCGATCTTTTCATTACAGAAGGCGACTGTTGTGCGCACCGTGATCAGCCACTCCATTTTTCCCGCAGCATACCCTGTTTCCTCCTCCAGCTCCCGCGCCGCGGCATCCCTTGTGGGCTCGTCCGCCCCGTTCAGACCGCCTGCCGGGATCTCAAGGGTATATCTGTCCAGCGCGTTCCGATACTGTCTTACCATCAGAAGCTTCCCGTCCGCCCGGACCGGCACCACAGCCGCCGCTCCCTGATGTCCGATAAAATCCCATTCCACAATGTTGCCGTTCTGGACCTGGATCGTATCCTTATAAAAATTCACGATCGCGCCCTTATAGACCAGTTCCCTCTTCAACCGTTTAAATTCTTCCGCCATTTTTTCTCTTCTCCTTTCCGAAATTTCCCTTTTTCTCCGATTGCCGTCCTCTGTGCCTGCCCGGCCATTGGCCGTTCATACGGACACGGCGGCGGCCGGGCGCACATTGAAAAAAGCCCTGCAGGTTTTGCCTGCAGGGCCCAAATGACTGACTTTTTACTGCCTTTTCTGATCGGTTATTTTGCGTAATCCGAAACGCGGCTTTCTCTGATAACATTAACCTTGATCTGTCCGGGATATTCCAGATCGGCCTCAATCGCCTTTGAAATATCGCGTGCCATCAGAACCATATCCGCATCCGATACCTGTTCAGGAATAACCATGACACGAATCTCTCTGCCCGCCTGAATGGCATAAGATTTATCCACACCCTTGAAATTGTTTGCGATCTCCTCAAGCTGCGTCAGCCTGCTGGTATAGGTTTCCAGCGTCTCTCTTCTCGCGCCGGGCCTTGCCGCCGAAATGGTGTCGGCAGCCTGCACGATGCAGGAGATCAGGGAAGTCGGTTCCACGTCGCCGTGGTGGGATTCCACCGCGTTGACGACAACGGAAGATTCCTTATACTTCTTGCAGAGCTCTACGCCGAGCTGAATATGCGAGCCCTCCATCTCATGATCCACGGCCTTGCCGATATCATGAAGCAGACCTGCGCGCTTCGCCATCCGCGTATCCAGTCCAAGCTCGCTGGCCAGAAGTCCTGACAGCTGTGCCACCTCGATGGAATGCTTCAGCGCATTCTGTCCGTAGCTCGTTCTGAACTTCAGCTTTCCAAGCAGCTTTACAAGCTCGGGATGAACGCCGTGCACGCCTACCTCCAGCAGTGCGGATTCTCCCTCTTCCTTGATCATTACCTCTACTTCCTTCTGCGCCTTCTCCACCATCTCTTCAATTCTTGCGGGATGGATACGGCCGTCCACGATCAGCTTCTCAAGCGCTATTCTTGCGACCTCCCTTCTGATCGGGTCAAAAGAGGAGAGGATCACGGCCTCCGGCGTATCGTCAATGATCAGATCCACGCCGGTCAGCGTTTCCAGGGTTCTGATATTGCGGCCCTCACGTCCGATGATCCTTCCCTTCATCTCATCATTGGGAAGCTGTACGACGGAAATGGTAGCCTCCGCCACGTGGTCGGCCGCGCATCTCTGAATCGCCGTAACCACATACTCCCGGGCCTTCTTGTCCGCTTCTTCCTTCGCTCTGGCCTCCATATCCTTGATCATCACGGCCGATTCATGCTTTACTTCGTCTTCAACAATTTTCAGCAGGTAATCTTTTGCCTGTTCGGAGGTTAAACCTGAGATTCGTTCCAGTTCCTGTATTCTCTGCTCATTCAGCTTTGCGATCTCGGACCTCTGCTTTGCCATCTCGCTTTCTCTGGCCGCCAGCGTAGACTCCTTCTTCTCAAGGGCGTCCGCCTTCTTGTCCACATTCTCTTCCTTCTGCTGGACTCTTCTCTCAAAACGCTGCACCTCAGCTCTGCGTTCCCTGATCTCCTTATCCAGTTCGTTCTTCGCCCGGATGGATTCTTCCTTTACCTCCAGCAGACCTTCCCGCTTTTTGGCCTCGGCCGTCTTCAAAGCGTCGTCGATGATCTCTCTCGCCTTTTCCTCGGCGTTTCCGATCTTCGTTTCCGTTTCCTTTTTCCTGTATGCAGAAGTTACCGCAAAAGTCGCAGGGATAGAAATCACAAGCGTGACTGCTACCGCTATCACACAATAAAGCATAGACAGGAGCACCTCCTTATTTAATTTTCATTGTACGAATATCTGTTATAGAATGTATGTACATACAAACATTCTTATAATCGTTTACAACGATACAATTTTAATAAATAACCGGTGCCGTGTCAAGTCTAAAAGCGGATTTTTCATCCGTTCATGGCCCTGCGGATCCCGTCCGCCGTAAATCCCTTCCGCATCAGAAACGCCTGTATCCTCCTTTTTTCGGCAAAATCCGCTGTTTCCGGATCAAAATGCTTCTTTTCCAGAAGCCTGCGGATCATTCCTTCCTCATCCTGTCCTCCGTCCCGCTCCTGTACAAAGAGAAGCGCCTCTTCGATCAGGCCTCGGTCCACGCCCTTCCTCTGAAGCTCCTCCGCGATCCTGCGGACGCTCTTCTTTTCGATCTGATCCTCCGCGTAGCTTCTGGCATAGGCCGCATCGTCCACATAGCCGAAGGATTTTACATAGGAAAGCGCTTCTTCGATTACGGCTTCCGGATATTTCCCCGCGCGCAGCTTTTCCGCAAGCTGTTTCTCCGTATAGCTGCGGCTTTTAAGCAGATTCAGGCAGCGCAGCTTCGCGCGCCGGGGAAGAACCTTCCGCATGATCTCGGCGAGCGTCTCCTCCGAAAGCTCCTCCCCTTCTCTGATCCGATATTCGGAAAGTTCCTTCTGATACAGGACAAATCCGCCTTCTCCGTCCACCGTAACCGCATATCTCGTCCGGCCCTCCGGCACAATACTGGTCACGGTCATGCTTCTGCCGGCTCCTTCTGCGTCTGTCCCTTCTCAGCCTGCTCTTTCCCGTCCTGTTTCTTTTCAGCCTGCCCCTTTTCGGCCTGCCCTTTTTCAGCCGGTTCCCCTTCCGCCGCTTCCGGCCTGGAGAAATAGTGCTCCCTTACCTTCTGTTCTATCTGCGCGCAGATCTCGGGATGATCCGCGAGGAAGGACTTCGCATTTTCCCTTCCCTGGCCGATCTTGTTCCCTTCATAGGCGAACCATGCGCCGCTCTTGTTGACAATGTTCAGGCCGACCGCCAGATCCAGTATATCTCCTTCTCTGGAAATCCCCTTTCCGAACATGATGTCGAATTCCGCTTCCTTGAACGGCGGCGCGATCTTGTTCTTCACCACCTTCACGCGGGTACGGTTTCCCACCATCTCGCCGCCCTGCTTGAGCGTCTCGATCCGCCGCACATCGAGGCGGATGGTGGAATAGAACTTGAGCGCGCGTCCGCCGGTCGTCGTCTCCGGATTTCCAAACATCACGCCCACCTTCTCACGCAGCTGATTGATGAAGATCACGGTGCAGTTCGACTTGCTGATCACGGCGGTAAGCTTGCGCAGCGCCTGGGACATCAGCCTCGCCTGCAGTCCCACATGGGAATCTCCCATGTCGCCGTCGATCTCCGCCTTCGGCACCAGAGCCGCCACGGAGTCCACAACAATGATATCAATCGCGCCGGAGCGGACCATCGTCTCCGTGATCTCCAGCGCCTGCTCCCCGTTGTCAGGCTGGGAAATATACAGATTGTCAATATCCACGCCGATATTCTTCGCATAAACGGGATCCAGCGCGTGCTCCGCGTCGATAAAGCCCGCGATTCCGCCCCTCTTCTGCACCTCTGCGATCATGTGGAGCGTCACCGTCGTCTTACCGCTGGATTCCGGGCCATAGATCTCCACGATCCTCCCCTTGGGAATGCCGCCCAGTCCAAGCGCGATATCCAGACTGAGGGAACCGGTGGGAATGGTCTCCACGTTCATCTGGGAAGAGGGATCCCCCAGCTTCATCACAGCCCCTTTTCCATACTGCTTCTCGATCTGTCCAAGCGCCGCTTCCAGCGCCTTGAGTTTTTCTTCCTTTTCCATCTCTTCCTCCTGTTCTTCTATCGCCGCAGGCCGGTATAATCTCTTTATAGAACAAGTGTTCTTTCTAATCATAAAACATCCGTTCTGTTTTGTCAATTCTCTTTCCGGAAAAAAAGCGGCGAAACGCCCTGATACTGAAAATGCCAGATGAATCGGCTGTCTGAAAAATGAATGTGATTTATTTTATCACGTTTTCGCCCCGAAATCCACCTGTTTTTATAAGAAAACGGCGCTCCGGCCGCCGGTATCGTTCCTGCTCACAGGGCAGGGGACTCGGCAAAATGCTCCGCGGATTTGTACAGACAAACCTTCCGCAGGCTCTTCCACGGAAGCATTCCACAGGCCTTCCATGAAGCATTCCACAGACCTCCCACGGAAGCATTCCGCAGACCTCCCACGGAAGCATTCCGCCCGTTTACGGTTAAAAAACGAAAAAAATGGATTTTCATCCGTACAAAAATTCATTTTTTACGGATCCAATTCCGGAAAGTGCTGTTCTGAACCGTACTTTTTATGGCGTAATACGGTAAAAAGATCGAAAAGTCTGTTTTTAACCGTACCCGACAGGCCGAAAATACGGTTACAGATGAGAAAATCAGGTATTTATCCGTACTGGTGATGAAATAGTGGTCAAAAAGTACGGTTAAGGATCGGAAAATCCCTTTTTTAACCGTCAATTTAAACTTTTTGTACGGTTATACAATGCAGATTCGCATTTTAAACCGTATCGGAGCATCCTGGCGGGGGCGAGCAGGGATTTTCCGATATGAAAAAGGAATCAGCCGCAGTATTTTTCCATCCCATAAAAGTAACTGCTATTTGAACAGGTCTGCGCATTTACTGCGCAGGCCGTACGAAAATGTACAGAAAAAAAGCATCCGGCCGCCATTATCCGCAGCCCAACAGCAAAGCCGCGCGCAGGAGGCGGGACAGGCCGTCCCAGGCTGCTCCTTCCGCGCGGCGGATTCTTCAGAATTTCGGGACGTAGCCTGCGTAATCCTTTATGGTCGCCGTCACCCAGCCCGTGCTGTCGCTGGTGGTATAATTGAAGCCGATTTCCAGGCCGATCGGCGTATAGAACACAATGTTCGTATTTTCATCGGAAAGGAAATCCAGAAGCTGCTCATCGTCCATCATTTCCACGGCCTCCACCCGACCGTTCTGGCGGCTGCTCTGATCGCGGAATCTCTCCGCCAGCTGCGGACTGTATTCGATCAGCCCGCCGTTGTCCATGATCTCGCCGCTGATGAGATCCACGTTGATGCTGTAAAGGGAGATGCTGGACTGTCCGTCCATTTCGTAGTCTTCCTGCAGCACAATGCTGATCTTTTCTTCATCCATATAGGTCACATATCCGATGCTCTCCGCATGGTAGACCACGCTTTCCCCCTGCCATCCTCTGTAGTATTCATACAGGCTGGAAAAATAGGTGGCTTCTGAGCGGATCAGTTCATTGAGCTGATCCAGCTGAGGAATATTTCCGCCGGAAAGCTGCGGATATCTGCCGGACGCAGTCGCTCCGGTCTCTTCGTCCCGCAGGTCGTATTCCTCCCATTCCACACGATAACTCAGATCATCCCGCACCGCGTTGGCCAGGGTTACATAGTACTCGTCGTCCGCGCTCGGTATGTAGGCCTCCTCCGGCGCCGTCTCCTCTGATCCGGGAGCAGTTTCCTCCGATCCCGGAGCCGCTTCCTCCGGCATGTCATACTCATAGGGAAGACGGCCGTACCATTCTCCCTCTCCCTGTTCAGGGAAAGGCGCCGCCTCCTGCCGGCTGTTCTCTGTAATCCGGGCAGCGCTCATCGAATCTCTTACCAGAAGGAAAAACAGGATCATCGCCAGTCCGATCAGGACCGTCACCATAACGATGATCACGATGGCGAGCGTATTCCCGCCGCCCCTTCTGTCCGGCCGCGGGCCGCCGGGGCCATAGCCGTACGGACCATAGCCCCGGAATCCGCCCGGACCGTCAGGACTGCCCGGGCCATACCCCTGGGGGCCGTAACCTCCGGGAGCGCCGGGGCCGCCCGGACCGCCTGCGCCATGTGGGCCATAACCCTGCGGCCCGTAGCTTCCGGGACCTCCGGCACCGCCCGGACCGCCTGCGTCATGCGGGTTGCCTGCGCCGTGCGGGCCGCCATAGCTTCCCGCGCCATGTGGGCCATAACCCTGCGGCCCGTAGCTTCCGGGACCTCCGGCACCGCCCGGACCGCCATAGCCTCCTGTGCCATAGCCCTGTCCGCCGCGGGGAGGGATCCCGTTTCCGGTGTATCCCCGATCTTCTTCATATGTCTGCCCCTGCTGAGGCCCCTTGGAAAAGGACGGTCTCCGGTCTGTCTCCGGATATGGCCCCCGATCCGCCTCCGGCTCCCGCCGCTCCTCCAGGTTCTCCATCCCCTCCGGTCCGGCAGCTTCCACACCGGTAATTTCCGGCCCGGTCTTCTCCTCATCGGGAGCTTCCGCCCCGGTCTTCTCCGCGTCGGCGGTTCCCACACCGGCAGCTTCCACACCGGCGGCCCCCTCCCGGAAGCCGCAGCTCCTGCAGAGGCCGTCCTTCATAAGCGCCCCGCAGTCCGGACAGAATGTATACTCCTCCTCGTGCCCCTGATTCATAATTCCCTCCGCGAGCATCCCGCTCTCAAACGTTGCTCCTGCCTGTCAGCCGAACACCTCCAGAATGCAGCCGCGCATCAGCGTCAGCGCCGCAGCCACGGAGGCTTCGCGTACCTTCGCGCGGTTTCCCTTAAACTGGAACCGCTCCACCCACACGTTTCCGCAGACAAAACAGGCCATATATACCAGTCCCACCGGCTTTTCTTCGCTGCCGCCGTCCGGCCCGGCGATCCCCGTCACGGAAACCGTCACATCCGCGCCGGAAGCCTTCGCCGCGCCAAGCGCCATTTCCCGCGCGGTCTCCGGGCTCACCGCTCCGTATCTTTCCAGCGTTTCCTTTTTCACGCCGACGAGCTTACGCTTGGCCTTGTTGGAATAGGTGATGAACCCGGTCTTAAACACATCGGAAACGCCGGGAACATTGACCAGTCTTCCCGCGGCCAGGCCGCCGGTGCAGGATTCCACGGTCGAGACCGTCAGGCCATGCTTTTTCAGGAGCTTTACCACCGCGTCCTCCAGCGTCACCTCGTTTTTGGTGGTATAGACCGAACGGCCGAACCGTCTTTCCAGCTCCTTCACCACCGGCTTCACCAGCTTTTTGGCTTCCTTTTCCTCCGCCGCGCGGGCGGTCACGCGAAGATGCACCTCGCCCGTTTTGGCATAGGGGGCCACCGTAGGGTTGGAAAGCGCTTCCAGATCCGTGATCATCGCCTCCACGCCGCTTTCTCCCAGGCCGCAGATCTTCACGGTCCGGGAATAAATGACGGAAGGGCCGTCCGGATCCAGGGAAAGAAGATAGGGAGCGATCTTTTTTTCAAACATGGGGATGAGCTCGTTCGGCGGACCGGGAAGCAGGATGATCCGCTTTCCGTCCTTTTCCAGAATGAGGCCCGGCGCCGTTCCGTTGTCATTGTCCACCACAAGGGCGCCCTCCGGCACCAGCGCCTGCTTTCTGTTGTTGTCCGTCATCTTCAGCCCCCGCTCCCGGAAGTATTCCTCGATCCGGGAAAGGCTGCGCGCATCCTCCGTAAGCTTCCTTCCGCACACCTGCGCCGCGGTTTCTTTCGTCAGGTCGTCCTGGGTAGGCCCAAGGCCGCCGGACAGGATCAGGATGTCCGAGCGCTCCAGCCCGGTCCGCAGGATGCCGGCCAGGCGCTGCGCGTTGTCTCCCACCACCGTCTGGTAGTAGCAGGACAGGCCCAGCGCCGCGCACTGCTCCGCCAGCCAGGCCGCATTGGTATTCACGATATTCCCGAGCAGAAGCTCGGTTCCCACACAGATCAGTTCCACTGTCATAGCTGTCTCTCCCGGATCCCTGTTGTAAGCTCTTAGGCGGGATCCTTCATCACGTCTTTGTTTTTCATCAGATAATCGATCAGCGATACCACCGTCAGGATCAGGGCGATCCACATGACGATCTGCGTCACGACGGAAAGCACGGCGATGTCCGCGATCATCAGGATGATCATCACCATCTGGAAGGTGGTCTTGAACTTGCCCCACCAGCTGGCCGCGATGACCACGCCCTTATCGGATGCCACCAGACGGAAGCCGCTGATGATGAACTCCCGGCTGATGATGATGATGACGATCCACGCGGGGATCCGTCCCATCTGCACCAGGCAGATCATGGCGGAGCAGACCAGCAGCTTGTCGGCCAGAGGATCCATGAACTTTCCAAAGGTGGTCACAAGGTTGTATTTTCTTGCGATCTTGCCGTCCAGCAGGTCGGTCAGGCTGGCGGCGACAAACAGGACGAGGGCGATCCATTTTCCTGCCGCGCCTCCCACGGGAGCCAGCATGAACACCACGAAGGGCACGATCATGATCATTCTGAGTATGGTCAGCTTATTCGGTAAATTCATCTTCCAGTTCTCCTATCAAATCGTATTCATAGGACCCGGTCACCCGGACCCTGACAAAATCTCCGGTCAGAAGCTGCTTCGACGTATTGATGAAAAGCAGGCCGTCCACGCCCGGGGCGTCCATATAGGTCCGCGCCACATAAGCGTTCTCGTCCTCCACCTTTCCTTCGATCATGGCCAGGAGCGTCCGGCCCTTCTGCGCCTGCGCCTTTTCAAAGGCGATCTCCTGCTGCAGCTCCATCAGCTCGTCCCGGCGGGACTCCCGGACCTCCTGCGGGATCTGATCCGGAAATTCCGCCGCCGGCGTCCCTTCCTCCTGAGAGTAGGGAAACACGCCCAGACGGTCGAACTCCATCTCGTCCGCAAAATTATACAGCTCCTCGAACTCCTCCTGGGTCTCTCCCGGGAAGCCGCTGATCAGCGTGGTCCTCAGGCAGATATCCGGGATCTCCTCCCGCAGCCTGCCGATCCGTTCCCTAAGCTCCTGCTGGTTCGTCCGCCTGCCCATCCTCTTTAGGATCCGGTCGGAGGCATGCTGGATCGGCATATCCAGATAATGGCAGATCTTCGGTTCTTTTTTCATGCAGGCGATCAGCTCATCCGTGATCTCCTCCGGATAGCAGTACAGAAGGCGGATCCAGTACAGGCCCGGGATGCGGCAGAGCTTTTCCAGAAGCTCCGGAAGCGCCTTTTTCCCATACAGATCTTTTCCGTAAACGGTGGTCTCCTGCGCCACCAGGATCAGTTCCCGCACGCCCGCCTGCGCCAGTTCTTCCGCTTCCTTTACCAGCGCTTCCATGGGAACGCTCCGGTAGCTTCCCCGCACCTTGGGGATGATGCAGTAGGTACAGCGCTTGTCGCAGCCCTCCGCGATCTTCAGATAGGCATAATGGCCGCCTGTGGTCACGCTGCGTTTTTTTCCGTAGACAATGGGCGCGTCCGGCTCCGTGATGTGGTCTTTCCCGCGTCCCGCCTCCGCCTCGTCGATGGCGTCGGCGATGCTGTCAATGGCCATGGTCCCGAGGATCTCATCCACCTCCGGGATCTCCTGCCGGATCTCCTCCCGGTAGCGCTGGGCCAGACAGCCCGCCGCGATGAGCACCCGGATCCTTCCTTCCTTCTTCAGCTGCGCCATCTGCAGCAGGGTATTCACGCTCTCCTCCTTGGCGTCGCCGATGAAGCAGCAGGTGTTGACCACCACGGCCTGGGCCTCCTCCTCGCTGTCCGTAAAGGTATGTCCCCTTTCCGCCAGCATGCCCAGCATCATCTCCGTGTCCACCAGATTTTTGTCGCAGCCAAGCGATACAAACAATATTTTCATGCAGACTCCTCAATCGGTTTTTCGGATTTCAAAGTCCGTCTGACGACGGGCTTTTCTTCATGATAAAAAAGAGAAACGCCCGAAGCAATTTCTCTTTTCCCTTTCCGTCATTCTTCCGCGCCAAGCTCCGCGGCCGCTTCCTCATCGCTCAGGATGCGGATCTTTCCTTCGTTCAGCTCCTCAACGGCTGCAGACAGAGGCTTCATGCCCGTTTTCATGCTCACCATGGGCTCGTCGCCCGCGATGATCTGCCTGGCTCTCTTGGCCGTCGCCATCACGATGGAATAACGGCTGCTGACGATCTTATCCTCGCCTTCCTTTACGCCGCTGTTTACCACCTTCATAAGATCACTGTAAGAGGGATGTAACATGTTTTTATTCTCCTTTCACTATTGCTTCCAGTCCGGAACGCATGTCGGCGATCAGCCGCCGGTTCCTTGCCGGATTCCTGCGCGCCGCGCCGATGATGTCATGCATCTCGCGCACGCATTCCTCCAGATCATCGTTTATGATCAGATACTCGTAATTTTCGATTCCTTCCGCTTCCTCGCAGGCGCGCTCCAGCCGCTTTCGGATCACCTCCGCGCTTTCCGTCCCCCGGCCCTCCAGCCGCCGCTTCAGCTCCTCCGCGTCAGGAGGCATGACGAACAAAAGCAGGGCCTCCGGGAACTTCTCCTTCACCTTGAGCGCTCCCTGGATCTCGATCTCCAGGATCACGTCCTTTCCCGCGTCCAGACACTTTTCCACGTACTCCCTGGGCGTTCCGTAATAGTTTCCGCAGTAGGAAGCATATTCGATCAGCCCGTCTGCCGCGATCGAACGTTCAAAGGTCTCCTTATCCACAAAAAAGTAGGATACCCCGTCCTTCTCGCCCTCTCTGGGCTCCCTGGTAGTCATGGAAACCGACAGGGCATAATTGTCATACCGCTTTAACAGCTCCTTCATGAGCGTGCCCTTGCCCGCTCCCGAAAAGCCTGATACCACGATCAGAATTCCCTTACGCTTCATCCAAATCCTCCCGTCCGGTCTGCGCCCTGTTCGCGATGGTTTCCGGCAGCAGCGCGGAAAGCACCAGCTGTCCGTTTTCCATCACCAGAACCGCCTTGGTCTTGCGCCCCTGGGTGGCGTCCACGGCCGTTCCCGTCTCCTTCGCCGTCTGCACCATCCGCTTCACCGGCGCCGAGTCCGGGCTCACCACCGCGATCACCTTATCCGTATTCACAATATTTCCAAAGCCCACATGAATGAACTGGTTCATAAGCCCTCCGCTTCACACACTGGAGAAATGGCCCTCCGGCCGTTCCTATTCGATGTTCTGGATCTGCTCCCGCACCTTTTCGATCTCGGTCTTCAGCTCGATCGCGTGATCGGAGGTCGCAGGATCCGCCGTCTTGGAGAGGATGGTATTGGCCTCCCGGTTCATCTCCTGCGCGATAAAATCAAGCTTGCGGCCCACGCTGCCGCCCTCAAGGAGCGTCTTCCTGGTGGTTTCGATGTGGCTCCGCAGGCGCACCAGCTCCTCATCCACGCAGACCTTATCCGCAAAGATCGTAACCTCCATCACCAGCCGGTTCTCATCCACCTGGGCGTCCGCAAGAAGCTCCTTCACCTTTGCTTCCAGGTTCTGACGGTATTCCGCCACGATCTGAGGCGCGCGCGCCTCGATGAAGGCCACATGCTCCAGCATGCCGTCGAGCTTTGCGATCAGATCGTTTTTCAGAGCCTCTCCTTCGCTGATCCGGGTCTGCATCAGAGCCTCCGCCGCCCCTCTCAGCGCCTTTTCCAGCGTTTTCCAGATGCCCTCCTCGTCCAGATCCGCCTCCTCCATGGAAAAGACCTCCGGGAACCGGGCAAGGACCGACACGCTCACATCATTTTTCAGGGAAAAATCCTCTTCCATCCGCTTCAGATACTTCAGGTACTCCGCAGCGATCTCCCGGTTGTACCTGACCGTTCCGCCGCTCTCCGTGAAATCCTCATAGGATATGAAAAGATCCACCTTGCCCCTCTGAATGTATTCCTTCAGAAGGCCGCGGATGGAAGCCTCAAAAAAATTCAGCTTCTTTGGCATCTTCATGCTTACGTCCAGATAACGGTGATTGACGGATTTCATTTCCACGGTAATCTTTCGTTCTGCCTCGGCGACCTCACAGCGCCCGAATCCTGTCATGCTCTTTATCATCTGCGTTCCTCCGGATCTGTAAATTCCCATAATTCATTTTATTATAAAGCACAACGCCGAACCCGTCAAGAAGCTCTTGTGCGCAGACGGACGGGCTGGTATACTGGATACAGTCCTTATTTTTTTCAGAAAGGAAGAAACATCATGGCATTTGACGGCATTACCATTGCAGCGGTCCGCAAAGAGCTTTCCGATGCGCTCACGGGCGGGCGGGTCTACAAGATCGCCCAGCCCGAACCGGACGAGCTGCTTCTTACCATAAAAAACAACAGCAGCCAGTACCGGCTCACCCTGTCGGCTTCGGCCTCCCTTCCCCTGGCCTACCTCACGTCCAGAAACAAGACCAGCCCCATCACGGCTCCCGGCTTCTGCATGCTGCTTCGCAAGCACATCCAGAACGGCCGGATCCTTTCCATCACCCAGCCCGGGATGGAGCGGATCCTCAATTTCCGGATCGAGCACCTGGATGAAATGGGAGACCTTCGCACCAAGCAGCTCATCATCGAACTGATGGGCAAGCACAGCAACATCATTTTCTGCGACGAGAACGACGTGATCATCGACAGCATCAAGCACATTTCCGCCATGGTCAGCTCCGTGCGCGAGGTGCTCCCGGGAAAGGACTACTTCATTCCCCATACCCAGGACAAGGTCAATCCGCTGGAAGCGGACCGGGCGCTTTTCATGGAGCGCGTCTTTTCCGGCGCGCAGCCCTGCTTCAAGGCGCTCTACACCTCCTTCACCGGCCTGTCCCCCGCCATTGCCCATGAGATCTGCCACCGTGCGGGCGGGAACGCGGATCTGTCCACCGCGGCGCTGGAAGAAGACGGCAGACAGGCCCTGTGGGAAGCCTTCTCCTCCATGATGGAAGAGATCCGCTCCGGGCAGTTTCATCCCTGCATCGTCTACGAAGGAGGAAAGCCGCCGGTTCCCGCGGAATACGCCGCGCTGACCCTGACCTCCTATCCGGCCGACAGAAGGAAGGACTACGCCTCCGTTTCCGCGCTCCTGGAGGACTATTACGCGGAGAAAAACACGATCACCCGGATCCGGCAGCGCTCCGCCGATCTGCGCCGCATCGTTTCCAACGCCCTGGAACGCAACGTAAAAAAATACGACCTGCAGATCAAACAGATGCGCGACACGGAAAAACGGGACAAATACCGGGTATACGGCGAGCTTCTCAACACCTACGGCTACGGCGCCGAGCCCGGCGCGAAATCCCTGACCTGTCCCAACTACTATACGGGAGAGGACCTTACCATCCCGCTGGATCCCACCCTCACCGCAGGCGAGAACGCGAAAAAATATTTTGAAAAATACAACAAGCTGAAACGCACCTTCGAGGCCCTCTCCGAGCTGACGCTGGAGACAAAGGCGGAGGTGGAGCACCTGGAATCCATCAGCGCCAGCCTGGATATCGCCCAGAAGGAGGACGACCTGGTCCAGATCCGCGAGGAACTGATCGAAAGCGGCTACCTTCACAGAAAGGGCGGCGGCCGCGCCAAAAAAGTGAAGATCACCAGCGTTCCCTTCCATTACATCAGCAGCGACGGCTATGACATTTATGTAGGAAAAAACAATTATCAGAACGACGACCTCACCTTCCGCTTCGCCTCCGGCGGCGACTGGTGGTTCCACGCCAAGGGCATCCCCGGCTCCCATGTGGTCGTGAAAACAAAGGGCGCAGAGCTTCCCGACGCCACCTTCGAGGATGCCGCCAGGCTTGCCGCCTACTATTCCAGAGGGAGGGGCTGCGAAAAGGTAGAGGTGGATTATACGGAAAAGAAGAACGTGAAAAAACCCGCCGGCGCAAAGCCCGGCTTTGTGGTCTACTATACCAACTACTCCATGATGATCGATTCCGATATCAGCGGCCTGAAACAGGTGGAATGACCGGAATCGCTGCCTTTTCCCGGCCTTAACGGAGCAGAGCATGCCAACGGCCCTCCCAAAGAAGACAAGGAGATTTTCTGAGATGAAGCTTTATGAAATCTGTTTCAGCCCCACCGGCGGAACAAAGAAAGCGGCAGATATGCTGGCAGAGGAATGGGAAGAAAAACCTGTCTTCCTTGATCTCACAGACGGCGCGGCCGACTTTTCCGGCATTTCGCTGGTGGAAGACGCCCTTGCCCTGATCGCGGTCCCCTCCTACGGCGGCCGCGTGCCGGCCCCGGCTGCAGAACGCCTCTCCGGCATCCGCGGAAACGGAGCGAAGACCGTTCTGCTCTGCGTTTACGGCAACCGGGCCTATGAGGATACTCTTACGGAGCTGCAGGATGCCGCCGTCCGCGCCGGCTTTCACGTCATCGCCGCTGTATCCGCAGTCGCGGAGCATTCCATCGCCCGCCAGTTTGCCGCAGGCCGCCCGGATGGCCGCGACCGGGCCCGCCTCCATACCTTCGCGCAGGAGATCCGCACCCGGCTGGCCGAAGGAAATCCCCCGCAGCCAAAAATCCCGGGCAGCCGCCCCTATAAAAAAGCCGGCGGATCCGGCATGGTGCCAAAGCCCACGGAGGCCTGCCTAAAATGCGGCTTATGCGCCCAAAAATGTCCCGTGCAGGCCATAGACCGGCAGGATCCGGCAAAGACAGACGCCGCGCTCTGCATCTCCTGCATGCGCTGCGTCTCCCTCTGCCCCCACTCCGCGCGCAGGCTGAATCCCGCGGCGCTGGCGGCCGTCAGCGCCATGCTGAACAAGGCATGCTCAGAGAGGAAGGAATGCGAGCTGTTTCTGTGAGATGACGTGCGGTACGGGGGAGGGGTGTTCATCCTCAGGCCATCACGCCGGAAGCGATTTCCGCCGCCGTCGCCCAGAGCGCAGCGGGGATGGACGGGGTGCTAAAGGAAGCGTTGGACAAGTTCGGTCAGGCGCTGACGGAATTTCTTCAATCCACCTTAGACCACGCGCAGGAGAAGCAAAATGCCGCCCCGGAACAATGAGCGGCTGTGCAGGCTGGCGCAAGCAGGGGATACGACTGGCGGACAGCGCATATCTGTCCCGCTTACCAGCCTTTTTCTGTCGCTTATGCTGTCCCATAAGGGGCAACCTTTCCCGCCAGAACGCCGCAACTGTAGCCACACTTTCCGGAGCGTGCGACAATTCCGGCTTCCATCTGCTCCGCAAAGGTCTAACACACCAGACTTTCCGGGAGAAAGTCGTGTGCCAACAGGGATGCCGCTCGCCCCTGTTGGAAACCCAGAGCCAAAGGGGCTGCGCCCCTCTGGACACCCCTGTTTTCGTCGTCTGTGTATATACAAATCTGCTCCGGCTTGTATATTTCACAGCTTCCGAAGACACAAAAATCCCACAGACTTCATCCTATGATGGGGATGAAATCCGCGGGATTTTACGTTTTTTGTGCAAGAACAGTTCATCTAAAAAATAACTCAATTATTTTTTGGGAAACCTGTCCTGGCGACATGAATGTTGTATCTATTGTAGGATACTCCAACTCATCATAAAAATTGAACGTATTTTTCATTCCTCGCTCTATGCGTTCATTATCTCGGTTGTCTTTGATACAACGCTTTTTGTTTTCTTCATATTCACACTTCAATATAACAATGTGTTCAGCAAAGACTATTCCTTCATCCCTTAGTCTGCGAATTACTTCATCATAAATTGGCTTTCTTTCTCCATGAAAACCATAGGGAAAAATTACTGTTTCGATGTCATCACATGATAAATAGTTTTTGAAAAGGCAAAAGATATTGTCTGTTACAGTTTTCTTAGTTGCTTCAGTAAATTGAAAGGGGTTGATGGCTCTACACCAATCTGCGTCAACGTATGCACTATTAGGGCACATTTGCAGTAATGAATTTGACGTTGTAGTCTTACCAACTCCGTTTGCTC
>DXDD01000121.1 GCA_019115665.1 Candidatus Eisenbergiella pullistercoris | reverse complement strand
CTGAAACGGGACAGCCTGTATAACCGCTCCAGCTTTTTCGAGGATTATACGGCCCTCTGCGGCTATGAGGCAGAGGGCGGCGTCCCGGCGGAGGGCCGGATCATCACCAGCGACGACGTTTTTGATTTCATGCTGAATCTGAGAAGCCTCAACGCGGGCATCGACCGGAAACGGGAAACGCTGTTCGACGATTACCTGGACGCGAAATATTCCCGCTTTCAGATGCGTTCCCTGGACGATTACGAGCGTCTGAAAAAAGTGAATCTGGCGAGAAGCAATACCCAGTCCAAATTTGTCCGGAAAAGTCTGATGGATAATGTCCGGGAGCATTCCAACGGAGAAAGCGCCCTTTTGTACTTTGAAGAAAAAATACAGGACAACGGCCTGTATCTGCTGGACGAGCCGGAAAACAGCCTTTCTCCCGAAAAGCAGCAGGAGCTTCTGAAATTTCTCGAGGAGTCCATGCGCTTCTACGGCTGCCAGTTCATCATCGCCACTCACTCCCCCTTCCTGCTGTCCATGAAAGGGGCGAAAATCTATGATCTGGACGAGGAGCCCGTTGACGTAAAGCGCTGGTATGAGCTGGAAAACGTCCGGGCGTACTATGATTTTTTCAAAAAGCATGAAGGGGAATTTTCATAAAAAGGGGAAAGGAAAAAAATCATGAAACCAAAATCAATCACGCCGGAGATCATAGACAAGCTGTACGCCGGCTGGATCAGCAAGGCGGTCGGGGTGCGTCTCGGCGCTCCCGTCGAGGGCTGGAGCTTTGCCGAGATCCGGAAGGTATACGGTGAAATCGACGGCTATGTGGAATCCTATCGGAATTTTGCCGCTGACGACGATACGAACGTGCCCGTGTTTCTGATCCGGGCGCTGGACCGGCTGTCCGCGCCGGAGGAGCTGACCTCTCAGGACATCGCGCATGAGCTGATGAACGCCTCCCCCTATGAGCACGGCTTTTTCTGGTGGGGAGGATATGGGATCTCCACCGAGCACACCGCCTATCTCAATCTTATGAACGGCATTGCCGCTCCCGCAAGCGGCTCCATCCTTCAGAATGGAAGCACTGTGGCGGAGCAGATCGGCGGCCAGATCTTTATTGACGTCTGGGGGCTGGTCTGTCCCGGAGCCCCCGAAAAGGCCGCTGTTCTCGCGGAGAAGGCCGCCCGCGTCACCCATGACGGAAATGCCGTATACGGCGGAATCTTCATCGCCTGCTGCATCAGCATTGCCTATGAAGAAAACGATGTGGAAGAGATCCTGAAAAAAGCCCTGCGTTTTATCCCCGCAGACTGCGAATACGCAAGGGTCGTCCGGGCCGTCATGCAGTATCATCAGGAAAATCCGGATCACTGGGAGCAGTGCTTTCGGTATGTTCTGGAAAACTGGGGATATGACAGATATCCCGGCAACTGCCATATCATTCCCAACGCGGCCGTCATCATCCTCGCATTGCTGTACGGGAAAGGCGACTATGACCGGACGCTGAACATCGGGACCATGTGCGGATGGGATACCGACTGCAATGTGGGAAATATCGCGGCCATCATAGGGGTACGGGGCGGCACTGCGGCCATCAGCTACGAAAAATGGCTTTCTCCCATTCAGGATCTCATGATCTGCTCCGGAACCCTGGGAAGCCTTAATATGCAGGATAACGCGCAGATCACGGACCTTCTGCTCCGGCAGGTCGAGAAAATCACCGGCGAAAACGCGCCTGAACCGCTGCACAGCCTGATCCATCAGCCGCAGCGCCTGAAGCATTTTGAATATCCCGGTTCCATCCAGGCCATGCGTGCCAGAGTTTCCGGCCCCGGCGCTCTTTCCGTCAGCCATACCCGCAAAAAAGCCTTCAGCGGTACGGGTTCCCTGTGTATTGCCGGTACTTCCGGGAATGGGCTGCAGGGCGAAATCTATCAGAAAACCTACTATTTTCCGTCGGATTTCAGCGACAGCCGCTACGATCCCGCCTTTTCTCCCATCCTGTATCCCGGCCAGACGCTCCGTCTCGCCTTCCTGTCCGAGCAGGAGGGAACCGCTGTTTCTCTCTTTGTCAGAGACAGCAGGCAGGGCATCCTGCAAAAAAGCGATTCCGTCTCTCTTTCCGCCGGGAAGTGGCATGAGCTGGTCTGGAAGATTCCGGCCGACCGGGGGCTTGCCCTGATCGACGAAGCGGGGCTGTCTCTGGACCGGACTGCGGCCGGAGAGATCCGGTTCTTTCTGGATGATTTTTACTGGACGGGTACGCCGGACTATGAAATCCGTTTCGAGCGGGAAAATCTGGAGGACTGGCGCATCGGGACGCATCCCGGCCCGCATTTTGAGATCTCCCAGTTTACCAGATGGAAGGGGATCCTGTTTCTGGAAAACGGAGAGCTTCATCTGACCGGCGCTGGGGATTCCGCCGCTTTCACCGGAGACGTCCTGTGGAAGGATTATACCGTGGAAGCGGAGATCACCCCCTTATCCGGCTCCGGCCACTATATCCTGTTCCGGGCGCAGGGCGCCATGCGGGGATATGCGTTCGGCCTCTGCGAGGGCGGCGCAGCCCTCCTGAAAAACAAAAACGGCTGGCAGCGCTTAAAGAGCATCCCCTTCTCCTGGGAGCCCGGTGACAGGTTTTCTCTCAGGATCACCGTGGAGGGAAGCTCCATCCGGGCGCAGATCAACGGGGAAGCGCCGCTGTTTTTTGAGGATGAAGAAAACTGCTGTGATACCGGCTGCATCGGCCTTTTCACAACGGGTAACGGTCATTTGAAATGTTCTGAAATTAAGGTTTTCTAAAATCAAAGTTTCCTAAAATGGAGGGATTCCCGGTTCTGTCACCCAGACCGCCATCCGGGAATCCTGTCTCCAGGTCTTTCCGGCGGAGGCGTAATCGATCATCGGTATTTTCTTCCCTCCAGGCGGCGCTTCCCTTCTCACTTCTTCTGTCTGTCCTTCGGCTTCGCCTCCTGATCCAGGCGCATGGTGAGGGAGATCCGCTTCTTCGCCACATCCACATCCAGAACCTTCACGTCCACCACGTCTCCCACGCTGACCGCTTCCAGCGGATGCTTAATGAAACGGTCTGTGATCTGAGAAATGTGAACCAGGCCGTCCTGATGCACGCCGATATCCACGAAAGCGCCGAAATCGATGACGTTCCTCACGGTTCCCTTCAGGATCATGCCGGGCTTTAAATCCTTCATATCCAGCACGTCACTTCTTAAGATCGGGGCGGGCATATCCTCTCTGGGATCTCTTGCGGGCTTCTCCAGCTCTTTTAAGATATCCGTCAGAGTGATCTCCCCGATGCCAAGCTCCTGCGCCAGCTTCGCCTTATCTCCGACTCTTCGCTCCAGGCCGGAAGCGGAGAGTCCGGAAGCGTTTTCCGGTCCATGCCCGGACTGCTCCGTCTGCGTTTTCGCCTGATTTCCGGCATCCTGCCGCGCCGCCTGCTTCTTCGCGTTTTGTCCGCCTTCTTCCAGAGAAATGCCTCCCATGGCCGCTGCGAGAGCCCGGCCCATGGCGGTGTTCGTGTTGCGGATCACCATCCGGCTGCCCTTTCTGTCAGAGCCGTTCTGTGCAGTTCCTCTGCCTCCCTGTCCTGCGGCATTGCCGGTTCCGCCGGAGGCTGCGCCCTTCGCATCGGTTCCGCCGCCTGCTCCGGCCGCCGTCCGTAAGCCGCTCTTTCCGTTCTTCTTCGCTGCGGCCGCCTGCGCCTGCAGCTTCTTCACATCATCAAACGTCATGCCCAGTCGGTCCAGAAGCTTCATGGTCGCCTCATAGGATTCCGGATGCACGCTGGTGGCGTCCAGAGGATTTTCCCCGTCCTGAATGCGCAGGAAGCCGGCACACTGTTCAAAAGCCTTCGGGCCCAGCTTGGGCACCTTGAGAAGCTGTTTCCGGTTGGTGAACCTGCCGTTGGCTTCTCTGTATTCCACAATATTTTTTGCGATGGTCTTCGTGATTCCTGAAATGTATTCCAACAGGGATGCGGAGGCCGTGTTCAGATCCACGCCCACCCGGTTCACGCAGTTCTCCACCACGCCCTCCAGCGCTTCCGACAGCTTTTTCTGGTTCATGTCGTGCTGGTACTGACCCACACCGATGGACTTGGGATCGATTTTTACCAGTTCCGCCAGCGGGTCCTGCAGGCGTCTCGCGATGGAGGCGGCGCTCCTCTGTCCCACGTCAAAATTGGGAAATTCCTCTGTGGCGAGCTTGCTTGCCGAATACACGGAAGCGCCCGCTTCATTTACGATCACATACTGCACGGGTGTGGAAAGTTCCTTGATCAGTTCCACAATCACCTGCTCGGATTCCCGGGAAGCGGTTCCGTTTCCTACGGAAATCAGGGAAACGTGATATTTGTCAATGAGGCGCTTCAGCTCCTTTTTCGCTTCTTCCACTTTATTCTGGGGCGCCGTCGGATAAATCACCTTCGTATCCAGCACCTTTCCCGTCTCGTCCACCACTGCCAGCTTACAGCCCGTGCGGAAGGCCGGGTCCCAGCCCAGCACCACCTTTCCCGCGATAGGCGGCTGCATGAGCAGCTGCTCCAGATTCTTTCCGAACACGGAAATGGCGCCGTCCTCCGCTTTCTCAGTCAGGTCGTTTCTGATTTCCCGCTCGATGGC